>NZ_OBDX01000069.1:0-4645 GCF_900215185.1 Pseudomonas sp. LAMO17WK12:I10 | reverse complement strand
GGTGGTCGATGTGAAACCGGCCTGAGTGGCCATAACTGGAGATTCAAGATGACTGTCACTCTCAAGCAACTGCAACAGATCCTCCCCAACGCCGGCACCCAAGCCGGCGTTTTTCTTCCTGTACTGAACGCGTCGATGGTGAAGTGGGGCATCGTCACCCCGCTGCGCAAGCGTGCGTTCCTGGCCCAGGTCGGCCATGAGTCTGGCCAGCTGCGCTACGTCCGCGAGCTGGGCGGTGATCAGTACCTGGCCAAGTACGACACCGGCAAGCTAGCCGCGCAGCTGGGCAACACGCTCGAAGCCGACGGCGACGGCCAAAAGTATCGCGGTCGTGGCCTGATCCAAGTGACCGGTCGTACCAACTATCAGCGTTGCGGCGAAGCGCTGGGCCTCGACCTGCTCAACCATCCGGAGCTCCTCGAGCGTCCGGAGCACGCTGCTGACTCGGCCGGTTGGTTCTGGCATCTGACCGGTCTCAACTCGCTGGCCGACAAGGGGCCGTCGGCGTTCGAGGCCATCACCCGACGGATCAACGGCGGACTCAACGGGCTGGATGATCGTCTGGCGATCTACAAGCGCGCCGAGCAGGTGCTGATGTGATGTCCCTAGGCTGGAGGTGGGGCGTGCTGGCCCTGATGTTCGGCGCTGCGGTTGGTGCTCGCATTGCTTGGATGTGGCAGACCGATGAGCTTGCCAAGCAGGCGACGGGGTATGAGCGACAGCTCGCTGTGAAAGACCTGGCGCATGGGCGCGAGCGGGAACAGGCCGCAGTAGCAGCACTCAGGCAGTTAGAGTCGCAGCAGGCCTTGCGCCGCGAGCTGGAGGATCGCCTGCAAACCCAAGATCAAACTCACTGGAAGGAGATGAGCGATGCTCAACAAGCCCAGGCTCGCTTGCGTGATCGGCTGGCTACTGCTGATGTGCGGCTGTCAGTCCTACTCGACACCGGAACCGCTGCCGCCCAGGGTGGTGACAGTGGGATGCGAGCGCCCGCCGGCACCGCAGGCGTGGTGGATGGAGCTCTACGCGCCCAACTTGACCCAGCGCATGCTCAACGAATTGTCGTCATCACCGACGAAGGTGATCGAGGACTGATCGCGCTGAAGGCCTGTCAGGCCTACGTCCGCGAGGTCACCAAGTAGTAAAGAGGCGAGCCGGGTGGATGCGTCAACATCAAGCCCGGTCCGCCGAACCCGCAGACCCTTCCTGCAAGTCTAGCCGTGGCCCCTGCCTTGTGCACAAAGCGCGGTGAGCCTATAGCCTGTTTATCCATGAAGACTTGCAAACAACCTATCATCCCCTGGATGGGTGGCAAATGCCGCCTGGCCGACCGCTTGATCCCCCTCTTTCCCCCTCACGAATGCTATGTGGAAGTCTTCGCCGGCGGTGCCGCGTTGTACTTCATGCGTCCCCAGCCGGCTCCCGTCGAGGTGCTTAACGACATCAACGGCGACTTGGTGACGCTGTACCGGGTGGTGCAGAACCATCTGGAAGAGTTCGTCCGTCAGTTCAAGTGGGCACTCAGCTCCCGCCAGATCTTCGAGTGGCAGAAGATGACCCGCCCCGAGACGCTTACCGACATCCAGTGTGCCGCCCGGTTCTTCTACCTGCAGCAGCACGCCTTCGGTGGCAAGGTCACTGGCCAGACGTTCGGTACCGCCACCACGGGGCCGGCCATCAACCTCTTGCGGATCGAGGAGAACCTCTCGGCCGCATGGCAGCGGCTGTCTGGCACCTACGTCGAAAATCTCTCTTGGCTTGAATGTGCAGAGCGCTATGACCGCGCTCATACCTTTCACTATATGGACCCGCCTTATTGGCAGACCGCCGGATATGGCGTGGATTTCCCTTTCGAGAACTACGAACGCATGGCCGACTTCATGCGCCGCTGCAAAGGCAAGGTGATGGTCAGCATCAACGACCATCCTGATATCCGGCGGGTGTTTGAGGGCTTCCACTTCGAGTGCCTGGATATCCGCTACAGCAACACGAACCAGCGGCAAGGTAAGGCCGAGGTCACCGGCGAACTGGTGATCATGAACTGGGAGCCTGCCGCTCTAGGTGGACTGTTCTGACGACCTGATTTGTTGGTGGTCATAAGGGGGCTGAGTTTTCTATTTCAACGAGCAGATACTGTCTTTTATAGTTTCGCTCTTACAATTCGTCCCTGCTTAACCTCATTGGAATAGGTCGCCAACCGGTCTTCGATTTCCTGGTAGCTGTTCGCCATTCTGAGCAATTCCCTTGCTTCGGTTTCGAGCCCAACCTCGGATAATCGAACTGCAACCTTGAAAAGATCGACACCGGACCACTTGAGAATAGCAGCTGCTTGTTTCGGGTCTCGGCGCAGCTCTTGATTCGGTTTGGTAAGGCCCATGTAGCCTCCTTATGATTTCTATCAATGCTTATTTTTATTTTTTGGAGTCATAATTTTTCATGATTTCTTTCCATATATAGCCATAGCTATAGCGAAGCCATGCAACTTTTAGCTTGTCAAAGGCTCGGCGTATCAAACTAGATTCTCGGGCCTTGAGTTCGTTTTCTATTTCATTTAATAGCCAGTCGTCCTTGAAGCCAGTCCATACAGGAGGGACTGGTGCCTCAAGGTTGCTGAAACATACAGGGGCGACTTCTGAATACAGAATGTCTTCCACAATTTTTAAGTCATAGCCGCGAATGCGCTCTGCGATATGAGCGTAGTCGACGACGCTATCTACAAAAGTTTCAGCCAGGGCTATCTGGATACTCGCTTTCTCTTGCGGAGTCAGAATATGTCCCAATGCGAAAGCTCCTCCAGTTCATCATCGAAAGTATCGGCGATCACTCCGCCGGCTACACCTCCCGCGGCGCTTCCGATCAGTATGACGGCTATGGCGCATGCAGGGGCTGCGGGGCCGCAAATAGCAGAAACGCCTAGTCCGGCCAGAAACCCTCCTGCGGCACCAGCGCCTAAGATAGTCGCTTGACGGGCGCTCTCTTTGACTTTGTTGTCTGCTTCAAGAATTTCGTAAGTGGCCAGTGCTGCGGTCAGGATGATGCCAACCTTCCCCATGACGGACATGATCTTCGTGCCCGAGGTGAATTTGGCGTTGGCGCTTCCTGAGCGTTCTAGTGCTTTGTACAGAACTTCTTTCTGCTGCGCCTTTGAAAGTTGTTCGTAGTTTTGGCCGAATTGAGTTTTCGACTTTTCGTTGAGAATTTCTGTGTAGGTTTTGCCGGATTTTTTCTTTTTTTGTACGATGGCTAGGCCATGAGCGGAAGTGAATTTGCGATGCTCAAACATAATTTTGTTGCGCATTTCATTACTAAATTTTGTACCCTCTTCAACGCTGATGTTTCCTGCTCGTACGTCGGCGAAAATTTGTTCAGACATGCGTTTAATATTGCGTTGATAGCTCACGCGGACTCGTTCGTCTTTGATCGCATCTATAGAAAACCGTGTTGCGGCGCCCTCCATGCCAGCGACGGCCATTTCAAGAGGTGACTGTGTTAGCGTGTGTTCGCTTTTTACAACATAGCTACCGGTCACTAAGTTAGGTTCAGTCATGAGAAGATCCTTATTCCAATATTTCTTTCAATAGTCCGTCTATGCTTGATGTAGTGCAGGTATCTTCATGCTGAGCAAATTCCAACGTATGACAAAGCCTTCCGGTAGGGTTGGAGAACTTGACTGTATTGGCCGAGTCAAAGGTTCCAGACATTGAAGAGCCGTCGTCAAAATGTGCAGTGCACATAACTCCCGCATAGCTTTCAGATGCGGGAATAACGAAACCGATCCAGTTGGGAAGAATGTTCAGAGGCTCTGGAGGTATGAATGGTGCTGGCGTGTGGACGTCACCGATGATGATCGTACCGGAACCACCTATTACGATGCTGCCATGAGTACCGCCGGTATCGATAGTTGCAGCATTCTTGCCGTTGATGAATACCGTTGAGGCCAAACCAGTCGATAGGATACTGCCGCAGGTACAAACATCGTCTTGGCGTGCAGCAGGGAGCCCGTCGAAGAAAACGTTTGGGGAGCCTGTAGCTATTGGGTTGGTGCCATGCCCTGGGATCGGGCAACTGGTTAAGTCGGTTTGGCGTGCGGCTGGTTTCGCCATGATGACCTCCTGTCAAAAAATCCTGTGAAGATTCGACCTTAACAGACTGATTGACGGTATTGGAGCGTTTGAGGGGGTTAGCGGCGAGATGATTGAGTTTTTGCTTACCTCAAAACTGCTACATTGGTTAGGTTATTTTTGATGAAAGCCAGATGCTATAAGGCCTATAGCTTGGTGTTCGCCCAACCCATTATCGGAATGCTGGATGGTCAAAGATTTATATTGACCATCGATAGGAGGGTGTAGACAAAGTTATGTAGTGAGTCGGCGCGCGAGTATGCGCGCTTCGGCCAGCCACACCCACGCCTCACTCACAGCGAACAACCGGTCGTGATGCATAATTAGTCGTCGAGCCCTCTCATTCCAGGCATGAGTTCGCTCCACTACCCAGCGCCTGGGCATCACCACGAAACCGCTCGGAGCAGGTGTTACCATGAACAGATCGCCTTGTTCTGAGTGCCATTGTCCTGTTCTTCTATTGTTTGGCCCCCAGATCACTTGAACGTCGACCGCGTGTGTTTGCTGCATGCGCAGAGCCCATT
>NZ_OBDX01000020.1:0-138639 GCF_900215185.1 Pseudomonas sp. LAMO17WK12:I10 | reverse complement strand
ATTGGCGCAGTTTTTTGAAGGCGAATAATTTGGTTGCCAGCATGAGTCGCCGAGGCAACTGTCATGACAACGCCGTAGCCGAGAGCTTTTTCCAGCTTCTAAAGCGGGAGCGTATCAAGCGGAGAATCTACACCACGCGGCAAGATGCTCGTAGCGATGTGTTCGACTACATCGAGATGTTCTACAACGCAAAACGCCGTCATAGTTTCAACAATCAGCTGTCACCGGTAGAGTTTGAAAAGCGTTACGCAATGAGCTTGCAAGGTGTCTAGAGAATCCGGGGCGATTCAACCAGATATTTTTGCAGATATGAGCGCGGCATGAAATTTCTGCATCGGAGTTTGATCCGCGGCAAATGCATACGAGGTCAAAACGAGCAGAGCACCCAATGTGGCCACGTTCATTTCGTACCTCCAGGGAATGTGCCTTCAATCCGAGCGATGAGCTGATTTCCTTGATTTTTGGAATTCCCCACAGCTTGATTTACACGGTGCCACTCGAATGCCTCGGACGGTTCGCACTGGTGCAGCACCATCTGTTCGGCGCGCTCCAATGACGTCGTCTGGTCAAGCCATTCCCGGGCCAGTTCCGGGGACAAGACAACCTGCCGCCGATCGTGAATGTCGACCATGCCGCCCTGGGCGTCGGCGGTGATGATCACGAACCCGTCGTGTTCCCCATGGCCCTCATCGGAATCCGGAAGCTGACCAATGGAAGCGCAGAGGCATGGGGCGCCGTCTTTGCGGCGAATGAAGTAGGGCTGCTTCCTTGGCCCTCCTTCGTCGACCCACTCAAACCAGCCGTCAATCGGGGTGATTGCTCGGTGCGGCCAAATTGCACGGAAGAAGGGCCTGTGGGCGACCTTCTCCACCCTGGCATTTATCGGCGGGGCTCGATCCTTCGCCCAGTGCGGCCGCCATCCCCACCGCACCATATCGGCGTGCAGAGCATCGCCCTCAACGTGGAGTAGGGCGACCTGGGTTGTCGGCGGCACGTTGTATCTCCCCAGCGGCTGATCGCCGGCTGAGTTGACCAGGGCACCGGGCATGCTGAGCACGGCCACGAAGTCGTGAATGCCGCGGTACTGCGCGATTCTTCCGCACATTTCCTATCTCCCGCACGTCGGAAGAGGTGAACGGCCAGGCTGCAGCCGGTTTCTACACTGTAGACCCCGGTGGCAGGTATCCGTTATGGCCCTGGACATCAAACAGATCGACGCGCTGGAAGCGTGGTATGCGCTCTTCAATGACCCGGGCTTCGCCGCGGCGTCGCCTGAGGATCGATATGACGCCAGGCTGGAGCTTGCAGACGATATGCTCGCCCGCAGCGTGATAGATGAGGGCGAGTGGCGGGAACTGATCGAGGAGGCGGCCGCCGCCTTTGCAGACGAACTGGGATAGCGGAATTACCGAAAGCGCTTCATATCCTCGGGCCGTATGAGCTTCCGCAGATCTTCGTTTGTTCGGTCCATGCTTCTGACCGAAAGCTCCAGGCTCGCTATCTTCTTCCGCATCCTTGCTGCTTCACCAGCGCGCTCCCGCAGCCTTGCCAGGACTTCGTCGCGCTCAGCCTCAGCTTTGGCGTGCATATTCACAAGCTTGAATATCTTCTCCCTGGCTGCGCGTAGTTGGGTTGTCAGTTCCTGGATTTTGTTCTCAAGCAGCTCTCCGTGCTGTGTTGCTATTTCGAGAGGCGTGGGGATGCCCAGCCAGTCGTCTGTGTCGTCGATGTGCACGGTACTGCCTCACATGCTTTTGTTGCTGTATGTGCATACAGTAATCGAGGAGGTGGCGGTGCGCGATTTGAGGCGACGAGATGTAGGGTGAGGGTGGGGATGTTCGGTCGGCAGGACGCCGTAGGAGGGGGGTCGAAGTATGCGCTATTGGCATAATGCTGATTTATTCGGGGAGGTGGTGAGACGACAGGTCTCTATCCAAAGCGCATAGTTTTAGGACGCGTCCGAATATCTACGCTAGATGAGGCTTGTTTGGAAGTCTGAAGGGCTATGCGCCAGAAACGAAAAAGCCCCGAAAGATCGGGGCTTTAGCGTACATAAGATGGCGGAGGCGATGGGATTCGAACTCATGGACCTGTTACAGTCGACGGTTTTCAAGACCGTTGCCTTAAACCACTCGGCCACACCTCCGTTTTTGTTGCGGGCGCCATAATACCTGAATGAAACACACTGTCAAACTCTGTACATAGCTTGTTGCAGAGCGTCTGTTATGATCTTTGCCACTGAACGTTTCAAACCAACAGGAGTGTCGCCATGCGCGAACAGGATTACGCAGTTAATAACAGCGTGCAGGCCGAGCAGCTAGAAGTTAGCCGCGTCCTGCGCAACACCTACGGCCTACTCGCTCTTACTCTGGCCTTCAGCGGCGTGATGGCTTACGTGGCCCAGCAGATGCGGGTCGGTTACCCGAACATTTTCGTGGTGCTGATCGGTTTCTACGGTCTGTTCTTCCTCACCAACAAACTCCGTGATTCGGCCTGGGGCCTGGTGTCGGCGTTTGCCCTGACCGGTTTCATGGGCTTCCTGCTCGGCCCGATCCTCAACCGTTACCTGGGCATGCAGGGCGGCGCTGAAGTGGTCAGCTCGGCCTTTGCGATGACCGCTCTGGTATTTGGTGGCCTGTCGGCCTACGTGCTGATCTCCCGCAAGGACATGAGCTTCCTCGGTGGTTTCATCACCGCCGGTTTCTTCGTCCTGCTGGGCGCGACGCTGGCCAGCCTGTTCTTCCAGATCAGCGGTCTGCAACTGGCGATCAGCGCGGGCTTCGTGCTGTTCTCCTCGGTGTGCATCCTGTACCAGACCAGCGCCATCATTCATGGCGGCGAGCGTAACTACATCATGGCGACCATCAGCCTGTATGTATCGATCTACAACCTGTTCGTCAGCCTGTTGCAGCTGTTCGGCATCATGGGCCGCGACGACTGATCGTCAGCCTTGAAACAGAAAAGCCCGCTTCGGCGGGCTTTTTGTTGTCTGCGATCTGAACGTCCGGGGCACTACTCGGCAATGATCAGGCTGCCATCGGTTTGTTGCTGATAGATGGTGTAGGGCAGCAGCAAGGTGTCGAGCACACCTGAAACGGCCATGTCGAGCAGCATGGCTTGGTTCGAGGCCGGGCCGGTATGAGTTGCGCCGTTCTCTGGCTCAGGGGCATGCAGGCTGCAGAAATCGTAAGTCACGCCACTGTAGATACGCGGGACGCCACCGCAGTAGGTTTTTCGCTCCTTGAGTTTCTCGCTGGCCACCGCATCCTCCCTGAAGACGGTATCGATGGTTCCACAACCTGAGAGCATCAATGCCGCCAGCAACAGAAAAGAGGTTTTCACGGTGCGAATCCTTCGTCGATGAGGTCCTGAGTCTAGCCAGTTTTTGGGTGCCAGGGGCAAACGCCGTGTGTGAGCCCAGGCATTACGCCATCGGCGGCAACCGCCGTTTCACCGGGCTTTTCTTGACGATCGCGGTGTTGGTTTCCGCGCAACTGTTGAGGTGGTCGAGCAGGCTGTCCAGTTGTTCCATGTCGCGTACATGCAGGCGGGCGATAAAGCAGTCCTCGCCCGTGACCTTGTCGCATTCGGTGAACTCGGGGATGGCCAGGATCTGTCGTTCGACTTCCTGGAGTTTCCCCGGCAGCGGCCGGATGCGCACGATGGCCTGCAATTGATAGCCGAAGAACTTCGGGTCGACTTCGACGGTATAGGCCTTGAGCACACCACGTTCTTCCAGGCGTCGCAGGCGTTCGGCGACGCTGGGCGAGGACAGCCCGCTGATCTGCGCCAGGGCCTTGAGAGAACGGCGTGAATCTTCCATCAGGGCGCTGATCAGCGCCTGGTCAATTTCGTCGATCATGCCAACCTCATTAGGTAAAACCTAAGAAGTACCTTGATAAAAAAGGTGTAAGCCGATTTTAGCCTACCGTTGAGTCTTGAGCGGGGCAGGAGCCGATTGTCATACTTTTGGCTCTTGTTGAGGAGAATGATCATGGACAAATTGTTACGCCGCGGCTCACTGGAAATGACCGCCGCCATGTTGATTTCCGGCACCATCGGCTGGTTCGTGCTGGTGTCCGGGCAGCCGGTGCTGGACGTGGTGTTCTGGCGCTGCGTGTTCGGCGCCGCGACCCTGCTGCTGATCTGTGCCGGCTTCGGCTTTCTGCGCCCCGGCATCCTGACGCGCACCACCTTTCTCCTCGCCGTGCTCAGCGGTGTCGCCATCGTCGGCAACTGGGTGCTGCTGTTCGCCTCCTATTCCCGGGCCTCGATCGCCATCGGCACCGCGGTCTACAACGTCCAGCCGTTCATGCTGGTGGGGCTGGCGGCGCTGTTCCTCGGCGAGAAAATCACCGCGCAGAAACTGTTCTGGCTGAGCGTTTCCTTCGCCGGGATGCTGGCGATCGTCAGCGCCCATGGCGAGCAGGGCGCGGCGGGCAATGACTATCTGCTGGGAATCGCCCTGGCGCTGGGGGCGGCCCTGCTGTATGCCTTCGCCGCGCTCTTGATCAAGCGCCTGACCGGCACGCCGCCGCACCTGATCGCGTTGATCCAGGTCTGCACCGGGGTGTTGCTGCTGGCGCCCTGGGCCAATCTCTCCGCGCTGCCCACGGCACCGGAGGCCTGGGCCAGCCTGCTGACCCTGGGCATCGTCCACACCGGGGTGATGTACGTGCTGCTGTACGGCGCGATCCAGAAACTGCCGACCGCACTGACCGGCGCACTGTCGTTCATCTACCCGATCGCGGCGATCTTCGTCGACTGGTTCGCCTTCGGCCATCGCCTGGAGCTGCTGCAATGGATCGGCGTGATCGCTATCCTGCTGGCGGCTGCTGGCATGCAGCAGGGCTGGAGCCTGGGCTTGCGCCGTCGGGTGGCGGCGCAGTGAGCGTTGGGTTCCGGTGAGTGACTGGTCGCCGAATTAATACGAATGATAAGTAACTACCCGATTTGCCAGCTATTTATTGCCTTGACAGGCGGGGACGCACCACTAAGGTTTTAACTCAGGGTGAAAGATTCAAGCGCAACCCTTCGTCGTTGATTCAAAGGTTTCAAGTCCTCAAACCCGGTTCTGGGTTGCGTGTCTTTTTTGCTGTTCAGGTGTGACATCTACCGTCCCCCGATTCGGGTCGGTAGGCCGTTACCGAATGCCGCCATGGCGGCGGATCCCAGGCAACCAACGCTTCTTGTCTACAGGGCAGGGGCGTATGGGGAGCGATCATGACGACTCGACGCAAGGTACCCGGTGTTCGTAACTACGACGGCCCCGCTGGCGGCTGGGGGGCGCTCAAGGCCACCGCGACAGCGG
Source organism: Pseudomonas sp. LAMO17WK12:I10 (assembly GCF_900215185.1). Taxonomy (NCBI): domain Bacteria; kingdom Pseudomonadati; phylum Pseudomonadota; class Gammaproteobacteria; order Pseudomonadales; family Pseudomonadaceae; genus Pseudomonas; species Pseudomonas sp. LAMO17WK12:I10. Next base: position 133,328 of record NZ_OBDX01000020.1, on the reverse strand, counting down.
TTAGAGAGCAGATGGATACGCTGAAGGCGCCCATCACCCTGATGCGCACCAACCAGCCTGATGGCTTCGACTGCCCGGGCTGCGCCTGGCCCGACAAGGAGCACAAATCCACCTTCCAGTTCTGTGAAAACGGCGCCAAGGCGGTGACCTGGGAGGCGACCAACAAGCGGGTCACTCCGGACTTCTTCGCCAATCATCCGGTCGCCTCGTTATTGCACCGCAGCGATTACGAGCTGGAGGACCTGGGACGTATCACCCATCCCCTGGTATATGACCGTGCCAGCGACACCTACCAGCCGGTCGAATGGGAGGCGGCGTTCGCGCGAATAGGCGAGATACTCCGGGGGCTGCAACCGGAGCAGGTCGAGTTCTATACCTCTGGCAGGGCCTCCAATGAAGCGGCCTATCTGTACCAGCTGTTCATCCGGGAATACGGCAGCAACAACTTTCCCGATTGTTCCAACATGTGCCACGAACCGACCAGCGTCGGGCTGCCGCGATCCATCGGTATCGGCAAAGGCACGGTGTCGCTGGACGACTTCGATACCTGCGAACTGATCATCTCCATCGGCCACAACCCCGGCACCAACCACCCACGCATGATGGGCACGCTGCACGAGGCCTCGCGGCGCAAGGTGCCGATCATGGTCTTCAACCCCTTGCGCGAACGCGCGCTCGAGCGCTTTGCCGATCCGCAGAACATGGTTGAAATGGCGACTTACGGTTCCACCCGGATCGCCTCGTCCTACTTCCAGGTAAAAGCCGGAGGCGACGCGGCGGCGATCAAGGGGATCATGAAGGCGCTGCTGGAGCTGGAGCGGACGGTGGGCGAAGTCCTCGACCATGACTTCATCGCCCAGCACACCCAGGGTTTCGACGAGCTGGTCGCCGATCTGCACGCCACGGCCTGGCCCGATATAGAACAGGCCAGCGGCCTGCAGCAGGCCGAGCTGGAAAAGGTCGCCGCCGCTTACGCAAAATCCAACGCCACCATCGTCACCTACGGCATGGGCATCACCCAGCACAACGAAGGCACGGCCAATGTCCGGCTGATCTGTGACCTGCTGATGTTGCGCGGTAACTTTGGCAAGCCTGGCGCGGGTATTTGCCCGTTGCGCGGCCATTCCAATGTCCAGGGCAACCGGACCGTGGGCATTACCGAGAAACCGTCGAAGGCATTTCTCGACAGGCTGGAGAAAGTATTCGGCTTCAAGCCGCCAGCGGCCCACGGCCACGATTCGGTAAAAGCCATGCAGGCGATGATCGCGGGCACGGCCAAGGCGCTGATTTGCCTGGGAGGCAATTTTGCCGTCGCCTTGCCCGATCCGGGCCAGTGTTTTCCGGCCATGGGCAAGCTCGGCCTGAGCGTGCATATCGGCACCAAACTCAATCGCTCCCATCTGCTGGTCGCCAAGGAGTCCTATCTGTTTCCCTGCCTGGGGCGCACCGAATTGGACGTGCAGGACGGGATGCGCCAGTCGATCACCGTCGAGGATTCGATGTCGATGGTCCACGCATCGGCCGGCAAGCTGACCCCGGCATCCGAGTTCCTGCGCTCGGAACCGGCGATAGTGGCCGGCATTGCCCGGGCCACGCTGCCAGGCAGCAAGGTGCCCTGGCAGGAACTGGTCGCCGACTACGACAAGATCCGCGACCTGATCGAGAAAACGGTGCCCGGCTTCGAGGCGTTCAACCAGCGCATCCGCGTGCCGGGCGGGTTCCGCATGCCGCTGCCGCCCACCGAGCGCATATGGCTCACGCCCTCGGGCAAGGCCGAGTTCTTTGTCTTTCCCGGGCTGCATGAAGACAAGGTGGTCGATGGCGCGGACGTTCTGCGCCTGATCACCATTCGCAGCCATGACCAGTACAACACCACCATCTATGCCATGGACGATCGTTATCGCGGGGTCTTCGGCCGGCGCGATGTGCTGTTCATCAATCAGGCGGACCTGGATGCTCGTGGCCTGGCCCATGGCGACCTGGTGGATATCGAGACGGTCACCCAGGGGCGCAAGCTGCGCTACGAGAAAATCACCGCGATCGAATACAAGATTTCCCCGGGCTCGGTTGCGGCCTATTACCCCGAAGCCAACCAGTTGGTGCCGCTGGATTACATCGACGTGGATAGCGGGACGCCGTCCTACAAATCGGTTCCGGTACGGATTGTGCGCTCGACGCTGAACTGACCCTGGCGATTCAGGGAAGGGGGCGCATGGGGCGCCCCTTTTTTCATCGGTGGGCTTTCATGAGCGCGAGGCTCGCTGCCGGACTGCAGCGCCGCGATTATTTGCTACTCTGCGGTCTTTCCCGTTCCGCCGAGTGCTCATGCCCATGTCCAACGATATTCCTGAACCGCAATCCGTCTGCAACCCGATTACCAGCAGCGCGATCTTTATCGTCGCCACCCTGGCCCCCGGCCGTGACGCCGCCGCCAAGGTGCGGGGCTGGTGCGAGGATGTGGCGGGCCTCACCCGTTCGGTCGGCAAGCGGGTGCCCGCGGGTAACCTGTCGTGTGTCTGCGGTTTTGCTTCGGCGGCCTGGGACCGGCTGTTTGGCGGGCCGCGCCCAGCCTCGCTGCACGCCTTTCGCGAGTTCGGCCCGCAAGAGCGCCGGGCCGTGGCAACCCCCGGCGATATCCTGCTGCACATTCGCGCGGACCAGATGGACCTGTGCTTCGAACTGGCGACGCAACTGATCGGGGCATTGGGCGATGCGATCTCGGTAGTCGACGAGGTGCAGGGTTTCCGCTATTTCGACATGCGCAGCATCATCGGTTTTGTCGATGGCACGGAAAACCCGGTCGGGCGCAAGGCCATCGAGTTCACCCTGGTCGGCGATGAAGACCCGGCGTTCAGCGGCGGCAGTTATGTGCTGGTGCAGAAGTACCTGCACAACATGAACGCCTGGAACGAGCTGTCGGTCGAGGCGCAGGAACGTATCATCGGGCGCAAGAAGCTGTCCGATATCGAACTCGACGATGCCGTCAAGCCGACCTCTTCCCACAGTGCCTTGACCACCATCACCAAGGACGGCGAGGAGGTGAAGATCCTGCGCGACAACATGCCGTTCGGCCGGCCGGGGGCGGGGGAGTTCGGCACCTATTTCATCGGTTACGCGCGCTCGCCGGAGCCTATCGAGCAAATGTTGGAAAACATGTTTGTCGGCCGGCCGGCGGGCAACTATGACCGCTTGCTGGATTTCAGCACGGCGGTGACCGGCGGCCTGTTCTTCGTGCCTTCCGCCGATCTGCTGGAAGTGTTGGCCGAACGCCAGCCCTGATCCGGATGTAAAGAGCCCGCGAGGTGAGGGCCTCGCGGGCTCGTTGCATCTGGCGGATGCTATTCAATGGTTGCCGGGACCGTGCACCGGGAAAGGCGCCGGGCCTTTACCGATGCGATCAGCAATCAGTGAGTGCTCATGCCGGCCATGTGCATCATCAGCCGCAACAGGCCGGCCACCGCACCCAGGGCCAGCACACTGCCCAGCCAGATGCCCACTAGCCATGCCAGCCGCCGATACCAGGGGGCGCTCGGGTGGCCGGTGGTCGATACCTCAGAGCGTTCCATAAGCCAACTCCATCATCAGTGCGGTGGCGGCGGCCAGCATCACCAGCCCGCCGAGGAACAGCAGGCTCAGCTGCGCCACCTGCTGGTAGAAAGGCCTCTGCCTGGTAGTGGTTCGAAGGGTTTCGCTATCAATGGTAACCATCGCCGATCCTCACTTTGCCGCGGAACACGTAGTAGCTCCAGCAGGTGTACATCAGGATGATCGGCAGGATGAACAGGGTGCCGATCAGGATGAACAGCTGGCTGGACGGGGGTGATGCGGCCTGCCACAGGCTGATGGAAGGCGGCACGATGTTCGGCCAGATGCTGAAGGCCAGGCCGATGTAGCCCAGGAACACCAGCGCCAGGGTGAACACGAACGGCCAGTGCGAGTGATGCTGGCGCAAGGTGCGTAGCAGCCCGAACAGCGCCAGCAGCGCGAGAACCACAAGCGCGCCGAAGACCACGATATGCGCGTGGGTGAACCAGCGGCTGGCGATCTCCGGGTGCAGCATGGGTGTCCACACACAGAGCACCGCGACCACCGCCATCAGCACGAACGCCAGCGGCCGGGTGTAGTGGCGCATGCGCGATTCGAGCATGCCTTCGGTCTTGACCAGCAGCCAGGTGCTGCCCAGCAGTGCGTAGGCGACGATCAGGCCCAGGCCGCAGAACAGCGGGAACGGCGCCAGCCAGTCCAGGTTGCCGCCGGCGAACTGGCGATCGACCACCGGGATCCCGGCGATATAGCTGCCAATCACGATGCCCTGGCAGAAGGTCGCCAGCAGCGAGCCACCGATGAACGCCATGTCCCAGATATGGCGTTTTTCCGGGCTGGCCTTGAAGCGGAACTCAAAGGCCACCCCGCGGAAGATCAAGCCGGCCAGCATGAAAATCAGCGGCAGGTACAGGGCCTCCAGAATCACCGAATAGGCCAGCGGGAAGGCCCCGTACAGCGCCGCGCCACCGAGAATCAGCCAGGTTTCGTTACCGTCCCAGACCGGCGCCACGGTGTTCATCATCACATCGCGCTCCTGCGCGTCCGGGATGAGCGGGAAGAGGATCCCCAGTCCCAGGTCGAAGCCATCCATGATGACGTACATCATCACTCCGAAAGCGATGATCACGCCCCAGATCAACGACAGATCTATACCTTGAATGCCCATGGGCAAGCTCCTTGTTCAGTTGGCGGGGTTGCCGGACGCGAAGGTCTCGGTGACCGCGGACAGCGGCCGGCGCGGCGTGCGGTCCTGGCCGGGGCCGCCTTGTGGCGGATGATCGTGATGCGGCTGCGGGCCTTTGCGGACCAGCTTCATCATGTAGGCGATGCCCACGGTGAACACCGAGAAGTAGATCAGCACGAACAACGCGAGCGAGATGCTCAACTGGCTGACCGAGTGGTTCGACGCCGCGTCGGCGGTGCGCTGCAAGCCGTACACCACCCATGGCTGGCGGCCGACCTCGGTGGTGATCCAGCCGGCCAGCATGGCGATCAGGCCGGTCGGGCCCATGAATAGCACCAGGCGCAGGAACAACCGGTTGCGGTACAGCGCGCCGTTGCGGCGCAAGGCCAGGCCGAGCAGGCCGGTGAGGATCATCAACATGCCCAGCCCGGCCATGATCCGGAAGCTGAAGAAGATGATGGTCGCGTTCGGCCGGTCCTCTTTCGGGAAGCTCTTGAGCGCCGGGATCTGCTTGTCCAGGCTGTGGGTCAGGATCAGGCTGCCCAGGTAAGGCACTTCGATCGCATAACCGGTCTTCTCGGCGTCCATGTCGGGGATGCCGAACAGCACTAGCGGCGTCGGTTCGTTGCCGATGTTTTCCCAGTGGCCTTCGATGGCGGCGATTTTCGCCGGCTGATGTTCCAGGGTGTTCAGGCCATGGGCATCGCCGACCACTGCCTGGATCGGCGCGACGATCAGGGCCATCCACATCGCCATCGACAGCATCTTGCGCACTTGTGGCGTGTCGTTCTTGCGCAGCAGGTGCCAGGCCGCGGACGAGCCGACAAAAAACGCGGTGGCGACGAACGCGGCAATCGCCATGTGCGCCAGGCGGAACGGGAACGACGGGTTGAACACGATGGCCAGCCAGTCCATCGGCACGATCCGCCCATCGACGATGGAGAAGCCCTGTGGCGTTTGCATCCAGCTGTTGGAGGCGAGGATCCAGAAGGTCGAGATCAGCGTGCCGATCGCCACCATGACCGTGGAGAAGAAGTGCAGCCCACGGCCGACCCGGTTCCAGCCGAACAGCATCACCCCGAGGAAACCGGCCTCGAGGAAAAACGCGGTCAGCACTTCATAGGTCAGCAGGGGCCCGGTAATGCTCCCGGCGAAGTCCGAGAAGCGACTCCAGTTGGTGCCGAACTCATAGGCCATGACCAGCCCGGAGACCACCCCCATGCCGAAGTTGACGGCAAAGATTTTCGACCAGAAGTGATACAGGTCCTTGTAGACCGAGTTATTGCTTTTCAGCCAGAGGCCTTCGAGCACTGCCAGGAAGCTGGCCAGCCCGATGGTGATGGCGGGAAATATGATGTGGAACGAGACCGTGAACGCGAATTGAATTCGCGCGAGGTCAAGCGCTTCCAGGTTTGGCATGACGATACCCTCAGAGTGGCTCGATACGTATGCACGGCCCGGCCGACCGCGTGAGCCTCGCGGCTCGCGGTCAACGGCAATGCAGGTTTCGAAAGGGCCGGGGCGACGCGCGCCGCCCCGGGCAGGTTCAATCGACGGAGGACTGGATCAGGTTGCTGACCGGCGCCGGTTCAAGGCGAATCGCGATGAACTTCGAGGTCGGGGTGAAGGTGCGGTCGCCGTAGCTTTCCAGCGGCACCAGAGGGTTGGTTTCCGGGTAGTAGGCAGCGGCCTGGCCGGCTGGAATGTCGTAGGCGATCAGGGTGAAGCCGCTCACCCGGCGCTCGCGACCGTCGCCCCACAGCGAGATCATGTCGACCTTCTGCCCCGGCTCGTAACCCAGCTTGCGAATGTCCTGCTCGTTGACGAAGACCACGTCGCGCATGCCGTAGACCCCGCGATAACGATCGTCCAGGCCATACAGGGTGGTGTTGTACTGATCGTGGGAACGCATGGTCTGCAGGATCAGCTCCGGCTTCACGCCCAGGTCGCGCACGCCCTGGCTCACCAGGTGTTCCGGCAATACGCCGGGGGTGAACTGGGCCTTGCCGGTGGCGGTTTTCCAGATGCGCTGGGCGGCGTCGTTACCCAGGTGGAAACCGCCCGGGTGCAGCAGCTTCTTGTTGAAGTCCTTGAAGCCGGGAATGGTGTCGGCGATCAGGTTGCGGATGCGGCTGTAGTCCTCGATCACCCAGAGCCAGTCGATGGGGTGGCTGCCGAGGGTGGCGTTGGCGATCCCGGCGATGATCGCCGGTTCCGAACGCATCAGCGGCGACTTGGGTTTCAGCTGGCCGTGGGAGATGTGCACCATGCTGAAGGTGTCTTCCACGGTGACGCCTTGCGGGCCCTGGGCTTGCAGGTCGATATCGGTGCGCCCCAGGCACGGCAGGATCAGCGCCTCGCGGCCGGTGACCAGGTGGCTGCGGTTGAGCTTGGTGGCGATGTGCACGGTCAGCTCGCAGTTGCGCAGCGCGGCGTGGGTGCGCGGGCTGTCGGGGGTGGCCTGGGCGAAGTTGCCCCCCAGGCCGATGAACACCTTGGCCCGACCTTCTTCCATGGCGGCGATCGCCATCACCGTGTTGTGCCCGTGCTTGCGCGGCGCCTTGAAGGCAAAACGCGCTTCCAGGGCATCGAGCAACTCGGTGGGAGCCAGTTCGTTGATGCCCATGGTGCGGTCGCCCTGCACGTTACTGTGGCCGCGCACTGGCGACAGCCCGGCGCCCGGACGGCCGATATTGCCGCGCAGCAGTTGCACGTTGACCACTTCCTGCACGGTCAGCACCGAGTGGGTGTGCTGGGTCACACCCATGGCCCAGCACATGATCACCCGCTTGGCCTTGCGATACATGCGCGCGGCCAGCTCGATGTCCTCCAGGGACAGCCCGGACTGTTCGAGGATGTGCTCCCAACTGGTGGCGTCGACTTCGGCCAGGTAGGCGTCCAGGCCCGAGGTGTGCTCGGCGATGAAGGCGCGGTCGAATACCGCCTCGCCGTTATTGGCCAGGGCTTCGCGTTCCCACTGCCAGAGGAACTTGGCGATGCCGCGCATGGCTGCCATGTCGCCGCCCAGGGCCGGGCGGAAGTAGGCGGAGGAGGTGGGCTCGGAGCCGTTGGTGAGCATCTCCAGCGGATGCTGCGGGTGCTGGAAGCGTTCCAGGCCACGCTCTTTCAGCGGGTTGAAACAGATCACCTGGGCACCGCGTTTCACGGCTTCACGCAGCGGTTCGAGCATCCGCGGATGGTTGGTGCCGGGGTTCTGGCCGATGACAAAAATCGCGTCGGCTTCCCCCAGGTCCTCGAAGGTCACCGTGCCCTTGCCCACGCCGACGCTGTCGTCCATGCCCAGGCCGCTGGCCTCGTGGCACATGTTCGAGCAGTCGGGGAAGTTGTTGGTGCCGTAGGCGCGCACGAACAGCTGGTAGAGGTAGGCGGCCTCGTTGCTGGCCCGGCCCGAGGTATAGAACTCGGCCTGGTCGGGCGACTCCAGCCCGTTCAGGTGCCTGGCGATCAGGGCGAAGGCATCGTCCCAGCTGGTTTCGACGTAGCGATCCAGGCTGGCGTCGTAACGCATCGGGTGGGTCAGGCGGCCCTGGTATTCGAGCCAGTAGTCGCTTTGCGCCGCCAGTGCCGACACCGTGTATTTGTTGAAGAAGGCCGGGTTGACCAGGCGCCCGGTGGCTTCCCAGTTGACCGCCTTGGCGCCGTTCTCGCAGAACTTGACCATGCCGTTTTCCGGCGACTCGCCCCAGGCGCAGCCCGGGCAGTCGAAGCCGCCGTTCTGGTTGGTCTTGAGCATGGTGCGAATATTCTTGAAAGCGTTTTCGCTGCCCAACCAGTTCCTGGTCACGGCAATCAATGCGCCCCAACCGGCCGCCGCCCCCTTGTACGGTTTATAGCGTTCAACTTCGCTCATGATACTTCTCCAGGACATTGCACGTAGGCTGCGCCTAATGCCGAGTCATTGTTAATGACTGTTTTCTTGTGTGCATAAATAACCAACTTTAAGTGGCTGTTAATTACAGGCCGCACGGTTTTATGCACTTCGCGGATTGCTTCAGGACTGCGGGGTCAAGCCTAAGCCGCTTATAAAGTGCCTGTCTAATCGCAAATAATGACCGGATGATCGAAATGCTCTATCAAGGAAAAAATCTATACTAATCAATAAAATAAATACTTAATTTTGGGTGGAATGGGATGATTTTTCTTCTGATAAATCCTATCGATCAACCGGTTGTTAATAGCAATTAGACGGTGGTTTGAAATGTCCTTAGTCTTGCCTCAAACAAGGCCTTCTATAACGGTGGCCTTCCAATAACAGCATTCGGGTCGATACACCTGAAGTGCTGACGGAGGCGGTAATGTCAGATCGAATCCTGCAGGATGGTTTTTCCAGGCGAGTCGACTATCTGCGAATGTCGGTGACCGATCGCTGCGACTTTCGTTGTGTGTATTGCATGGCCGAAGATATGCAGTTCCTGCCGCGGCAACGCATCCTGACCCTGGAGGAGCTCTATCAGCTGGCGCAAAGTTTCGTCGCCCTGGGCACCCGGAAAATCCGCCTGACCGGGGGCGAACCCTTGATCCGCCCGGGCGTCGTCGAGCTGTGCCGGCGCATCGCCGCGCTGCCGGGGCTGCGCGAGCTGTGCATGACCACCAATGGCTCGCAGCTGGGCAAGCTGGCGGCGCCCTTGTTCGAGGCCGGGCTCAAGCGCCTGAACATCAGTATCGACAGCCTCGATGCCACGCGTTTTCGCGAGCTGACCCGCACTGGCGACCTGGCCCAGGTGATTGCCGGCATCGATGCGGCGAACGCCGCCGGTTTCCAGCACACCAAGCTCAACTGCGTGGTAATGAAAGGGCGCAACGATCATGAGATCAACGACCTGGTGGGCTTTGCCATCGACCGTGGGCTGGACATCTCCTTTATCGAAGAGATGCCCCTGGGGGTGATCAGCGAACACAGCCGCGCCGATGCGTTCTTTTCCAGCGCCCAGGTGCGCGAGCGCATCGCCGAGCGCTACACCCTGATCGACTCCACCGAGTCGACCCAGGGGCCGTCGCGTTACTGGCGCCTGGCCGAGGCGCCGGAGATTCGCCTGGGGTTCATCTCGCCCCACAGCCACAACTTCTGCGCCACCTGCAACCGGGTGCGGTTGACCGTTGAGGGCCGGTTGCTGCTGTGCCTGGGCAACGAGCATTCGGTCGATTTGAAGCAGGTGCTGCGCAGCCATCCGGGCGAGCCGCAGCGCCTGGAGCGGGCAATCATCGAGGCGATGAAAATCAAGCCGTACCGCCACAACTTCGCACTCAATGACGAGGTGCAAGTGGTGCGGTTCATGAACATGACCGGCGGCTAGCCCGCGCGGTTTTCCCCTCTGCAAAAAGGCTGTCTTGCGATGATCGTCAGATCCAAACCCAACCTGATCAATGTGCTGATCTCCCTCAAGGGCTCGATTGCCAAGCGCATCGCCCTGCGCAGCCTGCTGGTGACCCTGCTGGCCTCGGCGATCGTGTTTATCGAGACCCTGTACCCGACCTATTTCTCCAGGGTCAATGCCACGCCGTTCACCCTGTTGGGCCTGTCGCTGTCGATCTTCATGAGCTTTCGCAACAACGCCTGCTACGACCGCTGGTATGAAGCGCGCAAGGCCCTGGGCACGCTGGTGACGGAGGTGCGTTCGATGATTCGCGAAACCCAGGCGATCAAGGACTCGCGACAGCGCGGCAAGATCCTGCGCGACCTCTGCGGCTTCGCCCATGCCCTCAACGCCAGGCTGCGCCAGGAAGACCAGCTGAGCGCGGCGGGGACCTGGCTGAGCCAGTTGCCGTCGGCCCAGGCGCCCAACGTGCCGGACAGCATCCTGCGCCACGTCGGCCAACAGTGTTCGACCCTGGCCGAGTCGGGGGCGATCAGCGAATGGCGCTACACGCTGATGGCCAATCACCTGAGCAGCCTGACCAACGCCCAGACCGTCTGCGAGCGGATCAAGAGCACGCCATTGCCTTTTCCCTACACGCTGTTGCTGCACCGCACCAGCTACATGTTCTGCATCCTGCTGCCCTTTGCCATGGCCGAGCCCCTGGGCTGGCTGACGCCGATCTTCACGGCCATCGTCAGTTATACGTTTTTCGGCCTGGACGCCATTGGCGACGAGCTGGAAGACCCTTTCGGCCGGGACGAGAACGACCTGCCGACCAATGCCCTGGTGCGCACCATCGAGCGGGAGGTGCTCGATGCCCTGGGGGCGACCCAGCTGCCGCCGGTGCTGCAACCGGTGGACTTCGTGCTGAGCTGACCGACGCCCATGCATTCGCCCCGGTTCCCCCGGGCCACATCACTCAACCCAGCCAACAGGCTGCGAGGATAACCATGAACCACGATTCCACGATCCTGACTCACCTGGACGCCGAAGGCCGGGCCAATATGGTCGATGTCAGCGACAAGCCGCCCACTGACCGTGAAGCCCAGGCCCAGGCCTGGGTACGCATGCGGCCCGCCACCTTGCAGATGATCCAGCAGAACGGCCACCCCAAGGGCGACGTGTTCGCGGTGGCGCGCATCGCGGGCATCATGGCGGCGAAGAAAACCCATGAACTCATCCCGCTCTGCCACCCGTTGCTGCTCAGCTCGATTCACCTCGATCTGAAGGCCGTCGAGCCCGACAGCGTCAGGATTGTCGCCACCTGCCGGCTCAACGGCCGCACCGGTGTCGAGCTCGAAGCGCTCACCGCGGCCAGCGTCGCCGCGCTGACCATCTACGACATGTGCAAGGCGGTCGATCGCGGCATGGTCATCGACAGCATCCAACTGCTGAAGAAACAGGGCGGGCGATCGGGCAGCTTTGACGCGGGAGTCACAGCATGATCCTGGTCAACTACTTTGCCCGTTATCGCGAGCAGCTCGGTATCGGCGGCGAGAAGATCGCGCTGGATGATTCGTTGCGCAGCGTCGGCGACGTGAGGACGTTGCTGATGGCCAGGGGCGAGACCTGGCAGGCGGTGCTCGGCGAAACCAGCCTGATGTGCGCGCTGAACCAGGACCTGTGCAACCTCGACGCGCCCATCGATGACTTCGACGAGATCGCGTTTTTTCCGCAAGTCACCGGGGGCTGAGCCATGACCGTGCACGTCCAGGCCGAGGCCTTCGACCTTGATCGACTGCACCGCGAGGTGCACGGCGAGGACCCCGGCGTTGGCGCACTGGTGACCTTCGTCGGCTATGTGCGTGACCTGAACCTGGGGGAACAGGTCGGCAGCCTGTTCCTCGAACATTACCCGGGCATGACCGAGCGTTCGTTGCAGCGCATCGTCGATGAGGCCCATGAGCGCTGGCCATTGCAAAGGGTAAGGGCCGTGCATCGGGTGGGGGCGTTGCAGGTGGCCGAGCCGATCGTGTTTGTCGGCGTCGCCAGCGCCCATCGGCAGGCGGCCTTCGAGGCCTGCGCCTTCCTGATGGACTACCTGAAAACCCGCGCGCCGTTCTGGAAGCGCGAACAGACCTCGTCCGGCGAGCGTTGGGTGCAGGGCAGGGAGAGCGACCAACTGGCCGCCAGTCGCTGGTAGGGCAGGAATGCGCCCTGCGGCGCAGCACCTTCAGTCGGCCGTGGGCGCTTGCCCGGCAAACAGTTTCCTGGCTTCGGCGAAGCACTTTTCGGCAATGGCCGAGCGCGGTTCGGTCTTGCGCATCACCAGGCCCAGGGGCGCGAGCACGCTGGCATCCGGCAGGTTGATGAAGGCCAGGTTCTCGATCGGGTTTTCCAGGCCGCTGGACAGCGGCATGATCGAGCAGCAGAAGCCTTCGTGAATCGCCTGGAACAGCTGATAGGTCGAATCGCTTTCGAGGATCGGCTGCGGGTCGAGGCCGCGGCTGCGGAAACTCAGGTCGATGGATTTGCGGTAGTGCATGCCATTGCTGATCATCCCCAGGGGCAGCTCGGCGGCCTCTTCCCAGCTCATTTCGCTGCTTTCGAAATGGAAGTGGCGGGTGTCGTACAGCAGGCCGACGCGGGTTTCGCCAATCTCGAAAAACTCGAAATAGTTCGGGTTCACGTGGTCCAGGTAACACACGCCCAGGTCCAGCTGGTTGTTGCCCAGGCCTTCGATGATCTGGTCCGAGCTCATGGACGACAGGGCGAACTTGAGCTCCGGGAAACTCTTGGAAAGGCCCTGGACGTAGCCGATCGGGTTGAAGCTGCTCAGCGGCACCAGGCCCAGGCGCAGGCTACCGACCAGTTGGCCACGGCAGGCGGCGGCCTCGGCGAACAGCCCGTCATGGGCGGCGAGCAGGGTCCGCGCCCAGGCCAGCACCCGTTCGCCGGCCTCGGTGAAACCTTCGAAGCGCTGGCCGCGCTTGACCAGCACCAGGTCCAGCTCGTCCTCCAGGTTGCGCAAGCGCATGGACAGGGTCGGCTGGGTGATGTGGCAGCGCGCCGCGGCCTGGCCGAAGTGTCGGGTCTGGTCCAGGGCGATAAGGAACTTGAGTTGTTTGATGTCCACGATGGCACCTGCTGAAGAAGGGGTTGATGTCAGGGGTAAGTCCAGGATGCACGAAGCGTTTGGAAATCCCGATCCGACCTTTGGAGGAAAAGACTGTGCGTCCGTTCGGTGGCACGCGGAGCTGTTAAAAAAACGCTGTTAAAAAAGCCGTTAAAAAAGTAGCTCAGGGGTGTTGAAGTTGCTCAGGCGCGGGTCGTCCTCGGCGCAGACCAGGGCCTGCGGCCGGTGCTTCGACAAGGCGCGCTGCAGGCTGCGTTCGCCGGCGTCCCAGTCGTGTTGCAGGCTCGCCAGCAAGGCCGTGGGGATCAGGCTGAACATGGGTTGCCAGTGGCCGGCCTGTTGCACCATCAGCACCGAGTCCGGGGCGGGGCGCGCCGCCAGCATGGCGCCGATCAGCGCGCCGTCGATTTTCGGCGCGTCGCAGGCGAACACCAGCAGCCACGGATGACGCGCCACCGCCAGGCCGGCGAGCACGCCCGCCAGGGGCCCCGGGAAATCCCTCTGCGAGTCTTCGACCAGTTGGTCGGCATAGGCCCGATACTGCTCGGCGTTGCGGTTGCAGGAGATGATCAGGTCGTCGGTGAAAGGTCGGACCGCCGCCTGCACATGGGCGATCATCGGCTTGCCCTGCCAGGGCAGCAGGCCCTTGTCCCGTCCGCCCATGCGCGCGCCACGGCCTCCGGCCAGCAGCAGCGCCGAGCAGGGGATAGGCGAAGGGGCGGCGGGGCAGGTCGGGGTCATTGTTCGAGGCACACTGGTTGGGGGCTCAGACGATCTCATTGTCGCCCCTTCGAGTCCAATCGGAAGTATCGAATGAGCGATCAAAAGTCTCTATCGGCCGCGGATTTCACCGGCGTGGGCCGGTACTCCAGGGGGAAAGAGTCCTTGATAGATATGCTCGATAAAGTGGTCGGCCAGAGTGATTAGACACTGACGGTTTCAGCGCTTTAGCCTCTGGCCATGGTTTTTATGACTGCCCGCCGGAGAAAGACATGAGTGTGAAATCGGATGCATTGTTTGTCCCCCTGAATATTGCCGTGCTGACCGTCAGCGACACCCGCGAATACGCCACCGACACCTCCGGGCAATTGCTTGTCAGCCGCCTGCTGGAAGCTGGCCACACCCTGAGCGAGCGCAACCTGCTCAAGGATGACCTGTACAAGATCCGCGCCCAGGTCGCGCTGTGGATCGCCGATGAGACTATCCAGGTGGTGCTGATTACCGGCGGCACCGGGTTCACCGGACGCGACAGCACGCCCGAGGCGGTGAGCTGTTTGCTGGACAAGCGGATCGACGGTTTCGGCGAGCTGTTCCGGGCGATCTCCATCCTCGATATCGGCACCTCCACCGTGCAGAGCCGGGCCCTGGCCGGGCTGTCCAACGGCACCCTGGTGTGCTGCCTGCCGGGCTCCACGGGCGCCTGCCGGACCGCCTGGGAAGGCATCCTCGCCGAGCAGCTCGACGCCCGCCACCGGCCGTGCAATTTCGTGCCGCACCTCAAGCAGGTGCAAGCCTGCGGGACCCGCGGATGAGCGCCTTACCGCTGATGCCGGTGGAGGAGGCCATCGCCCGCTTGCTGGCCATGGCCGAGGCGCAACGCTTGCAGGACAGCGAGCCGGTGGCGCTGGGCGAGGCGCGGCAACGGGTGCTGGCCAGCGACCTGGTGGCGACCCTGGACCTGCCGCTCTGGCCGAACAGCGCCATGGACGGTTATGCCTTGAACCTCGATGCCTGGGACGGCCAGCCGCTGGCGGTGTCGCAACGCATTTTCGCCGGCCAGGCCCCCGAGCCGTTGCGGCCGGGCACCTGCGCGCGAATCTTCACCGGCGCGCCGCTGCCCGAGGGCGCCAACAGCATCGAGATGCAAGAGAACGTCGAGCTGCTTGACGACGGTCGCGTGCGCTTCAAGCAGCCGCTCAAGGCCGGCCAGAATATTCGCCCGCAAGGCCAGGAGAACCGCGCCGGGCAAGTGCTGCTGCGCGCCGGCAAACGCCTGGGGCCTTTCGAACTGGCCATCGCCGCGGCCCAGGGCTGTACCCATCTGCCGCTGGTGCGGCGGCCGCGGGTGGCGTTGCTGTCGACGGGCGACGAACTGGCCGAGCCGGGCACCGCCTTGCGCCCCGGCTGCATCTACAACAGCAATCGCACCCTGCTCAGCCACTGGTTGAATGCCCTGGGCTGCGAGGTCGTCGATGCCGGGATTCTCCCCGACCAGCCGCAGCAGACCCGGCTGCGCCTGGAACAGCTGCAATGCGCCGCGGACCTGATCCTGACCACCGGCGGCGTGTCCGCCGGCGACGCCGATTGCCTCGGCCAGGTACTGCGCGAGTGCGCCACCCCGGTGTTCTGGAAGCTCGCGATAAAACCCGGCAAGCCGCTGACCGTGGGGCGCTTCGGCAGCGTGCCGGTGATCGGCCTGCCCGGCAACCCGACCTCGGCCCTGGTGACCTTTGGCCTGCTGGCCCGGCCGTATCTGTTGCGCATTCAGGGCGTCGAAGAGGTCATGCCCTTGAGCTTCCCGGTCAGCGTCGGTTTCGACTGGCCGAAAGCGGGAGGCCGCCGCGAATACCTGCGGGCCAGGCTGGAGGAGGGCCGTGCGGTGCTCTATCCAAACCAGAGTTCCGGTGTGTTGCTGGGCGCTTCCTGGGCCGATGGGCTGGTGGAAATCCTTGAGGGCAGCACCTTGCGGGCCGGCGAGTCGGCGCGCTTCATTCCGTTCAGCGAGTTGTTCTAGCCGGCGCGGTCTGGCGGCAGGCGCGGGGCACTCAGATCTTCCAGTGCTCCGCGCTTTTCGCCAGGCGCTGGCGCATCTCGTTGAGGTTGGCCACCAGTTGCCGGGTCAGCAGGCGGTAGCCGTCCAGCGCGCTGTAGACCGAGGTGTCGAGGGTCGAGGAGGCCGGACCATCCAGGGGCCGCCCCAGGCGTCTGGTGGCGCCGGATTGCAGGGCGCGGGCCATGCCCACCAGCTGTATGCGCACCTGCCGGTGCTCATGCTTCATGAGCTGTTGCAACTGTTCGCGGGCTTGCGGGTCGCTGAGGTCCGGCCGGGTATTGCCGAGGATTTCCAGGGTGCTGAAGCCCATGCGCAGGTTGCGCTGGATGGCGTCCAGTTCGGTCATGGAGATCCGCACTTCCTTGGACACCGAGGGCATCAGCGAGCGCAGTTGCAGCAAGGTGCTGTTGAGGCGCCCGAGCAACTTCAGGTGTTCATCATCGGTTACCGACTGGCCGCCGATGATGCGTCCGTAAAGGGTGGCGCAGTCGCGCAAGGCGCTGGCCAGGTTGTAGCGCCAGGAGTAGACCGCATACAGCGGAATGGCGAAGGAGAACGCCAGGGCCAGGGCGATACCGATGAGGATATCCACGGTGCGCCACAGGCCATCGCTGACGTGGTTGTCGCCGTGGCCGGCGACGATGAACACGGTGATCGCCGCCAGCAGCGCGGTGTAGCCGCCCTTGCCGATGGCGTGATAGGAGAAATACCCGCACACCACCGACATCCCCAGGTAGGTCAGCCAGGACAGGCCCAGATAAGCCTGCTGCACCACCAGCACCAGGCCGACGCCCGCGCCGATCAGGGTACCGATGGCCCGCTCCGCGGCCTTCTTGCCAATGTTGCCGTGGTGCTGCAAGCCGCCGATCACCACCAGCATGGTCACCGACGCCCATTCGCCGTGGGGCAGATTGAGGCCGGTGGTCAGCGCGATGGTGGCCAGCAACCCCAGGGCCACGCGCACCGCATGGATCAGCTTGGCGTAGCGGTAGCGCCGATACGGGTCCAGTACCGGGAGCAGGAATCGGCGCAACAGCGGTGGCAGGCGAAAGGTCTGGCCCAGGGGAAGTTCTCCGTTTTAGGCTCTGTACGAAAAGTGGCTGCGCTCGGTCATGCTGCGTTAAAAACAGGCTCGGAATGCTCATGTAGGTCCCTACACTCCGCTTCCTCGCCTGTTTTTGCCTTGCCTGACCTTCGCTCGCCGACTTTTCGTAAAGACCCTAGAAAATGTAATCGGTGGTCAGGAAGCTCGACTCGCGGTTACGGATGATGTCGCTGATCAGCTCCTTGTTGCTCTCCTGGAACTTGGTGGCCACCAGGGTGCGGATCGAGAAGGTGCGCAACGCATCATGCACCGACAGCGTACCTTCGGCGGAGTTCTTGCGCCCGTTGAACGGGTAGGTGTCCGGGCCGCGCTGGCACTGGGCGTTGAGGTTGATCCGCCCGACCTGGTTGGCGAAGGTGTCCACCAGATGCCCGACTTGTGCCGGCTCGGTGCCGAAGATACTCAGCTGCTGGCCGAAGTCCGATTCCAGGACGTAGTCGATCACCGTTTCCAGATCGCGGTACGGCACGATCGGCACCACCGGCCCGAACTGTTCTTCCTGGTACACGCGCATCTGGCTGTTCACCGGGTACAGCACCGCCGGGTAGAAGAACGACGCCCGCGCCTCGCCACCGCCGGGGTTGACCACCTTGGCGCCCTTGTCGATGGCGTCGGCCACCAGGGCGTGCAGGTAATCGACCTTGCCCGACTCCGGCAGCGGCGTCAGCGCCACCCCCGGTTCCCATGGCATGCCCGGTTTGAGGCTGAGCAGCTTGGCGTTGAATTTCTCGATAAAGGCATCGACCACGCTTTCATGGACGAAGAGGATCTTCAGCGCGGTGCAGCGTTGGCCGTTGAACGACAGCGAGCCGGTGACCGCCTCGTTGACCGCGTTATCCAGGTCCACCTCCGGCAGCACGATGCCGGGGTTTTTCGCGTCCAGGCCCAGGGCGGCGCGCAGGCGGTGCGGCTTGGGGTGCAGTTTCTTCAGGTCGCTGGCGGCCTTGTTGGTGCCGATGAAGGCGAAGATATCGATCTTGCCGCTGGCCATCAGCGCGCTGACGGTTTCCCGGCCGCTGCCGTAGATCACGTTGATCACCCCGGCCGGGAAGCTGTCGCGGAAGGCTTCCAGCAGCGGGCGGATCAGCAGCACGCCGAACTTGGCCGGCTTGAACACCACGGTGTTGCCCATGATCAGCGCTGGGATCAGGGTGGTGAAGGTTTCGTTCAGCGGGTAGTTGTACGGGCCCATGCACAGGGCCACGCCCAGGGGCACGCGGCGGATCTGGCCGAGGGTGTCCTGCTCCAGCTCGAAGCGGCTGGAACGGCGGTCGAGTTCCTTGAGGGCGTTGATGGTGTCGACGATGTAGTCGCAGGTGCGGTCGAACTCTTTTTCCGAGTCCTTGAGGTTCTTGCCGATTTCCCACATCAGCAGCTTGACCACCGCCGAGCGCTGTTCGCGCATGCGCCCGAGGAAGGCTTCGACGTGCTGGATGCGTTCGGCCACGCGCATGGTCGGCCACGCGCCCTGGCCACGGTCGTAGGCGCGCACGGCGGCGTCGAGGGCGGTCAGCGCGGTGTCGGCGTCGAGCAGCGGGGTGCTGCCGAGAATCACTTGTTCGTCGCCATGGGCGGTGGCCAGGTACACCGGGCTGCGCACCAGGGCCAGGGGCCCGTTCCAGGTCTGCAACTGACCGTCGACCAGGTACTCGCGCTGCTCGACCTGGCCGTCCAGGCGGTACTGCTCGGGGATGTCGGCGGCGACGGGAAACAGCGTGTTCAACAGAGGGGCTGTGGTCATGACTCTATTCCGTAATGGCAATGGGCAATGCACCGGCGGGCTGGAGAGCGCGCCGGCGCTGACGGGCGAGACGGGTCTTCAAGGTTTGTTTCTACGCCTTGATGTCTCGGGTCTTTAGCAAAAAGCTGGGCCAAAATGGCGGAAAGTCGTGCAGCAGAGGTGTGATGGTGTGGTTCTTTGGGCCAAGAGTAGCCGCTTTTTCCCATGGAAAAACAGCCTTTGTTTCAACCGGCGCTGAACAATTGGCGGATCAACCTGGGGGTGCTGCCGGTCCAGCGCTTGAACGAGCGGCGGAAATTCGCCGCGTCGTTGAAGCTCAGGTACTCGGCGACAGCCTCGTTGCTCAGGCCCTTGATCCGGTACAGGTACAGCGCCACATGCTTGCGCACCAGGTCCGCCTGCTGCTGGAAACCGCTGTCGTGCTTGTGCAGCTTGCGCTTGAGGGTGGCCGGGCTCATGCCGAAGGCCTGGGCCGTCTGTTCCAGGCTCGGCGCCTGGCGCACCTGGCCTTGCAGGTAGCGGTAGACGCAGTCGAGAAAACTCGAGGCAAAGCCCAGTTGCTCGAGCTGGCCCTGGGCTTCCTGGCGCGCCACCTGGCCGGCGGTGGCGGAGGCGTTGGGCCAGGGCTGGGTGAGGAATTCCCGGGGGATGCGCATCAGGTCCATGGGCCGCTTGAACTGGGTGTGTTCGCCCAGGTGCACCCAGTACTGCTCGACATAACGCGGCTCGGCATGGCTGAAGCTGCACTCCCAGGGCAGGCGCTGGCCGCTCAGCCACTGACTCATGGCCACCAGCGAGGTCATGCTGGCCTCCAGCAGGAAACGCCAT
This sequence comes from Pseudomonas sp. LAMO17WK12:I10, assembly GCF_900215185.1. NCBI lineage: Bacteria > Pseudomonadati > Pseudomonadota > Gammaproteobacteria > Pseudomonadales > Pseudomonadaceae > Pseudomonas > Pseudomonas sp. LAMO17WK12:I10. The sequence goes on along the minus strand of NZ_OBDX01000020.1, from coordinate 113,698 downwards.
TGTTCGCCGGCGCCACAGCTGTCCAGCCAGTAGAAATAGGCGTGCTGGTCGTCCAGCAGCAAGCGCGGGCTGGCCAGCGGGCTGAGCAGCGCCTGTTGCTGCACCAGGGTATCGAGGGCCTGGTGCAGGTTCTGCGCGTGGCGCAGGGCGTGGCTGGCGGCGCCGTAGTGCCCAGGCAGCAGGCGCTGGCCGAACAGGAAGCTGCTGTCGTCGGCGTCCAGCAGCCGTCGGCTGTTGCCGATCAGGCCGAGAAACTGCTGTGGGCTGAGGCGGGTCTGGCCGGCGAGGATGTCCTCGTGGAACAGCCCGGTGCCGCGCAGCAGGCGATGGCTGTCGATGTCCCGGGACAGCGCCAGGTCGATCAGGCTCGCTGGCTGGTAATGCCCGGGAATGAACCGGCTGTCGTTTTCGTACCAACGGGTCTTCAGGGTCATGGCCGGGCCTCAGGCGCTTTTCGCCAGCGGCTGCTTGGCCCGGGCCAGGGCCAGGTTGAGGCGTTTGAGCAGGCCGTCCGGTGTCTCGTCGAGGGCCATCACCACCGCGGTGCAGGCGCACAGCTGCAAGCGTTCGCCGTGCTGGCGGCTCTTGTGCGCCAGGCTCCGTACCGCCTGTTGCAGCTCCTGGGCCAGCAGCCGCGCCTGGCTCTCGCCGGTGTTCGGCAGCAGCACCACGAAGCGGTCGCCGGCCAGCCGGCAGAGCAGGTCCTGGCGACGCAGGTTGAGCAGCAGTAAATGGCTCAGCGCCTGTAGCACCGCGTCGCCCTCGGCGTGGCCGAAGTCCTGGTTGATCGCGGCGAAATTGTCCAGGTCCAGGGCCAGCAGCGACAGCGGCTGCTGCTGGCGCTGGCTGTCCTGCAGGCTGTCGGCCAGCTGGCGCTTGAGGTAGTCGGCGCCGCCCAGCGGGGTGAGCTTGTCGAACAGCCGGTGCTCGCGGAACAGCCGTTCGCGTTTTTCCATCTGCGCGCTGATCGCCAGCTGTTCGCGGTGCCAGTGGTAAATGCCGATGGTCAGCAGGACCATGCCCACCGGCATCGGCGCGGATTCCAGCCAGTGATCCCAGGCGATGCTGTCGGGCAGGCGGATGAATTCGTCGAGGCTGTCGATCCACCAGGAGAAAAAGATGCAGCTCAGGCCCAGGGCCAGGTAGTTGGTGACCCGTCCCGCCGGGCGGCTTTTCAGCACCAGGCCGAGCCAGATCAGGGCCAGCAGGGTGGTGCCGCCTTCGCCGACGATGTCCAGCCAGACCCATTCGCTGACCGCCTTCAACTCGCCACAGGCCAGGTGCAGGAGCAGGCCGAGATTGGCTGCCAGCAGCAGGCTGGCGAGTTTCCAACGGTGGGGTTTGAGCACTGAGAACATGGCCGCGATCCTTTGGCAAAGAAGCAATGCGCGCCAGCACAGCAGATGTGTGTGACAGCCGGGTGACGGCGGCAAAGCGGGTGGGGGAGGTCGAATCAGCTCACCGTGGTGGTGGGTTTTTTGCGATCTGCTCGGCCATTGAACGGTGGTGTGGCCGCTGACGCTATCGCCAGTCCCGCGGCAAAGGTCATTTCAGCTCACTTTGCCCCTCGGATCCGGGCAAAACCCCGGTTCGAGGGCCTTCCTGCCAACCCCTGTCACGGAACCGTCATTCGCCGATCCTAGCTTGCCCTCCCAGTTGCCGGGCCCCTTGCCTGGCGTCACCGGACTCTTGGGGGAGGACCATCATGTACAAGCGCAGCAGCACCGCCGGCCTGCTCGGCTTCACGCTCACCGCCCTGGCCATGGCGATCGCCAGCGAACGCCTGAGCGCCGCCGAAGCCGACTCGAGTAAAACCACCGAACACCTGGAAGTGGTCGGCCAGGCCGCGAGCATCGACCAGGCGCTCAAGGAGCAGCGCAGCGCCGACAGCATCAAGAGCGTGGTGCATGCCGACGGCGTGGGTCAGTTGCCGGACGAGAACGTCGCCGAAGCGGCGCAGCGCCTGCCGGGCATCAGCGTCGAGCGCGACCAGGGCGAAGGGCGCTTCGTCAGCGTGCGTGGCCTGGGCCCGGACCTCAACAGCGTGACCATCAACGGCACCCTGGTGCCGGCCCCGGAAAGCGAACGCCGCGCCGTGGCCCTGGACGTGCTGCCCTCGGAGCTGGTGCAGTCGTTGTCGGTGATCAAGACCCTGACCCCGGACATGGACGCCAACTCCCTGGGCGGCACCGTCGATGTGCAGAGCCTTTCGGCCTTCGATCACAAGGGCCTGTTCTACACCGGCAGCAGTGAAGCCAGCTACGACCGGAACACTCACCAGACCAGCCCGAAATTCTCCGGCGCGGTCAGCGACCGCTTCAGCCTCGGCGACGGCATCGACAACTTCGGCGTGGCCGCGGCCCTGAGCTGGCAGAAGCGCGACTTCGGTTCGGACAACGTCGAGACCGGCGGCGCCTGGGACTTCGAACAGGGCGCGAAACTGCAGGAGTTCGAACAGCGCGACTACGACATCAGCCGCGAGCGCGCCGGCGGCGGCCTGAACTTCGACTACAAGCCGGACGACCTCAGCAGTTACTACCTGCGCACCCTGTACAGCCGCTACAAGGACAGCGAGACACGCAACGCCGCCAGCCTGGAGTTCGCCGAGCCCCAGGCGGCCGGCGAGCTGGGCGACGCCGAAGGTAAACGCAAGCTCAAGCAGCGCGAGGAAACCCAGGAGATCCAGTCCTACGTGTTCGGCGGCGAGCGCATGTTCGGCCTCTGGACCCTCAGCGGCCAGGCCGGCTACAGCCGCTCCAGCGAAGACAGCCCGGGGCACATCGCCAACGCGGTGTTCGAAGGCAACGACGATTTCGCCGACAGCGGTTTCTACGACAAGGACAAGCCGCGGCCGATCGTCGGCCAGGGTTTCTACGACCCGGCCAACTTCAGCCTGGACAAGGTCGAGTGGGAAAAGCAGCGCACCACCGACACCGAGAAAAACCTGCGCCTGGACCTGGCCCGCGACTACGACCTCAGCGGTTATGCGTCCCAGGTCAAGTTCGGCGGCAAGGTCAGCCGGCGCAACAAGGACAACGACCTCGACGCCTGGGTCTACAAGGACTTCGACGAGCTGGGTTTCAGCGACGAGCAGCTCAACCTCGACCGCTTCCGCAAAGGCAGCGTCGACTATCGCCTCGGCCGCTTCGGCCCGGGCATCAGCGGCGGCTCGATCAAGCAGTTGATCGGCGGCCTGGACCGCGATGCGTTCTTCGACGAAACCGAATCCCGGGTCAACGACTTCAAGATCCGCGAAGACATCAACGCCGGCTACCTGATGAACACCCTCGATATCGACGACTGGCGCTTTATCGCCGGCCTGCGCTACGAAGGCACCGAGTTCGAAGCCAAGGGCACCGGCGCCACCGACGGCGCGTTCCAGTCCACCGCGACCAAGCGTCGTTACCACCACTGGCTGCCGGGCCTGCACGCGCGTTACCAGCTGGACAAGAACACCCAGGTGCGCGCGGCATGGACCAAGGCGGTGGTGCGCCCGACCTTCGGCCAGCTGGCGCCGGGTTTTGTCATCGACGATGACGAGGCCAGCTTCGGCAACCCGGACCTCAAGCCGCTGGAGTCGAGCAACCTCGACCTTGGCATCGAGCACTTCATGGGCCGCGCCGGCACCGTCTCGGCCTTCGTGTTCTACAAGGACATCAAGAACTTCGTCTACAACACCGACCTGGCCGGCACCGGCGCCTGGACCGACTTCGCCGAGGCGCACACCTTCGCCAACGGCGACAGCGCCAAGCTGTACGGCCTGGAACTGGCCTACTCGCAGAAATTCGACTGGCTGCCGGCGCCGTGGAACGGCCTGCTGCTGGGGGCCAACGCCACCTTCAGCCGCTCCGACGCCGAGATCAAGGGCTTCGACGCCGCCAGCGGGGTCAACCGCAAGCGCAGCATTGACCTGCCGAACCAGTCGGACACCGTCGGCAACCTGATGCTCGGCTGGGAAAACGACACGCTCAGCCTGCGCCTGTCGGCCAACTACAAGTCGGACTACCTCTATGAGCTGGCCTCGATCGACGACAAGGCCCACGACCTGCACGTCGATGCCCAGACCTTCGTCGATTTCAGCGCCCGCTACTCGCTGACCAAGAGCCTGCAACTGAGCTTCGAGGCGCAGAACCTCACCGACGAGCCGTACTTCGTCTACACCGGCCACCGCTCCTACAACGGCCAGTACGAGGAGTACGGCCCGACCTACAAGCTCGGCCTGACCTTCACCCACTTCTAACCCACACCGTACACGCTGTAGGAGCGAGCTTGCTCGCGAAGGTCTTGAACGATGACGCGGGCTGTTTGTAAGCACGCGGGGTCTTGAGGTTTTTCGCGAGCAAGCTCGCTCCTACAGAGGGCGGTTTGCCTGACAAGGATTTTGCCTGTTCATGAGAAGTTCCTACCTGTACCTGTTGATGGCTGCGTTGACCTGCGGCCAGACGATGGCCGCCGATCTGGCTCTGGGCCCTTGGGCACCGGCACTTGAGGCAGATGCCATCACCTTCCTGCCCAACGGCTCCGAGCGCCTCGCCGCGAGCAACCGTGACGGCCTGCTGTTGCTGGATGCCGAGGGGGCCGAGCTGGCTCGCTTCAAAGGCAACTTCAGCAGCCTGGATACCCGTGCCGCCGGCCGCCAGGTGCTGGTCGCGAGCCTGGACAACGATCGCCAGCAGGCGCTGCTGGTCAGCCTCGATCCGCAGAGCCGCCAATGGGGCCAGCCGTTGTACCTGCCGGCACGGGACTTCCCGGTCAACGGCCTGTGCCTGTACCGCGACGAGGCCAGCAACCTGTTCCTGTTCCTGGTGGGCGAGGAGGGCAAGGGCGAGCAATGGCTGGTGGGCGCCGGCGCCCGGCTGAGCGCCACCGCGCAACGGGTACGCGGCGTACCGCTGCCGCCGGCGGCGCAGTTCTGCCAGGTGGACGATGGCGCCAATCAGTTGCTGGTCAACGAAGAGAACGTCGGCTGGTGGGCCTACCCGGCGCACCCCGAGGCGCAGGTCGAGCGGCGGCCGGTGGCCATGCGCGCGCCCTTCGGCGACATCGCCAAGGCCGCCGGCGCCATGGCCCTGGTGCCGGGCGGCGTGCTGGCGCTCGACCCCAAGGCGGCGCGGCTGCACCTTTATCAGCAGGGCGACCAACAGGGCGAAGGCTGGTCGCCCAGGGCCAACCTGAACTTGCCCGGCCTGAAGGAGCCGGAAAATCTCGCCGTGCAGGCCAGCGCCAAGGGCCTGCAAATACTGTTGCGCGACGATGACGATGGGCAGGTCTACCAGGGCCGGCTGGACTGGCAGGCCACCCCGGTGCCGCTGGCGCCGGTGCTGCCGAATGTGCCGGCCCTGAGCCAGAGCGAGCCGGTGGGGCGCCAGGGCGACGCGGCGGACGACCCGGCGATCTGGATTCATCCGCGCCAGCCGGCGCTGAGCCGGGTGCTGGGCACCAACAAGAAGCAGGGGCTGCTGGCCTACGACCTGCAAGGCAAGTTGCTCCAGGAGTTGCCGGTGGGGCGGTTGAACAACGTCGACCTGCGGGCGAACTTCAAGCTGGGTACCCAGGTGGTCGACCTGGCTGTGGCGAGCAACCGCGATCACAACAGCCTCAGCCTGTTCAGCATCGATCGCGCCAGCGGCGAGCTGCGCGAAGCCGGGGAGATCCCCACGCCGCTCAAGGAAATCTACGGTATCTGCCTGTTCCAGCCGGCTAGCGGCGAGCTGTATGCCTTCGCCAACGGCAAGGACGGCCGCTTCCTGCAATACCGCCTGAGTGCCGCCGATGGCCGGGTCCAGGGCGAGCTGGTGCGCCAGTTCAAGGTCGACAGCCAGCCGGAAGGCTGTGTCGCCGACGACCAGCGCCAGCGCCTGTTCCTCGGCGAGGAAGACGTCGGGGTGTGGGCGGTGGATGCCCGCGCCGACCAGCCGGCCAACCTCGCCAGCGTGATCAAGGTCGGCCCGCAGCTGCATGCCGATGTCGAGGGCCTGGCGCTGTACCAGAGCGAGACGCATGACTACCTGGTGATTTCCAGCCAGGGCAACGACAGCTATGTGCTGCTCGACGCCGAGCCGCCGTTCGCCTCCCGTGGGGCTTTCCGGGTCGGCCTGAATGCCGCCGCGGGCATCGACGGGGCGTCGGAAACCGATGGCCTGGAAGTCACCTCGGCCAACCTGGGCGGGCCCTGGAGCCAGGGCTTGCTGGTGGTCCAGGACGGCCGCAAGCGCATGCCCGAGCAGACCCAGAACTTCAAGTTCGTGCCCTGGGCCGAGGTGGCCAGGGCGCTGCAACTGCCCTGAGCTGTCATTAACCGTTCATCAACATGTCATCGAATAGCCCCGGGGCCGTCGCGGATTGACGGCCCGGGCGCACAGGCAAAGGAGTTTCACCATGCAGGCGACACTGGAACACATGACCATCTGGGGGTTGATCGGCGATGCCAGCCTGTTGGTCAAGGCAGTCATGCTCACCCTGTTGCTGGCGTCGTTGCTCAGCTGGTACCTGATCATCCAGCGCACCAGCGTGCTCAAGCGTACCGAACGCCAGCTCGACGCCTTCATCCAGCGTTTTCGTAGCAGCGCCGAACTGACCCCGCTGTACCGCGAAAGCCTGCAACGGGCGGACGGCGAGGGCGGGGTCGAGCCGATCTTCCAGGCCGGTTTCCAGGCCTACAGCCAGCTGCGCCAGCAGGGCGGCAACCCGGCCGGGGTGGTGCTCGAAGGGGTGGAACGTTCGCTGTACGTGGCCATCAGCGAGCAGGAAATCCGCCTGGAGAAAGGCTTGCAGTTCCTCGCTACGGTCGGTTCGGTCAGCCCCTATATCGGCCTGTTCGGCACCGTGTGGGGGATCATGAATTCCTTCCTCGGCCTGTCCCAGGTGCAACAGGCGACCCTGTCGACCGTGGCCCCGGGCATCGCCGAAGCGCTGATCGCCACCGCCATCGGCCTGTTCGCGGCGATTCCCGCGGTGATCGCCTACAACCGCTTCGCCGCCCGCGGCCAGACCCTGCTGACCCGCTACTACGCCTTCGGCAACGAACTGCAGGCGCGCCTGCATCGCCAGTTGCACGGCGCGTCGTCGAACCTGGCCGTCGCGGCCTGAGAGGAGAGTGCAGATGCTAGTCAGGCCGCAACGCAAGCACGGGCCCAAGGCCGAAATGAACGTGGTGCCCTACATCGACGTGATGCTGGTGCTGTTGGTGATCTTCATGGTCACTGCGCCGATGCTCACCCAGGGGGTGAAGATCGAACTGCCCAAGGTTGCCAGCGAGGCCCTGGCCACTGACACCCGGCAGCAGATCCTGACCCTGTCGGTGAAGGCCGAGGGCGGCTACTACTGGAACCTCGGCGGCGAGCTGGATACGCGCCAGCGGACCGACAGCGCGGTGGACCTCGACGAGATGCGCGCCAAGGTCGCGCAAATCGTCGCCGCGCGCAGCGATACCCAGGTCTACATCCGCGCCGACCAGGACGCCGGCTACGGCCTGGTGGTGGCGGCCATGGCGGCGTTGCAGCAGGGCGGGGTGAGCAACCTGGGGCTGGTGACCGAGGCCCCGCAATGACGGCGATGATCATGCACAGTCCACGGCAGGCTTTCGACGAACTCTCCCTGCAACCCTCGCCCAGGCACTGGCGACCCCATGCGCTGGCCGCGGCCCTGGCGGTGGCGCTGCACGCCGGGGTGCTGGCGCTGTTGGTGGCGGGCTGGTCGGTAGAGCCGCCGGCCGCCGAACAGCCGGCGGTGTTGCGTACCCAACTGGTGATGTTGCCGCCGACAGCGCAAGCGCCCGAGCCCGCGCCGGCCATGGTCGAGCCCGTATCGGCACCCGCACCACCGGAGCCGGTGCTCGCGGCCCCGGTCGAGCCGGTCAAGCCTGCTGTCGATCCGCAGCTCCAGGCGCGCAAGCTCGAACAGGCGGCCCTGGCGCGCAAACGGGTCGAGGACAAGAAACGCGAACAGCTGGCCGAGCAGCAGCGCGAGCGCCAGGAAAACCAACAGCGCAGCCGCGAAGCCGAGCAACAGCGCCTGGCCCAGGAGCAAGCGCAACAGCAGCAGCGTGCCGAACAGGCCCGCTTGGCCGCCGAGCGCGCCCGGCAACAAGCTGCCGCCCAGGCCGTGGCCGACAGCCGCCAGTACCTGCCCCTGAGCAAGGAGGCCCCGGACTACCCGCAACGCGCCCTGGACAAGCACATCGAGGGCGACTGCACCGTGGAATACAGCGTTAACCCGCAAGGCAAGGTGGAGAATCCCAAGGTGCTCGATGGCTGCCACCCGCTGTTTATCCGCCCCTCGCTGGCGGCGGCCAACACCTTTCGCTACCAGCCGCGCATCGTCGACGGCCAGGCGGTGGCGGTGCCCGCGGTGCGCAACACCTTTCACTACCGCATCAAATAGCGTCGGCTGTTCTTCTTCTGTAGGGGCGGCCCGTCGGTGTTCGACTGCCCTCGATGAACGATACGCGGTGCCGCAGACAAACCGCGGTGTCTCCATCGCGGGCAAGTCGGATCGCCGCCCGCTCGCTCCTACGGGGTTGTGCGTATTTTTCTGTCAGTGGGAAGCCTGGCGGCCGGTGAGGAAAACATTGCGGTAACCCTCTAGATCCGATGCGTATCGAACAGAAACTTTCTCACTGTTTCCATTCGTATCCAGATTGAATGGCCAGTCGTTTGGCTAAGTAATCTTTAGAGGCGGTATAAGATGTTTTTTATATAAGGCGATTCTTAAAGTTTTATATAAGGCGTTTCTGAAAATAAGTCCGATTTTTAAGTTTTGACAAGGTTGATGATATAAAGCTGGCCCCACTTTCCATGATGCTCGTTATCTCATGTCTCTCTATTTTCGGAAGCATTTTTTCGGGATTCTTGTGTTTGTCCTTTCACTTGTCTGCTCGAAAGTGCAAGCAAGTTGCATTATTCATGCTGGCGGCGTTGACGTCGGTACGCGCATTGTCAGATTGCCAGTGGCACCGTCCGAATCCTTTGATCCCAGTGTTCCTGACGGCACGGTCCTGTACAGTTCAACCTCACAAGGATCAGCGCAGGTAGGGGCAGCCGAGTGCTCCGGACCTATTGGCCGTCTCGAGTATAGAGGGGTAGGGGCCGTGGGCAGGTTCAATACCTATGCGACTTCGGTTTCCGGTGTGGGTATTCGAATAAACTACTATAAAGCGGGATGGTGGCCACAGTCATTTTCGTCCAGCTCGACGATGTACGCTCTGTACGATTACTACCCTTCCGTAAAAATCGAGTTGGTAAAAACCGGCCCTATTACGGCGGCGGGGCGGATGACCGGGCTTATCGGTACCTTTAGGTCTATCGATCACGGTATCGACTTCCAGCGTTTTGTAATCAACGGCAATCTGGAGATCAAGCCGAGAGTGCCTACGTGCACCGTATCGACCCCCACGATCGCCGTGGGCATGGGCAAAGTACACATCAATGCTGTGGCCGATAAGGGCGCTACCAACCCGGCACGTCCTCTGGAGATTCGTTTGCAATGCTCGGGCGGGGATGCAGGCGCCCATACAAGAATGTTCATGACCTTGAGCGATGCCGCCAACCCGGGCAATCGCTCCACTACGTTGTCGTTGCTGTCTGGCACTTCCGCCACGGGAGTGGGTATCCAGATACTGCGCAGCGACGACACGCTGGTCGGCTTTGGTCCCGACTCGGCGGTAGCTGGCAATCCGAATCAGTGGCAAGTAGGTGAGTTCGGTAACGGCCTGGTGACCATTCCGTTAAGGGCGCGTTATATCCCCACCGGTGGCAAGGTCGGTCCTGGAACGGCCGATGCTGCTGCGACCTTCACCATGAGCTACCAGTAGCCGAGCGGACGCTCTGCATTCAGCGGTCAATTCAGTAAACCCAGCACATCACGCTCAAACGCTCTTGTGCTGCTGTAGGACCTGGCCGCAGATGCCCCCCTCGCTGGCCCGCAATGCCCTCAGGCCGTGGCCGCGCCTGCCTTAGTGTTGGCTCTGGGTCGATCCCGACCGTCACCCGAGAGGAACACCATGTCGGCACCGACTGCCTCGCTGCGGTTTTCATCCGTCCTCACGCCGTATCGCCTGGGGCGCATCGCCCTGTGGCTGGTGCTGGGCGGGCTGCTGGTGGCCTGCGGCGACAAGCCCGCGCCGCCATCGGCGGCCACCCTGCAACAGCTGCCCGACGACTCGGCGCTGGCGCGGATCTATGACAGCAGCTGCAAACTCTGCCACGCCAACCCGGCGTCCGGCGCGCCGCTGACCGGCGACGTCCAGGCCTGGCGCCCGCGCATCGCCCAGGGCGCCGACACCCTGCTGGACCACAGCATCAACGGCTATAACGGCATGCCGCCGATGGGCCTGTGCATGCAGTGTTCCGAGGAGCAGTTCCTCGGCCTGATCCGCTTCATGTCCGCACAAGACCTCCAATAATCCGGCACAAGGACACTGGCATGAGCATGCCCCTCACACGACGTCAGCTGTTGCAACGCGCCGCGGTAGCCGGGACCTTCAGCGCGCTGGCCAGCAACCCGCTGCTGGCCGAGCTGGTGCGGGCGCCCCGGCTGATTCCCTGGCGCAACTGGTCCGGCGCGCAAAGCTGCCTGCCCCTGGCGCGGCTGGCGCCCAAGGACCTCGACGAGCTGGTGCAGGTGATTCGCCAGACCCCGGGCAAGATCCGCCCGGTGGGTTCGGGGCATTCCTTCAGCGCCCTGGTGCCCACCGACGGCACGCTGCTGTCGCTGAGTTTTTTCAGCGGCCTGCTCAGCCATGATGCCGCCACTTTGCAGGCCGAGTTCGCCGCCGGCACGCCGATGTCGCGCATGGGCGCGCCGCTCAAGGCGATCGGCCAGGCCTTGCCGAACATGGCCGACATCGACTACCAGACCCTGGCCGGGGCCATCGCCACCTCGACCCACGGCACCGGTGTCGGCTTCAAGTCCTATTCGGCCCAGGTGTGTGGCCTGCAACTGGTGACCGCCAGCGGCGAGGTGCTGGACTGCGACAGCAGCCGTAACGCCGAAATCTTCAACACAGCGCGGGTCTCCCTCGGTGCGTTGGGCGTGACCACCCGGGTGCGTCTGCAGAATCGCCCGGCCTATCGCCTGCGGGAAAAACAGTGGATCGCCAAGACCGAGGAACTGCTCGAAGACCTGGCGAAAAATACCCGCGAGAACCAGCACTGGGAAATGCTGGTGGTCACCCATTCCGACTACGCGCTGTCGATTGCCCTGAATGAAACCGATGACCCGGCGACCCCGCCCGTGGATCCGGCGGAAGAGGGTGGCAACGAGTTCGTCAGCCTGATCGAGAACCTCGATAAATACCTCAGCGACTTTCCCGAAACCCGCCGCACCCTGCTCAACAGCCTGCGGCATTTCGCCCGCTTCGACGACCGGGTCGGCGACTCCTACGAGGTCTACGCCAACGTGCGCAACGTGCGCTTCAACGAAATGGAGTACTCGGTGCCGGCCGAGCACGGCCCGGCCTGCCTGCGGGAAATCCTCAAGCTGATCCGCGACAAGGACCTGCGCACCTGGTTTCCCATCGAGTACCGCTATGTCCAGGCCGACGACATTGCCCTGAGCATGTTCGAGGGCCGCGACAGCTGTTCGATCTCGGTGCACCAGCACTACGCCATGGACCACCACAACTTCTTCGCCGCCATCGAACCGATCTTCTGGAAGTACGCCGGCCGCCCGCACTGGGGCAAGTTGCACAGCCTCAACGCCCGGCAGTTGCAGGCGTTGTACCCGCGCTGGCGGGAATTCACCCGGGTGCGCGAAGCGCTGGACCCCGGAGGCAAGTTCCTCAATGCACACCTGTCGTCCATCCTGGGCGTGGTCTGAAGGGAGATAAAAAGCATGAATCGACGCAACTTCCTGCTCGGTACTGCGGGTGTCGGCGCCTTGTTGGCGGGGGTGGGTACCTGGCTGCGGCCCGCCGACCGGGGCGGGCCCTACAGCGACTATTTCCGCGCGCTGAACCAGGAACTCAAGGCCCACGGCCCGATGCGCCCGGTGCTGCTGATCGACCTCGATCGCCTGGACCACAACATCGATGTGGTGCTGCAGTCGGTCAAGCGCGGCGGCAAGCAGCTGCGGCTGGTGGAGAAATCCCTGCCGTCGCCGGGGCTGCTGGCGTACATCGGCCAGCGTGCCGGCACCCAGCGCCTGATGTCGTTCCACCAGCCATTCCTCAATCACGATGCCCTGCGTTTTCCCGAGGCCGATATCCTGCTGGGCAAGCCGCTGCCGGTGCGTTCGGCCGAGCTGTTCTACCAGGGCCACAAAGGCCGGTTCGACCCGGCCCGGCAGTTGCAATGGCTGATCGATACCCCGGAACGTTTGCAGCAATACCTGGCCCTGGCCCGCGGCCTGGGCACCCGGCTGCGGATCAATATCGAGCTGGACGTCGGCCTGCACCGCGGTGGAGTGAAGGACAGCAGCGGCCTGGGGCCGCTGCTGACCCTGATCGCGGCCAACCCCCAGCACCTGGAGTTCGCCGGTTTCATGGGCTACGACCCCTTTGTCGGCATGGGCGTGCCGGGCATTCTCGGCTCGCCCGAAGCGCTGTTCGCCAAGGTCATGCAGCGCTACCAGAGCGCCGTGGACTTCACCCGGCAACGCCATCCGGCGCTCTGGCAGCCGGGGCTGACCCTCAATACCGCCGGCAGCCCCAGCTACCGCATGCATGAGCGGGAACAGTTGAGCAGCGAGGTGTCGGTGGGCACGGCGATGCTCAAGCCGACCCATTACGACCTGCCATCCCTCAGCGAACATCGGCCCGCAGCCTACATCGCTACCCCGGTGCTGAAAAACACTGGCCCGGTGCGCATCCCGGCGCTGGACGACAAGTCGAAGCTGCTGGCCTGGTGGGACCCGAACCAGCGCGAGACCTTCTTCATCTATGGCGGCAACTGGCAGGCCGAGTTCGAGTCGCCGGCGGGGCTGCAAAGCAACGGTCTGTTCGGTCGCAGTTCCAACCAGGAGATGGTCAACGGCTCGCCCGCCGTGGGCCTGGGGCCGGACGACCAGGTGTTCCTGCGGCCGATGCAGAGCGAAGCGCTGCTGCTGCAATTCGGCGACCTGCTGGCGGTGCGTGGTGGGCGGATCGTCGAGCGCTGGCCGGTCTATAGCTAGGTTTTTGCGCTGTTCTCAAGGTCTTTCGCGAGCAAGCTCGCTCCTACCAGATTGCGTTCTTCTGTAGGAGCGAGCGGGCGGCGATCCGACTTGCCCGCGATGACCGTGACGCGGAATGTCTGAACCACCGCGTTATCGTTCATCGCGCGCAAGCTGCGCTCCTCCATTACAAAGAGAACGGAATCGTCAGCTTGGCCCACAGCATCTCGCCCTCGGGCCGGTTCTCCACGTCGAACTCCTTGGCCCAGCGGATCTCCGCGCTGGCGTACTTGAGGAAGGTCAGGTACAGCGCCGGGCCAATGGCGAACACCTGGCCGCGCACGCCGTCGTCCACGTCCTCGCCGAGAAACTGCACGGTGCGGCCATACTGTTTGTCGTCGCTGGTCTGCTTCAGGTAGTAGCCGTTGAGCCCCAGGCTCAGGTTGTCGGTCACCTTGTAGCTGGCGGAATAGTCGAAGTGGAAAATCTGCCCGGACTTGTAGTCGGTGGCGTGGTTTTCCTCGTTGAAGCTGTAGGTGGTCTTCAGCGACAGCTCGGTGCGCGGGGTCGGCAGCCAGGTCACCGAAACCAGCGGCTTGTAGGTGTAGAAATTGTTGCTGGTGTTGGCCAGGCGCGTCGCGTCGTACTTGCCGGTGGGAAGGGTGATTTCCACGGCGGCGCCCAGGGTCAGGTTCTTGCCCAGGTCCCACAGGATGATCGGCGCGATGGTGGTGTCGCCCATGCCTTCGCGCTGGTCCTTGAGGCCGAAAACCCCCACCTGCTGGCGCAGATAGGGCTGCGCCACGTAACCGCCGAGGCGCCCGCCGAACAGCCGCAGCGGGCTCAGGTAGTCGAGGCGGGGAATGATCGCGTCCGAGACGATCCGCACGTCCGGCACCTTGCCGCCCAGGGAGCTGATATTCAGCTTCCGCGCTTCGTAGTGGTTGTAATACAGGTTGAAGGCGAACATGTGGTCCGGCAGGTCGTTGACGTCCAGCGGCAGGATGAAAAAACCGTCGGTGCCGGGGCCGATATTGTCGACCCCGGATTCGCTGGCCGGGGCCAGGGCGGGCAGGGCGGCGAGGCAGGCCAGGCTGGCGGCGAGGCGTCGGGAGAGAGGGGTGCGGGTCGAATTCATGTTCGGGCTCTTATTATTGTCAGTGGGCGCGCAGTGGGCCGGTTTCCGGCCGCCCCATAGGAATAAGCCTTCGGCACCCGGGCAGGCAGGGTATTGGCGGCCACTGAGGGGGACTTTCGCGGCCAGCCTGCAATGACTTGTTACATCCTTGCGTGAACGCGAGCGGAAAACGCTATGCTGAGCGGGCGCTCGCCTCGCCCTGGCGGTGATGGGAGCGGGGCGCATAACCAGAATAAGCATTGCAGCCGAACCGGCTCGGGACCCGATGCCCATGCAGATGAAAGCCGTCGATCCACAGTACCAACTGGCCCTGGTTTCACCCTTCCTGTTGCAGACCCTGGCCGAAGTCGCCGGCAGCCACGGCGTCGACCCACACGCCCTGTGCCGCGGCCTGGGCTTCACCCTCGACGACCTGCAGGACCCTGCGCAACGCATCTCCTACCGCCAGGCCGTGGCGATGATCCAGCGCGCGCTCAAGGCCTTGCCCCGGCAGGGCCTGGGCCTGTGGGTCGGGCATCAGAACGTGCTCGGCACCCTGGGCCTGCTGGGGCATGTGCTGTCGCTGTGCAAGACCCTGCGTGATGCCTTCGACATCGGCATCCGCCACCAGCACACCTCGGGCGGCATCGTCAGCTGCACGGTGCGGCAGCAGGGCGACGAATTTTTCGTCGAGGCCGAATGCCGGCTGCCCTACAGCGATGTGCAGATCTTTGCCGTCGAAGAGTTCTTCGCCAGCCTGCCGGTCTATGGCCGTGCCCTGGTCGGCGCCGATTTCCAGGCGCTGCGGGTCGAGTTCATGCACGCCGCCCCGGCTTACCAGGACGAGTACCTGCGCCTGCTGGGGCCCGACGTGCACTTCGGCTGCCTGCACAACCGCATGGTCATCGCCGGCGAATGGCTTGATACGCGCCTGCCCAACCACCACGCCGTGGCCCTGCGCCAGGCGCTCAAGCTGCTGGAACTGGAAAGCGCCCAGGTGCACCGCAAGCTGGACCTGATCCAGGCGGTGGAGCGGGCCATCTCCCGCGACCTGACCCAGGGCAGCCATATCGACCAGGTCGCCAGTGACCTGAACATGAGCGGGCGCACCCTGCGCCGGCGCCTGAGCGAGCACGACCTGACCTTCGACGCGCTGCTGGAGCAGGTGCGCCGGGCGCGCACCCTGAGCCTGCTGGCCAACCCGCAGCTGTCCATCGAGCGCATCACCGAGGCGGTCGGCTACAGCGACGTGCGCAGTTTTCGCCGGGCGTTCAAGCGTTGGACCGGCCTGAGCCCCAGTGCCTATCGGGAGGAGGGCGGCCAGGCGTAGGGCAGGGGGCGTGGCCCTTCACCGCGTCACTTCATGGGTGTCTAAACCCCCACAAATTGTGGTGCTCCGGGTAAACTTCGCGCTTTCTTCAAGGAGTCGCTATGAGTTACTACCAGCCGGGCATTCTTGCCACCCCCGTTCCGAGCCAGGCTCGCCATTTGTTTTTCGCCCTCGAATCCATCGAGGCGCTGCCGGCGGCGATCGATCGTCTGCTGACGCTGGTGGACGGGAAAACGGCGGTAGCAGGGTTTGGCGCGTCGCTGGTCAAGGCGCTGGGCGCCCGCGTGCAGGGGCTCAAGGCCTTCCCGGCGCTGACCGGGGTCGGCGTCGACAACCCTTCGACCCAGCATGCGCTGTGGGTCTGGCTGCATGGCGAAGACCGCGGCGAACTGCTGCACCGCGGCAACGCCCTGGCGACCGCCCTGGCCCCGGCGCTGCGCCTGGTGCAGATGAACGAAGCCTTCCGCCACAAGACCGGCCACGACCTGACCGGTTACGAGGACGGCACTGAAAACCCCCACGATGAAGAGGCAGTTTCCGCGGCCCTGGCCGACGGCAGCGACGGCCTGCGCGGTGGCAGCTTCGCCGCGATCCAGCAGTGGCAGCATGACTTCAAGGGCTTTGCCGCAATGCATCAGGAGGAGCGCGACAACATCATCGGCCGCCGCCTGAGCGACAACGAAGAGCTGGACGACGCGCCGGACTCGGCCCACGTCAAGCGCACCGCCCAGGAGAGCTTCACCCCCGAGGCCTTTATGGTGCGTCGCTCGATGCCGTGGATCGAAGGCGACAAGGGCGGCCTGATGTTCCTCGCCTTCGGCCACAGCCTCCAGGCCTTCGAAGTCCAGCTGCGACGCATGAGCGGCCTGGAAGACGGCATCGTCGATGGCCTGTACCGCATGAGCCGGCCGATCACCGGCGGCTACTACTGGTGCCCACCGCTGCTGGACGGCCGCCTCGACCTGCGCGCCCTGCAAGCGGTCTGAGCGGCCCATGGGCACAGGAGGAGAGGGCATGCCGCCCGTGCGCTGGGGCATGATCGGTTGCGGCAGTGTCACCGAGCGCAAGAGCGGCCCGGCCTTCTACAAGGCGCCGGGCTCGGCCCTGGTGGCGGTGATGGGCCGGCGCCTGGAAGCGGTGCGGGACTATGCGGCGCGCCACGGCATCGCGCGTTTCTACACCGATGCCCAGGCGCTGATCGACGACCCCGAGGTGGACGCGGTGTACATCGCCACGCCGCCCGACAGTCACCACGCCTACAGCTTGCGGGTGGCCGCCGCCGGCAAGCACTGCTGCGTGGAAAAACCGATGGCGTTGAACGCCGCGCAAAGCCTGGAGATGCAGCAGGTTTTCCAGCGGGCCGGCTTGCACCTGTTCGTGTCCTATTACCGTCGTTCCCTGCCGCGCTTCCAGCAGGTGCGGCAATGGCTGCGGGACGGGCGCATCGGTGAGGTCCGCCACCTGAGCTGGACCTTGACCAAGGCGCCGTCCGAGGCCGATCGCAATGGCGGCCGCAATTGGCGTACCGATCCCCAGATTGCCGGCGGCGGTTACTTCGCCGACCTGGCGAGCCACGGCCTGGACCTGTTCCAGTACCTGCTGGGGGACATCACCGAGGTCGCCGGTTTCACTGCGCGGCAGGCTGGGCTGTACAGCGCCGAGGACGCGGTGAGCGCCAGCTGGCGCTTCGCCTGCGGCGCCCTGGGCACGGGGGCCTGGAACTTCGTCGCGGACCGTCGGGTGGACCGGGTGGAGATCATCGGCAGCCAGGGACGTATCGCTTTCTCGGTCTTCGACGAGCATCCGCTGCACTTGGACGCCGATGAACAGCTGAGCCTGTTCATCGACAACCCCGAGCACATCCAGTGGCACCACGTGCTGGGCATGAACGCCCATATTCGTGGTGAAGCGCAGCACCCGGCGCTGGCCGCCGAGGCCGTGAAAACCGACCGGGTGATGGACCTGATCCTTCGGCGTGGTTAATCGCCAACACACACCGCCGTTGTAGGAACAGAGGGGGGCCCGGTCTGGCCCGAGTCAATCCTGTCTGACGCCTCCGGGTGTCCGGTCTGGGGCTATCACCAGTAAGTCTTGCTCCTGCAGGATGGCGCAGTAGGGTTCTGTAGAGACAAATGCACAAGCACAACGGGCCTGCCCGTTGTGCTCGCAAGTCCGATGCTAGAGGGGCTTAACTGTTAAAAGACACTTCAGTGTTATTGTCCTCGAAGACTGCTCAGTCATTTTCAAGTCTGTATAGACTTATGTGTTGGTAGCTGAGTAGGGCTGTAAAGCTATTGTTAAGAAGATTCTTAAATGTTTCGAATTTTCTTTGGTGAATTTTTGGGCGGTGATATAAAGCTGCCCCAGCCATTTCTTATGACCTTGTTTATGTCTAGAGTGATTTTTGCTTTCAGTATATTAGTTGCTGCCTTGCTTTCTTGCGTGAAGGCCAATGCAACTTGCATTATCAAAAACTCGAATGGACAAGTCGTCGAATCACTTATCGTGTCCCTGACACTGGCGGCGACCGAACCTTTTGATCCCAATGTTCCTGATGGTACTGTCATATACAGTTCTGCAGGACAGGGAACAGGGTTGGGAGGTTCAGCCACGTGTACCAGTGCGATTGGCGATGTTAGGTACTTGGGGCGCGGGCCCGTAGGGAGATTCAATACTTATAGTACTCCGGTTGCCGGTGTCGGTATCCGTATTCGTGGGGGTATCAACGCAAATCAATGGTGGCCTCAAGGAACATCAACTACTGGTACTGTCTTTAATCTGGGGCCGGCATCGGACTTTACGGTCGAGTTGGTGAAAACGGGGCCTGTTACCGCAGCAGGTAAAATAACGGGACTTATTGGCACGACCTCGGCTTATGATCATGGCTCGGACTTTCGCCGCATTATGATTAATGGTGCTTTGCAGATTAAACCGAGAGTGCCCTCTTGTGCGTTGTTGACCCCTGCTATCTCCGTGGGCCTTGGCAAGATCTCGATCGATTCCATGAGAGGAGTGGGGGCTGCGACTCCATTGTCTCCGCTGGAAATTCGCCTGAAATGTTCAGGGGGTAATGAAGGCAGTACCACAAGAATGTTCGTGACCCTGACCGATGCTGTCAGCCCGGGTAACAGGTCCAGTAATTTATCGCTGGTGCCGGGTCCCGCCACGGCCTCAGGGGTGAGTGTGCAGATATTGCGCGGTGACGGCACACCGGTCAGCTATGGCCCGGACTCGGCGGAAACCGGTAATCCAAACCAATGGCAAGTGGGTGAGTTTGGCAACGTCATGGTGACCATCCCGTTCAAGGCGCGTTATATCCAGACGGCCACTAGCGTTCGCCCGGGGTCAGCCAATGCGGCGGCGACCTTTACCATGAGTTATCAGTAGACGGATGACTTCTGCCGGGCTTGCCCGCGATAAACGATGATGCGGTGTGCCAGGCAAACCACGCCTAGGCCTTCGCGGGCAAGTCGGATCGCCGCCCGCCCGCTCCTACAGCAGCCAAACGCTATCCAGCGGCGCTAGTGCGCCGCGGTCATGTTCGGCCGGCACGAATGGAAGATGTCCAACTGCGGCTGGTACAGGCTGGTCCTGATCTCGAACAGCCCGAGCACCGAGTGGAACAGGTTGTCGTGGCTCAGGTCTGGCTCGCCGCTCTTGCCTTGCAGGCAGTCGCGCTGGATGCCCAGGTCATTCAGGGCCTGCTGGCCGAACCACATCAGCATCGGCACATGGGTCTGCGCCTGCGGCGCCAGGGCGTAGGGCGCGGCGTGCAGGTACAGGCCGTTTTCGCCGAGGGACTCGCCATGGTCGGAGACGTACAGCATCGAGGTGTCGAAGCGTTGCTGGTTGTGCTCGAGCAACTCGATGACCTGGGCCAGGAAGTGGTCGGTGTAGAGGATGGTGTTGTCGTAGACGTTCACCAGTTCCTCGCTGCTGCAACTGCCCAGCTGGTTGGTGTGGCAGATCGGGGTGAAGCGCTCCAGGCTCTTCGGATAGCGCTCGTAGTACTCCGGGCCGTGGCTGCCGTCGGCGTGCAGGACGATGATCGCGTTGTCGCCGAGGCGGTCGATGTACTGCTGCAGGTCCACCAGCAGGGCTTCGTCCAGGCAGTTCTTGCCGTCGCAGAAGGGGCTCGGCTGGGTCTTGGGAATGTCGCGGTTCGGCACCCGCAGGCAGGTGCCCTTGCAGTCGCTGTTGTTGTCCAGCCACAGCACCTGCACGCCGGCCCGTTGCAACACATCCAGCAGGCCTTCGTAGGTCTTGCCCTTCTTGTCGCTGTAGTCCTCGCGGGGAAACATCGAGAACATGCACGGCACCGAGACCGCGGTCGAGGTGCCGCAGGAGTGCACCTGGGTGAAGTTGAGGATGTCCAGCTTGGCCAGCTCCGGGTTGGTGTCCCGGGCATAGCCGTTGAGGGAGAAATGGTCGGCGCGGGCGGTCTCGCCGACCACTAGGATCATCAGCGACTTCTTCTCCCGGGTGCTGGCCTGGGCGCTCATCGCCGCGTCCTGGCCGATTGGCTGGACCACCAGGTGTTGCTTGATCCCCAGGCTCTGCTTGGCGTATTTGCCGAGGGCGTAAATGTAGTTGGTCGGGTTGATGAAGTGGGTCAGCTTGTCTTCTTCGCGAAAGATCGGCGCGTAGGTGGAATAGAAGGCACCGACCGAGACCGCGATCACCAGCACACAGCCGGCGATCACCAACAGCTTGTTCAGCAGGCCGCGAAAGAACGGCCGGTAGCGCACCGGGGAGCGCCAGATCAGCACCACCGGCAGCAGGCCCAGCACCAGCAGGTAGCCCAGCAGCTTGAAATTGAACAGCGCGGCGGCTTCGTCCGGGTTGGTCTCGAACACGTTCTGCACCATCACCGTGTCGATGGTGATGCCGTACTGGTTCATGAAATACGCGGCGGCGGCCGAGGTCAGGGCCACCAGGCTCAGCGCCGGTTTCAGGGTCCAGCGGAAGGACACCAGGGTCAGCAGCAGGGTGATGGCGGCCCACAGGAACAGCCCGAAGGAAGCGAAGAACGCCAGCTTGTGCAGGCCTTGCAGGCTGATCAGGTTGCCCAGCGCGCGCCAGGTGGCGAAGTTGTAGAGCAGCACCAGCGCCAGGGAAAACAGCAGCACCAGGCGGGTCGATGTGATTGACGGGATTCGCAGTCCTTTGCCCAAGACCATTTCAGTTCGTTCCTCTACCTGTGATGAAGGCGCCAGCAGTTGCACTGCCAACTATAGATAGGGATTGGTAAAAAAAATGTCGAAAGGGCGCTGCTTTTCGTATCGGCTCACGCCAACCAGCGCCCGCTGGATTCAGAAAGTCTTCCTGGCACTGGCGACCCAGGTCGCGCCACACAGGTCGCTGAACCCGTAATTGCCGGTGCACTGGCTTTTCGACAGGTCGGTATCGATATAGCTCAGGCCCAGCACCACGCCCGCCACTTCGCGGGTCAATCTGGCCTCCCATTCGTGGTAGGCGTCCTCGCCCTGGCCCGAGGCCGAGATCAGCCGGGGGTCCTTGAAGTCCATCTCGCCGTAACGCAGCTTCAAGCCCAGGCCCAGGGGCAGCTCGGTTTCGTAGCCGAGGTAGCGGTACAGGGTGCTCTGCTGGCTGTCGATGCCCGGCGCATCGTTGGAGTAATAGGCCGCCAGGCTGAACCCGTAGGCGCTGAAAATCCCGTAGACCTCGCTCTGGTTGAATTGCCCTTCCCTAGGGTAGCTGTACTTGAGGTAGCCCAGGTCGAGGCTGATCGCGTCGCTGGCCTGCCACAGCCAGCCGGCGTAGTAGTCGACTTCCTGGCGGGTCTTCAGGCCGCCGCCGAAATCGACGTTGGAGGTCCAGGCGCCCAGGTACAGGCCGCTGCTGTGCAGCAGGGTCGCGGCGGCCTGGGCGGCGGGGTCGTTCTGGGTCTGGGAAATGCCGCGGGTGCGGTAGTCGCTGGCCAGGGTCAGTTCCAGTTCCACGGCAACGTCATCGTTCAAGGGCAGGGCCTGGCTGCCCAGGGGCAACAGGCTCAAGGCACCGATGGCGAACAGGCTGAGGGTCTTCATGTGGGCGTCCCGTATTGTTGTGATTGTTATGGGCAGGTTTCGGGCAAGGCTGCGCCGGCCCACACGCGCAAGGACGTGGGGCGGGCAGTGGATCAGCTGGTTTTCAGACGGATCGGATTAGAGAGGTCGGGCGTAGACTTCGCGGCCGGCGAACCAGGTCTGCAGCACCTGGGTTTCGTGCAGGGCCTTTTCGTCGACCTTGAACACGTCGCGGTCCAGCACGATGAAGTCGGCCTGTTTGCCGGCGCTCAGCGAGCCGATCTGCTGTTCCAGGCCGATGGCGCGGGCGGCGTTGAGGGTGTAGGCGTAGAACATGGTTTCGCGGTCCAGGCGCTCGTCGGCGTTGAGCACCCCCAGCGGCCCCTTGCGGGTGATGGCCTGGGCGATGGCGTTCCACGGGTTGGGCGAGGACACCGGCCAGTCGCTGGCCCCGGCGAGGGTCGCGCCCTGCTTGAGCAGGGAGTGCGCCGGGTATTGGTAACGGAAGGCCAGGGCGCTGACGTAGGGCTTGATCATGTCCAGGGTGTAGTCGTCGGCCGAGGCCCATAGCAGTTGCATCGAGGCGATGACCCCCAGCGGCTTGAAGCGGGCGAACTCTTTCGGGTTGACCATCTGCAGGTGGGTGATGGAGTGGGCGATGCCGCTCTGGCGGTCCTTGCGCGCCTGGGCGATGCCGTTGAGGGATTCACGCACCGCGCGGTCGCCGATCGCGTGGATGTGCACCCGCCAGCCGCGCTGGTCGATGGCGCTGACCAGTTCGCCGAAATGCTCGGGATCGATCAGCAGTTCGCCCTGTTTATGTGAATTGCTGTAGGGATCGATCATCGCCGCGCTCTGGGCCGGGTACTCGATCACCCCGTCGGCGAAGATCTTGACCCCGGGCAAGGTCAGGTTGGGAATGCCCTGGAATTGCTGGCGCACCTGCTCCAGCACGTCGAGGTCGGCAGGAAGGCTTTTCGGGTTGGCCACCAGCAGCGCGGCGACGTGGGCGCTCATGCCGCCGCTCTCGGCGAGCGCCTTGTAGGCCGGCAGCACGCCAACTGTCTGGGCCGTGGGCTTGAGGGCGAACACCGCTTCGCCGGGGGCGGCGTTGGCGGCCGGGTCCATCCAGGCGGTGATGCCCAGGCTGTTGTTGTAGCGCACCGCCGATTGCGCCGCGTTGAGCAGGGCGGCGCTGCTGGGCACCGGCATTTTCGCCGCGACCCGGTCCCAGCCGGCGTCCACCAGGAAGCCGTTGGGGCGGCCGTCGGCGAGCTTGCCGATGGTGTCGCGTTCGGCCTGCGGCAGGTTCTTGAGCAGGGCGGCGTCGATGCCGGCGCGTTCGAGCATCGCATTGTTGGCCCAGGCGGTATGGTGATCGCTGCCGGTGAACACCACCGGCACCCTGGCCCATTCGCCGGCGTTGAAGCGCTGGCCCAGGGCTTCGGCCTGGGCCCAGTAGGCCGAGCTCATGCCGGCGATGCTGAGCACATCGCCATGCCTGGCCTTGCCGTCGTCGCGCCAGGCGCGCAGTTTTCGCTCCAGCTGGTCGAGGCTGACCACCTTGTCCTGCAGGTTGGCCGAGGTCATTTCCAGGCCGCCGAAGATCGCGTGGGAATGGCTGTCGATCAGGCCGGGCATCAGGGTCTTGCCGCCCAGGTCGATGACCCGGGTGCCGGTTTCGATCAGGGCCTTGATCTGCGCGTCGCTGCCCACCTGCAGCACCTTGCCGTCGGCCACCGCCAGGGCCTGGGCCTTGGGTTGGGCGCGGTCGGCGGTGAACACCTGGCCGTTGAACAGCACCAGGTCGGTGGCGGCCATGGCTTCCATTGAGGCAAAACTCACTGCAATCGCCAGCAGATTCGGGATGAATCTTTTCATTGAGTATTTCCTTGTTATTGCGTCTGATGGCCAGCTTATTGGCTTGCCAGAGCCGACAGAACGCCTCGCTGACGAAAAACGTTTTTGCCTGAATGGAAAAAGCATGGACAAGTTGAGTGCACTGAAAATGTTCGTGGTCACCGCGCAGTTGGGCAGTTTCAGCCGCGCCGCCGAGCAGTTGGGCAAGACCCCCTCGGCCCTGACCAAGGCGGTCAATCACCTGGAAGTCGAGCTGGGCGCGCGCTTGTTCGAGCGCAGCACCCGGCGGATCCTGCTGACGGAAGTGGGGCGGCTCTACCTGGACACCGCGCGCCAGGTCCTGCAGCGGCTGGAGGAGGCCGGCGAGGAAATCGAGCAGTTGCAGCATGGCCTGCGCGGCAACCTGAAAATCACCGCGCCGCTGGCCTATGGGCAGGCCTTTCTCGACCAGGTGTGTGGTGGTTTCCTCGAGCAGTACCCGCAGATCGACCTGCAAGTGGATCTGTGCGACGAGTTCGTCAACCTACTGGAAAGCGGCTACGACCTGGCCCTGCGCGAAGGCCATGACGACCTGCCGGGGTTGATTGCCCGGGTGGTCGGCAGCAATTGCCTGGCCTTGTGCGCCAGCCCGGCCTACCTGGCGCGCAAGGGTGTGGCGGTGACGCCGCAAACCCTCGACGACCACGAATGGCTGCTTTATCGCCATCCCTTGCTCAGCCGCGAATTCTGGTGGGTCGAGCGGGACGGGCAGCGCCTGAGCCTGCTGCAACCTCGGGCGCCGCGGCTGCGCAGCGACAATTACGACCTGCTGCTGGCCAATGCCCTTGCCGGGCGCGGGTTGCTGCACACCCCGTTGTGGAGCGCCGCGCCTTACCTGGCCGACGGCCGCCTGGTGCGGGTGATGGCCGACTACGCCATCGACCCGGACTGCTTCGGGCCGCACATCCTCGCGGTCTACCCCAGCCATCGACGGGCCACGGCCAAGGTGCTGGCGTTCATCGATTACATCAGCGCGTTCCTGGCGAGCCGCGGGTTGGGCTGACTGGCGGTTCTTGTCAGGAAAATCCGAGAGGAGTACAAATGTACTCCATGACCACTTTATCTCCCCGCCGCAGTGCCATCCTGACCTTTATCCGCGAGCGCATCGCCGAACATGGCCAGCCCCCGAGCCTCGCTGAAATCAGCGAGGCCTTTGGCTTCGCCTCGCGCAGCGTGGCGCGCAAGCATGTCGTGGCCCTGACCGAGGCCGGCTTCATCGAGGTCAACCCCAACCAGGCCCGGGGCATCCGCCTGCTCAACCAGCCGCCGCGCCCCGAACTGCTCGACATCCCGGTGCTCGGCCGGGTCGCCGCCGGCCTGCCGATCGGCGCCGATGCCGAGGTGCACAGCCGCTTGCTGCTCGACCCGGCGCTGTTTTCCCGTACCCCCGACTACCTGCTGCGGGTCCAGGGCGACTCGATGATCGAGGACGGCATCCTCGACGGCGACCTGGTGGCGGTGCGCCGCGACAGCGAGGTGCGCAACGGCCAGATCGTGGTGGCGCGGCTGGACGGCGAGGTCACCATCAAGCGTTTCGAGCGCCTGGCCGATGGCGTGCGCCTGCTGCCGCGCAACCCGGCCTATGCGCCGATCCTGATCGGCGAGGACCGCGACCTGGCCATCGAAGGGGTGTTCTGTGGCCTGGTGAGGCAAGGCTGATGGGCGCCGTCGTGGCACTGGAGACGCTGTTCAATGCCGGCCGGGTGTGGAAGGGCCGCCCGACGGCGCCCGCCGCCAGCCCGCAACCCACCGGCCACGCCATGCTGGACGCGGCCTTGCCCGGCGGCGGCTGGCCGGAAGCGGCGCTGACGGAAATCCTCATTGCCGCCCAGGGTGTCGGCGAGCTGCAACTGCTATGGCCGACCCTGGCCCGGCTCTCGGCCGCCGGCGAGCGCATCGTGCTGGTGGCGCCGCCCCATGTGCCGTACCCCCAGGCCTGGCAGAACGCCGGGGTCGACCTGCGCCAGCTGGCGGTGATCCAGGCCGGCGAACGGGACGCCCTGTGGGCCGCCGAGCAGTGCCTGCGTTCGGGCAGTTGCGGGGCCGTGCTGTGCTGGCCGCAACAGGCCGACGACCGTGCCTTGCGGCGTTTGCAGGTGGCGGCCGAAACCGGCCAGACCCTGGCCTTTGCCTACCGCTCCCTCAAGGACGCCATCAACCCTTCGCCGGCGGCCCTGCGTCTTGCCGTGGAGGCGCGGCCGGCGCAACTGCGGGTGCTCAAGTGCCGCGGCGGCCTGGCCCATTCGGCACCGATCGCCTTCGCCCCGGGGCCCTGAGGTTGCCATGCGCTGGGTCTGTATTCTGTTCCCGCAATTGGCGCTGGACGCGGCGCTGCGCCAGCGCCCCGAACCGGAGGCCGCGCTGGCGCTGCTCAGCGGGACGCCACAACGCCGGGTGATCCAGGCGGTGAATGCCGCGGGCCGCGAGCTGGGGTTGCGCCCCGGGCAGTCGTTGACCGCCGCCCAGGCCCTGAGCAAGGACTTCGCCAGCGCCGAATACGACGCCGAGGAAATCGCCCGTTGGCAGCAGTTTCTCGCGGCCTGGGCCTACCGCTTCAGCTCCCAGGTCAGCGTGCATTACCCGCGCACCCTGGTGTTCGAGATCGAGTCGAGCCTGAGCCTGTTCGGCCCCTGGCCACAGCTGGAGGCGCGCCTGCGCCAGGAGCTGGGTGAGCTGGGTTTTCGCCACCGCATCGTCAGCGCGCCGAATCCGGCGGCGGCCCGGGTGCTGGCCAATGCCTACGACGGGCTGGCGGTGACCGACCTGGAGCAATTGCGCCAGGCCCTGGGGCGCATGCCCGTGGAGCGTCTCGGCCTGCCGCCGGGCGCGGCCACCGCCCTGTCGCGCATGGGCCTGCGCACCTTCGCCCAGGTGCGCGGATTGCCGCGGGACACCCTGGCCCGGCGTTTCGACGCGGGCCTGCTCAAGCACCTGGACACTCTTTTGGGCGAGCGTTCCCTGGCGTTGGCGTTCTATCAGCCGCCGGAGCGTTTCGATCTGCGCATCGAATTGAATTTCGATGTGCTGTCCCACCAGGCCCTGCTGTTTCCCCTGCGCCGCCTGACCAGCGATCTGGCGGCGTTTCTCTGTGGCCGTGACAGCGGGGTGCAGCGCTTCGAGCTGCACCTGGAACATGTCGAGCGGCCCGACACCCTGGTCAAGGTCGGCCTGCTCAGCGCCGAGCGCGAGCCGGGGATGCTGTTCGAACTGGCACGCGGGCGCCTGGAGCAGGTCCAGGTGCCGGCGCCGGTGCGTGGCGTGCGCCTGGTGGCCGAGGATTTGCCGCGCTTCGTGCCGCAGCACCGCGAACTGTTCGACGAGCGCCCGCAGCAATCCCTGCCCTGGGAGCAGCTGCGCGAGCGCCTGCGCGCCCGCCTGGGGGACGAGGCGGTGCATGGCTTGCGCTTCCACTCGGACCACCGCCCCGAATGCAGCTGGCAGCCGGTCGGCGACAGCCAGGCCTGCCCGCTGCTGCCCGGGCCCCGGCGCCCGGGCTGGCTGCTGCGCGAGCCGCTGGTGCTGCCAGAAGGGGCGGCGCACATCCTTATGGGGCCGGAACGCATCGAGTCCGGCTGGTGGGACGGCGGCGACGTGCGCCGCGATTACTACCTGATCGAAACCCGCGGCGGCCAGCAGGGCTGGGCGTATCGCCCGGTGGGCGAGGCGGGGCCCTTGCTGTTGCAGGGCTGGTTCGCATGAAGGGCTACGCCGAACTGCACTGCCTGTCGAACTTCAGTTTCCAGCGCGGTGCCTCCAGTGCCCGTGAGCTGTTCGAGCGGGCGGCGGCCCAGGGCTACCAGGCCCTGGCGATTACCGACGAATGCAGCCTGGCCGGTATCGTCCGGGCCTGGCAGGCCTCCAGGGGCAGCAACCTGCCGCTGATCGTCGGCAGCGAAATGCGCCTCGACGACGGCCCCAGGCTGGTGCTGCTGGTGGAGAACCTGGAGGGTTACCAGGGCCTGTGTCGGCTGATCACCCGTGGCCGGCGCCGGGCGCAGAAGGGCCAGTACCAGCTGCTGCGAGAAGACTTCGAACAACCCTTGCCGGGGCTGTTGGCCCTGTGGCTGGCGGACGAGCAGCCACAGGAGCAACAGCAGGAAACCGGACGCTGGTTGCAACAGGTGTTCGCCGACCGGTTGTGGCTGGCGGTGGAGCTGCACTGCGGCCAGGACGATCAGCGGCGCCTGGGCGAACTGCTGGAGCTGGCCCGCGGGCTGGGCATTGCCGCCGTGGCCTGCGGCGATGTGCATATGCATGTGCGTGGGCGGCGGGCCTTGCAGGACACCATGACCGCGATCCGCCATCACGTGCGGGTGGCCGAGGCCGGCCAGCGCCTGCACCCCAATGGCGAGCGGCATTTGCGCAGCCTCGAGGCGTTGCAGGGGCTCTATCCGCCGGCCCTGCTGGAAGAATCGCTGAAGATCGCCGAGCGCTGCCATTTCGACCTTGGGCAGTTGCACTACCAATATCCCCGGGAGCTGGTGCCGCAAGGGCAGACGCCCGCCAGCTGGCTGCGCGAGCTGACCGAACGCGGCATCGTCAAGCGCTGGCCGGGGGGCGCCAAGCCCAAGGTGCTCAAGCAGATCGACGATGAGTTGAAGCTGATCACCGAGCTGGGGTACGAGAGCTATTTCCTCACGGTGCACGACATCGTCAACTTTGCCCGCGGCCAGTCGATCCTCTGCCAGGGCCGGGGCTCGGCGGCCAACTCGGTGGTGTGTTTCGCCCTGGGCATCACCGAGATCGACCCGGACCGCTCGACCCTGCTGTTCGAGCGTTTTCTCTCTCGCGAGCGCAACGAGCCACCGGATATCGACGTGGATTTCGAGCACGATCGCCGCGAGGAAGTCCTGCAGTACGTGTTCCAGCGTTACGGCCGCCACCGCGCCGCGCTGACCGCGGTGGTCAGCACCTACCACGGCGCCGGCGCGGTGCGCGATGTGGCCAAGGCCCTGGGCCTGCCGCCGGACCAGGTCAACGCCCTGGCCGATTGCTGCGGCCACTGGAGCGATACGCCGCCGGCCGTCGAGCGCCTGCGGGAGGCCGGCTTCGACCCGGACAGCCCGGTGCTGCGCCGGGTCCTGAGCCTGACCGGGCAACTGATCGGCTTTCCCCGGCACTTGTCCCAGCATCCCGGCGGCTTCGTGATTTCCGAGCAGCCGCTGGACACCCTGGTGCCGGTGGAAAACGCGGCCATGGCCGAGCGCACCATCATCCAGTGGGACAAGGACGACCTGGACGCGGTCGGGCTGCTCAAGGTGGACGTGCTGGCGCTGGGCATGCTCAGCGCGATTCGTCGCTGTTTCGATCTGATCCATGGCTATCGGGACCAGCGGCTAAGCCTGGCCAGCATCCCCGCCGAGGACCCGGCCACCTACGAAATGATCGGCCGCGCCGACACCATCGGCGTGTTCCAGATCGAGTCGCGGGCGCAGATGTCGATGCTGCCCCGGCTCAAGCCGAAGAACTTCTATGACCTGGTGATCGAGGTGGCCATCGTCCGGCCGGGGCCGATCCAGGGCGGTATGGTCCATCCGTACCTGCGCCGGCGTGACAAAAAGGAGAAGGTGACCTATCCCTCGGCGGCGCTCAAAGAGGTGCTGCAGCGAACCCTGGGCGTGCCGCTGTTCCAGGAGCAGGTGATGCAGATCGCCATTGTCGCCGCCGACTATACCCCCGGCGAGGCCGACCAGTTGCGCCGCTCCATGGCCGCCTGGAAACGCCATGGCGGCCTGGAACCCCATCGCCTGCGCCTGCGCGACGGCATGCGCGCCAATGGCTACAGCGACGAGTTCGCCGCGCAGATCTTCGAGCAGATCAAGGGCTTCGGCAGCTATGGGTTTCCCGAATCCCACGCCGCCAGTTTCGCCTTGCTGACCTATGCCAGCTGCTGGCTCAAATGCCACGAGCCGGCGGCCTTCGCCTGCGCCCTGATCAACAGCTGGCCCATGGGTTTCTACAGCCCCGACCAGATTCTCCAGGACGCGCGCCGGCATCAGTTGGCGATTCGTCCGGTGGACGTGCGCGCCAGCACCTGGGATTGCAGCCTGGAACCGTTGGCCGGCGCGCAGCCGGCGTTGCGCCTGGGGCTGCGAATGATCAAAGGCTTTCGCGAAGACGACGCGCGGCGGATCGAGGCGGCGCGTGGGCATGGCCCGTTTGTCGACATCGCCGACCTCGGGCAACGGGCGCGCCTGGACAGCCGCGCCCAGGAACTGCTGGCCGATGCCGGCGCCCTGCGCGGGCTGGCCGGGCACCGGCATCGGGCGCGCTGGGAAGTGGCGGGGGTGCAGCAACAGCTCGGCCTGTTCGCCGGCCTGCCGCGCCAGGAGGAAGCGCCGGTGGTCTTGCCGCGCCCGACGGTCGGCGAAGACCTGCAGGCCGATTACCTGAGCGTCGGCACCACCCTGGGGCCGCATCCGCTGGCCTTGTTGCGGGGCGAGCTCAAGGCCCGGCGCTGTCGCAGTTCCCGCGAGCTGCTGGAGGTCGAGCACGGGCGCCCGGTGAGCATCGCCGGGCTGGTCACCGGGCGCCAGCGACCGGGCACCGCCAGCGGCGTGACCTTCGTTACCCTGGAAGACGAGTTCGGCAACGTCAACGTGGTGGTCTGGCGCGACCTGGCCGAACGCCAGCGCAAGGTCCTGGTGGGCGCGCAGTTGCTCAAGGTCGACGGCACCCTGGAAACCGAAGGCGAGGTCCGCCACCTGATCGCCGGGCGCCTGAGCGACCTCAGCGACCTGCTGAGCGGTATCACCGTGCGCAGCCGCGATTTCCGCTGATGTAGCCACTGCCGCAGGCTGCGACAAGGCAGCAGGCCTTCAGCGATCTTGAGACTTTTACGGCCGTTCCGGCCGATCGCAGCCTGCGGCAGCGGCTACAGGCCGGGGTTGTTTGCCCGGCGTCATGGCGACTGGTCCGACAATCGCGAAAATGCGGTGAAACCATCCGCGTGGCCCGTGCTCCAAACTTGAGTACCTGTCCGTGGCGTTCGGGGCGCGGCCGGGAATGCCGTCATTCAATCGTGTTCACTGGGTCAAGCGATGTCGTTCTTATCCGATCCTCATGGTTGCCAGGGCTGGAGAGGCGAGATGGCCGGGCGCATCCAGGCGTTCGACTGGTCCGTCACCGAGCTGGGCGCGCTGGAGCAGTGGTCGTCGAGCCTGTGCAGTGCCGTGCAACTGTTGCTGGCCTCGCCGGTGCCGCTGGTCATGCTCTGGGGCCGTTCGGGCTACATGATCTACAACGATGCCTACGCCGAATTCGCCGGCGGCCGGCATCCGTACCTGCTCGGCCGCCAGGTGGAGCTGGGCTGGCCGGAAGTGGCGGATTTCAACCGCCATGTGCTGGACACCTGCCTGGCGGGTGGGACCCTTTCGTACCGCAACAAGGAGCTGGTCCTGCTGCGCAACGGCCAGCCGGAACATGTCTGGATGGACCTCTACTACAGCCCGGTGGCCGGCGACGACCAGGCGCCGGCCGGGGTCATGGCGATCGTGGTCGAGACCACCGCCCACGTGCTGTCCGAGCAGCGCCGCCAGGAAGTCGAGAACGCCTACCGCGCGGAAAACGAGCGGGTGCAACTGGCGCTCAATGCCGGGGCGCTGCTGGGTTCCTTTGTCTGGGACATCAAGGCCGACCGGCTATCGGGCGACGAGCGTTTTGCCCGGACCTTTTCCTACCCGCTGGAGCAGCCGCTGGACGACCTGTCGATGGCGGTCGCCGACAGTCGGGTGCACCCCGAGGACTTGACGCGGATCAAGGAACAGGCCGCCTACAGCGTGAAAAAGGGCGTGCCCTATAACGCCGAATACCGCATCCGCCGGGAGGACGGCAGTTACCTGTGGGTCATGGGCTGTGGCCGTTGCGAGTTCGACGACGCAGGACAGGCCTTGCGCTTTCCCGGCGTGTTGATCGATATCCACGAACGCAAGATGGCCGAAGAGTCGCTGCTGCAACTGACGCGCAACCTCGAGCAGCGGGTGGCCGAGGAGGTCAACGCGCGGGTCTCGGCCGAGGAGCAGCTGCGTCAGGTGCAGAAGCTCGAAGCCATTGGCGGCATGACCGGTGGCGTGGCCCACGACTTCAACAACCTGCTGCAAGTGATCGCCGGCAACCTGCACCTGCTGGCGCGCCATGAGCCGGACAATGCCAATGTGCAGCGCCGGGTCGGCGCGGCCATTACTGCGGTCGAGCGCGGCGCCAAGCTGTCCGCGCAATTGCTCGCGTTCGCCCGGCGCCAGCCGCTGTCGCCCGAGGTCTACAACCCCCGCCGGATTCCCGACAGCCTGAGTGAGTTGCTGCAACGGGCCCTCGGCGAAACCATCGACATCGATGTGCAACTGCCGGCGAAGCCCTGGTGCATCAAGGTCGATCGCAGCCAGTTGGAAAACGCCTTGCTCAACCTGGCGATCAACGCCCGCGACGCCATGAAGGGCGAGGGCACCATCGGCATCCGCGGCGAAAATATGGTGCTCGACCGCGGTTTCTGCGCCGGCAAGGGCATCAGTCCCGGTGACTACCTGTGCCTGTCGGTGGCCGATACCGGCGATGGCATGCCCCCCGAGGTGCTCAAGCAGGCGTTCGAGCCGTTCTTCACCACCAAGCGCGACGGCCAGGGCACCGGGCTGGGACTGAGCATGGTGTTCGGTTTCGTCAAGCAGAGCGGCGGCCATATCGAGATGCTCAGCACGCCGGGGCAGGGCACCACGGTGCGCATGTATTTTGTCCGCAGCACCGAACAGGAACCGGGAGAGGCGCCCCGGCGCGGACAGCGGCCTGGCCATGGCCAGGAAACCATCCTGGTGGTGGAGGACAACGAGGACGTCCGCGCGGCGGCGGTCGAGCTGCTGGAGAGCGCCGGCTACAAGGTGCTGGTGGCGGCCAATGGCGATGCGGCCATGCAACTGCTGCTGAGCGGCGCCCGGGTCGAGCTGATCTTCACCGATGTGGTGATGCCCGGCCTGATCAAAAGCACCGACCTGGCGCTTTGGGCCAAGACCCAGTCGCCGGCGGTGGCGGTGCTGTTCACCTCGGGGCATACCCGCGACATCATTTCCTGCAATCACCAGCTCAGCCCGGACACCCACCTGCTGAGCAAGCCCTACAGCCCGGACGCCCTGACCGCCATGGTCAGGTCGGTGCTGGAGGCGTAAGGCCATAAGCGGGAAAAAGTCCGCCGAACGTTCGACATCCGCGGTTGCTCAAAACCCCGGGCCCATGCACCCTGCACCTCGGTCGGGTGGCTGCCGGTCGCCGGTGCTGGCGCCGGGGCTTTCTGACGTGACCTCTGTTCCGACACCTCCGATACAAGGCTGCCCCATGACTTCAGCGCGCAACACGCCTTCGCCCCAGGTTTTGTCTTCCTTGCCCGCGAACAGCTCGGGTTTTGTCAGGGTGCGCGGCGCCCGCGAACACAACCTGCGCAACGTCGACGTGGATATTCCCCGCGACGCGCTGGTGGTGTTCACCGGGGTCTCCGGCTCCGGCAAATCGTCCCTGGCGTTCTCGACCCTGTATGCCGAGGCCCAGCGCCGCTACTTCGAATCGGTGGCGCCCTACGCCCGGCGCCTGATCGATCAGGTCGGGGTGCCGGATGTCGACGCCATCGAAGGCCTGCCGCCGGCGGTGGCCCTGCAACAGCAGCGCGGCACGCCGAGCACCCGCTCTTCGGTGGGCAGCGTCACCACCTTGTCCAGCCTGATCCGCATGCTCTATTCCCGGGCTGGCAGCTACCCGCCGGGGCAGCCGATGCTTTACGCCGAAGACTTCTCGCCCAACACCCCGCAAGGGGCCTGCCCCAACTGTCACGGCCTGGGCCGGGTCTACGAGGTCAGCGAGGCGTCCATGGTCCCGGACCCTTCGCTGACCATCCGCCAGCGCGCGGTGGCGTCCTGGCCGCTGGCCTGGCAGGGGCAGAACCAGCGCGACATCCTCGTGACCCTGGGCTACGACGTCGATATTCCCTGGCGCGACCTGCCGCAAGAACAGCGCGACTGGATCCTGTTCACCGAAGAAACCCCGACCGTGCCGGTGTACGCCGGGCTGACCCCGGAGCAGACCCGCGAGGCCCTCAAGCGCAAGCAGGAGCCGAGCTACATGGGCACCTTCAGCGGGGCCCGGCGCTATGTGCTGCACACCTTCACCCATTCGCAAAGCGCGCTGATGAAAAAGCGCGTGTCGCAGTTCATGCTCGGCAGCCCATGCCCGCTGTGCGAGGGCAAGCGCCTGAAGCGCGAGGCGCTGTCGGTGACCTTCGCCGGCCTCGACATCGGCGAGCTGTCGCAGATGCCCCTGCTGCAACTGGCCGAGGTGCTCAAGCCGGTGGCCGCCCAGGCTTACCTGGAACAGGCCGAGGAGGCCGGCGAGGTCTGGAGCCACGAACAGACCCAGGCCGCGCGCCAACAACGGATCGCCCAGGGCGCGCCGGGGCATGTCGGAGGGCCGGATGTGCGGCACACGCCGAACCTGTCCCTGGAAAAACGCCTGGCCGCGCAACGCATCGCCCAGGACCTGCTGGAGCGGGTCAGCACCCTGACTGGCCTGGGCCTGGGGTACCTGGCCCTGGAACGCAGCACGCCGACCCTGTCGTCCGGCGAGTTGCAGCGTCTGCGCCTGGCGACCCAGCTGGGTTCGCAACTGTTCGGGGTGATCTACGTGCTCGACGAGCCTTCGGCCGGCCTGCACCCGGCGGACGCCGAGGCGCTGTTCGAGGCCCTGCAGCAGCTCAAGGCTTCGGGCAATTCGCTGTTCGTGGTCGAGCACGACCTGCAGACCATGCGCCGCGCCGACTGGCTGATCGATGTCGGCCCGGCGGCGGGCGAGCAGGGCGGCCAGGTGCTGTACAGCGGTCCGCCGGCGGGGTTGGCCCAGGTCGCGCAGTCGCAGACCCGCGCCTACCTGTTCGCTGAACAGGCGCCGGCTCGCCGCACCGCGCGCCAGGCCCAGGGTTGGCTGCGCCTGGAGGGCATCAGCCGCAACAACCTGAAGGACCTGAGCGCACAATTCCCCCTCGGCTGCTTCACCGCGGTGACCGGAGTTTCAGGTTCCGGCAAGTCGAGCCTGGTCAGCCAGGCTTTGCTGGAGCTGGTGGGCGCGCACCTCGGGCGGCCGCAGGGCAACGAAGAGCCGGAGGAGCTGAACCTGGAAGACGACGCCCCGCAGGCCAGCAGCGGCGAAGTCACCGCCGGGCTGGAGCGGATCAAGCGCCTGGTGCAGGTGGACCAGAAACCCATCGGCCGCACCCCACGCTCGAACCTCGCGACCTACACCGGGTTGTTCGACCACGTGCGCAAGCTGTTCGCCGCCACCCCCGAGGCGCGTGCGCTGGGCTACGACGCCGGGCAGTTCTCCTTCAACGTTGCCAAGGGCCGCTGCCCGGCCTGCGAAGGCGAAGGTTTTGTCAGCGTCGAGCTGCTGTTCATGCCCAGCGTCTATGCGCCGTGCCCGACCTGCCACGGCGCGCGTTACAACCCGCAGACCCTGGCTATCCAGTGGCAGGGCCTGGACATCGCCCAGGTCCTGCAACTGACGGTGCAGGAGGCGGTCGAGGTGTTCGCCGAGCAAGCGAGTATCCGCCGCTCCCTGGAAGTCTTGCGCGATATCGGCCTGGGTTACCTGCGCCTCGGCCAGCCCGCTACCGAGCTGTCCGGTGGCGAAGCGCAGCGGATCAAGCTGGCCACCGAGCTGCAGCGCAACCCCCGCGGCGCCACCCTGTATGTGCTGGACGAGCCGACCACCGGCCTGCATCCGCGGGATGTCGATCGCTTGCTGGAGCAACTGGACAATCTGGTGCGGGCCGGCCACAGCGTGGTGGTGGTCGAGCATGAAATGCGCGTGGTGGCCCAGGCCGACTGGGTGATCGATATCGGCCCGGGCGCCGGCGCCCAGGGCGGCAAAGTGGTAGTCAGCGGGACGCCACAACAGGTGGCCAGGCACCGCAAGAGCCGCACTGCGCCGTTCCTGGCCCAGGCCCTGGGGTGAGCCTTCGGTGACCCTTCGCTGGGCCGCCGGCCATGACGGCTGTTGGGTCTGGCGGTGGGTCGCGGGCAGTGCCGCTGGAGGCGACGAACGGTTACCGCTGGTCTGATTGGCGGTCGACAGACAGCGGTGGTCGAGGTCATTCTGGTAACTGGCAAGCGCGTGTAAACGGGCTTGCTACCGATCAACAAACGGAGGTGTTTCATGCCGGTGCCCCATGACCTGTATCAGGACCTGAGCTACAGCAAAGAAGACATTCAACAGCGTCGGGCCAATGACCCGCACTTGAATGCCCTGTTCGACAAATACTCCACCATTGATGATCAGGTGCTCAAAGCGGAGGCCGCGGCGGCCGCTGACGACGAACTGAAAAAACTCAAGGAAAAGCGGCTGCTGATCAAGGATGAAATCTCCGAGAAGTTGACCGCACGCTCCTGACCCCACCCTGTCCTGGGCGAGATGTCCCGAGGTTTCGGGCGTCTCGCCAGGTTCTACGCAATCCAGAGCATTGGCTGCTCTTTCCGCTATTTGCCCGTTTACTCCCCTGTATCGACCCGCACCCTTGGCGAGACGCGCCCGAGTCGGGCGCGCCTGTTTCAGCGCCTGCCTGCGTCAAGGGCACTCGCAGGTGCTCGGGCCGAATACCGGGCCTGCGCAGGGATCTTCGGACGGTCCGAACACCGGGCACGCGGCCAGCGCCGACAGGGATGAAGTGAGCAGCAGGGAAGCCAGGAGGATTTTGATTTTCATGGGGGGATCCACTCTCAATGTGATGGGAATCAATCGGATTCGATTGTTTGTCTTTCCTTGGTGGGCGCCTGTGACGGCGCCGCGCGGGACAGCTTAGATCAGAATCTGGCGAACATGCCGGTGCCCATGCCGTTATCGCATCAAGGCGCCTTTGACAGCGCGACGCTCAGCGGCAGGCGCGCCATGTGCGTGGCCTTGAGCGAGCCGAAGTACAGGGCGTCGCCGTATTCGCGCACCGTGGTGATCGGCGCGTAGTTGCCGGCGCTGGCGTCCTGCAGGTTGGCGATGACCTGGCCCTGGGTATCCAGGCCGAGGACGAAGCCGCGTTTTTCCACCGGCTTGGGCAGCAGGGTCATGGCCCGCACGATCATCTTGCGCACCCGCGGGTAGGGCGCGGTGCCGTCCAGCAGGACATTGCGCGGGGCATAGAGCGCCACCCAGAAACGCCCCTGGCCGTTGAAGCTGAGGTTGTCCGGCAGCCCCGGCAGGTTGTCGATGAACAGGTCGTGGGTGGCGGCCTTGGCGCCGCTGAGCCAGTAGCGGCTGATCCGGTAGGCGCCGGTTTCGTTGACCAGCACATAGGCTTCCTGGGGCCCGAGGGCGACGCCGTTGGCGAACTCCAGGCCGTCCAGCAACTGTTCGGTCTGGCCGGTCTGGAAGTCATAGCGCAGCAGGCGCCCGTCGCCGCCGTGCTCGATCACCGCCTCGCCATCCTGGCCGTAGCCCCAGCGGCTGGTGGCGTCGCTGAAGTAGGCATAACGCCCGGCGGCGTCCACCGCCACATCGTCGGTAAAGCCGAAGGGCAGGCCGTTGGCGGAGGTGGTGAGGGTGCTCAGCTGCCCCTTGGCGTCCAGCGCCAGCAGGCCCTTGACCGCGTCGGCGATGATCAGCCGGCCATCCGGATGCCGGGCCAGGCCCAGGGGGCGCCCGCCGGTATGGGCCAGTACCTGCAGGGCGCTGCCGTCCAGGGCGGTGCGGATCACCCG
The DNA here is from genome assembly GCF_900215185.1 of Pseudomonas sp. LAMO17WK12:I10. NCBI lineage: Bacteria > Pseudomonadati > Pseudomonadota > Gammaproteobacteria > Pseudomonadales > Pseudomonadaceae > Pseudomonas > Pseudomonas sp. LAMO17WK12:I10. The sequence goes on along the minus strand of NZ_OBDX01000020.1, from coordinate 76,522 downwards.
CCCGTCATGCAGGCCGCTGATCAACGAACCGTCTTCCAGCAGCAGGGCTTCCGGTCCGTCGATGTTCAGCGCGCCCACCGCCTGCAGGCCCTTGAGCTTCTGGTTCTCGGCGTACAGGCCGCTTTTCAGTGAAGGCGCTGGCGACGGGGTCCAGGCCAATGGCTGGACCTTGGTCGGCATCAGCAGCAGAAAGGCGCCGATGGCGATGACCACGACCAACAGCAGATGGCGAAACTTGATCCGACGGGGTGCGACGGGCTTCATCGAGGGCGGCTCCTGGGTGATGGGTTCAGGTCGTGCTCTGCGGCGCGACGTCGGCGCCCAGGGGAATTGCCCGTTGCGCCATTTCGCACAAGGCTAGCAGGGAGTCGGCGGACTCCCGTTCTATCCGCCTTCTGAATAACAGGCGATTGCCCAGGCGCATCAGCAAGCCGTCGAAGCGGTATTCCAGGGTGCGGATAAAGCGCGTGCGGTGGGCGTCCAGCGCCTGGCACTCGTAGGTCACCACCAGCTCCAGGCCATGATCGCCCTTGGCCGCGGCGCTCCAGCGAAACCCGGGCAGGTACTCGTCGACCCGCCAGCTCAGGTGCCCGCTGCGCCCGCCGGCGTGGATGTCTTCCTCGAAGCACGCGCCGGCGGGCAGGGCCCCGGCCGGACCCTGGACCTTCAATGAAGACGGGTGCCACTCCGGCCAGCGGCTGGAGGCGCAGGCGTAGTCGAGCAGGGCCACCGGGTTGCGCGGAATATCGATCTGATGCTGCATGCGGGTCATGGACGAGGACCTTGTCGATAGAGAGGAGGTGGCGGGTTCCGGCTCCCAGTACAGGGTGCCGAACAGGTAATCCATCAGCGGCAGGACGATGTTGAAATTGCGCTCCTGCATCAGCTCGCGACGGTGATGCAGCTCATGCAGGCGGCGCATCTGGCGGATCCACGGCAGCCGTGCCAGCGGGTGTTCGGGCGGCAGGTGTTCGCAGGCATGGAACACCTCGTAGGCCAGGTAACCGATCAGGGTGCAGCTGGCGAACAGCGCCGCGACATTGGCATTCCACAACTGCAGCAGCCACCACAGTGGCAGGGCGAACAGCAGGCTGTGGACCACGATCAGCCAGGCCGGAAACAGGATCACCCGCCAGTCCCGGGGGCCGTCGTAGGTCATGTGTCCGGGCACGAAGAAACTGTGGTGATCGCCGCTGTGGCGGGCGTAGAACATCCGCGCGAAGGCCTGTTTGTGATGGCCCAGCCAGCGGTGCACGACGTAGATGCACAGGTTGAAGAACAGCAGCGCCACCGGCACCGCCAGCCACTCCAGGGGCTGTACCTGGTGCAGGGTGCTCCACAGCAGGGCGATGCACGCCATGCCATAGGCCAGCACGAAACCGCCGTGCAGCCACGGGTTGTAGCGCGGATGAACCGCGGCGCGGTAACGCTCGCGAAATGCCAGGGTGGTTTGCCTCAAGGCCGTTCTCCTGTGGGTTTTATTGTTCTTGTTGACAGCAGATTAGTCCTGCTCGAATTATCCAGCTAATGGATATTCGGAATGGGCATTATTCATGAAGCTGAATTTGCGGCACCTGGATCTCAACCTGCTCTTGGTGTTCGACGCGCTGATGCAGGAGCAGAACCTGTCCCGCGCGGCGGTGCGCCTGAACCTCAGCCAGCCGGCCGTGAGCAACGCTCTGGCGCGCCTGCGCAGCCAGCTCGACGAGCCGCTGTTCATCCGCACCGCGCGGGGCATGCAGCCCACGCCGCGGGCCCATGTGCTGCACGGCTCGGTGCGCCAGGCCCTGCGCCTGCTGCAGGAAGGCCTGGACCCGGGCAGCGCGTTCGACCCGGCGGCGGCCGACCAGACCTTTACCCTGTCGATGAACGACTACGCCCAGGCGCGCCTGTTGCCGGCGCTGTCACGCCGTTTGCAAAGCGCCGCGCCCAAGGTTCGCCTGGCGGTGCGCAGCGATGCCGCCGACTCCCTGCCGGCCTGGCTGACCACCGGGATGCTCGACCTGGCGGTGGACTACCTGTACTTCGACGACCCCGACCTCTGCTACCAGCCGCTGCTGGAAGAACAGCTGGTGGTGATCGGCCGTATCGACCACCCGGCCTTCGAGCCACAGCTCGACCTCAAGGCCTATGAGCAAAGCCAGCACGTGGCGATTCCGGACCGGGGCGGGCGCGGCTCGCCGCTGGAGATCGTCCTCGGTTCGGCCAAGGTCCAGCGCCATGTGCAGCTGTTCGTCCCGCATTACCTGAGCATTCCCTTGATCGTCGCCCAGTCGGATTTGCTGGGCACGGTGCCGCGGCGCCTGGCGGAGCACTTCTGCGCGCTGATGCCGATCCGCATCGCCGAGCTGCCGTTGGTGGCGCCGCCGGTGCAGGTCAGCCTGATCTGGCATCGCCAGCAGGAGCGGGTGCCGGGGCATCGCTGGCTGCGCGAGGAGATCATCGCCCTGGCCGCCCGGTTCGTGCAGCAGCCGGAGCTGTCCGGGCGCTGATGACAAAAAACCAACAAAAGATTAAGACGAGTCTGATTGGCACCGCGGACACCGCCTGTATCCTTTGGGGCCCGCTCGATGAGCAGCCGTGCTGACTCAGAGGCGCCAACCCATTGGAGATTGCATGCGTCACTCGATTCTGAACATTGCCCTGGCAGCCAGCTGCCTCTTTGGCCTGGCCGGGCAGACCGCCATGGCGGCGGTGGATGCCAGCCAGTACGTGGAACTCAAGGATGCCGTGCCGCAGGTCGTGCCCGGCAAGATCGAAGTGGTGGAGCTGTTTTCCTACGGCTGCGGCCACTGCTACAACCTCGAAGCCTCGATCAACCCCTGGGCCGCCCAGCTTCCCGAAGACGTGAACTTCGTCAAGCTGCCGGCCATGTTCGGCGGGATCTGGGACGTCTACGGCCAGCTGTACCTGACCCTGGCGACCATGGACGCCAAGCCCGAGGTGCACCACGCGGTATTCGAGGCTATCCACGGCGGCAACCGCCTGAAAACCCCCGAGGCCATGGCCGAGCTGCTCAAAGGCCAGGGCATCGAGCCGGCGAAGTTCCTCGCCACCTACAACTCCTTCGCCGTGCAGGCCAAGGTGATGGACGCGAAAAAACGCACCGCGGCCTACCAGGCCACCGGCGTGCCGTCGCTGGTGGTGGACGGCAAATACCGCTTAGGCATGACCAACGACGGCGCCAAGGGCCTGTTCGCGGTGGCGGACCAGTTGATCGCCCAGGTGCGGGCGGCAAAATAAGCCCTCGATCCCCTGGCCGCTGTCCAGCCGGCGAGGCTCGGCAGCGGCCCAAGGGCATCGAGCGGTAGTCAAAAAGGGCATCGCTAGCGATGCCCCTCACAAGCGCGGTCAGTCCTTGATCCGCGGCGCCTGCGGATGCAGGCTCGGGAACGCCTGCTCATAAGCGCGGCACAGGCGCAGCACCTGATCATCGGCAAACCGCGCCCCCACCACCTGCAGGCCCACCGGTAAGCCGTCCTCGGCGAAGCCGCACGGCACCGACGCGGCCGGTTGCTGGGTGAGGTTGAAGGGGTAGCTGAAGGGCGTCCATTCCATCCATTCGCCCAGGCCGGAACCCGGTGGCACGTTGTGCCCGGCGGCGAAGGCGGTGAGCGGCAGCATGGGCGAGACCAGCAGGTCGTAGCGCCTGTGGAACCCGGCCATGTGCGCCACCAGCGCCGCGCGGGCTTCCAGGGCCAGGGTGTAGTCGTGAAGGCTGATGCCTTGGCCCTGCCGGGCAATACGCAGCAGGCCCGGGTCGAGCTGCTGGCGTTGCTCCTGGCTCAGTTGCCCGGCCAGCCGCGCGGCGCCGGCGAACCACAGGGTATTGAACAGCTCCAGCGGGTCGCTGAACCCCGGGTCGACCTGCTCGACGTCGGCGCCCAGTTGCGCCAGGCGTTCCACCGCCCGGGCCACCACCCGTGCTACCTGTGGCTGCACCTTCACGTAGCCGAAATCGGCGCTGTAGGCGATACGCAGGCCTTTGAGATCAGTGCTCTGCGGCAACCAGGGCGTGCTGCGTGGGGCCCCGGCAAGGCCGTCGCGGGCATCCGGGCGGGCCACGGTTTGCAGCATCAGCACCGCATCGTCGACGGTGCGGGTCATCGGCCCCAGGTGCGAGAGGATAGTCATGGCGCTGGCCGGCCACTGCGGCACGTAGCCGAAGGTCGGCTTGATCCCGAAGGTGCCGGTGAAGGCGCAGGGAATGCGGATCGAGCCACCGGCATCGCTGCCCTGGTGCAGCACGCCGAGGTTCAGCGAGGCCGCGGCGGCCGCGCCGCCGGAGGAACCGCCGGCGGTGGTGCGGGTGTCCCAGGGGTTGCGGGTGATGCCGTACAGCGGGTTGTCGGTCACGCCTTTCCAGCCGAATTCCGGGGTGGTGGTCTTGCCCAGCAGCACCGCGCCGGCGTTGCGCATAAAGGCCGGGAAGGGCGCATCGACGTCCCAGGGGCCGCTGGCGGAGGTGGTTTTCGAGCCCTTGCGGGTGGGCATGCCACGGGTCAGGGTCAGGTCCTTGATCGAGGCCGGCACGCCGTCCAGCGCACCGCAGGGTTGGCCCTTGAACCAGCGCTGCTCGGAGGCTTTTGCCGCGTCCAGCGCGCCTTGCGGGTCGACATGGCAATAGGCGTTGACCTGCGGGTTGAAGCGCTCGATGCGCGCCAGGGCGTCCTCGGTCGCTTCCACCGGAGACAGGCGCTTGTCACGGTAATGGGCGAGCAGTTCGACGCCGCTCATCTCGGCGATTTCGCGGTGTCGGGTCATGCCGTCGCTCCTGCTTGCGCCGCGTTGACCATGGCCCGCAGCAACACGGCGCAACCGTCGGCCAGGTCCTGGGGCGCGGCGTTTTCGATTTCGTTGTGGCTGATGCCGCCTTCGCAGGGCACGAAGATCATTCCGGCCGGGCCCAGCTCGGCGATGAAGATCGCGTCGTGCCCGGCGCCGCTGACGATGTCCATATGGCTCAGGCCCAGCTGCTCGGCGCCCTGGCGTACCGCGGCGACGCAGGCGGGGTCGAAGTCCAGTGGCGGGAAATCGGCGGTGGGGGTCAGCTCGAAGCCCAGGCCGTGCTGCTGGCAGGTGTCCTCGATCACCTGGCGCACCTCGTCGACCATGGCTTGCAGTTTGTCGGCATGCAGGTGGCGCAGGTCGAGGGTCATCTGCACCTGGCCGGGAATCACGTTGCGCGAGCCCGGGTGCAGGCTCAGGCAGCCGACCGTGCCACAGGCGTGGGGCTGTTGCTCGTGGGCGATGCGGTTGACCGCGCTGACCACCTGGGCGGCGCCCACCAGGGCATCCTTGCGCAGGTGCATCGGCGTCGGCCCGGCATGGGCCTCGACCCCGGTCAGGGTCAGGTCGAACCACTTCTGGCCGAGGCAGCCCATGACCACGCCTATGGTGGTCTGGCGGTCTTCCAGCACCGGGCCCTGTTCGATGTGCGCCTCGAAATACGCGCCCACCGGATGGCCGAGCACCGCCCGCGGGCCGGCATAACCGATGCGCCGCAACTCGCTGCCCACCGACAGCCCCTGTTCGTCCTGCTTGCGCAGGGTGTCGTCGAGGTCGAACTTACCGGCGAACACCCCGGAGCCCATCATGCATGGCGGGAAGCGCGAGCCTTCTTCGTTGGTCCAGACCACCACCTCGATCGGCGCCTCGGTCTGCAGGCCGAGGTCGTTGAGGGTGCGGATCACCTCCAGGCCGGCCATCACCCCGTAGCAACCGTCGAACTTGCCGCCGGTGGGCTGGGTGTCGATATGGCTGCCGGTCATCACTGGCGGCAGCTGCGGGTTACGCCCGGCGCGGCGGGCGAAGATATTGCCGATGCCGTCGATGCTGACGCTGCACCCGGCCTCTTCGCACCAGCGCACGAACAGGTCGCGGGCCTGGCGGTCGAGGTCGGTCAGGGCCAGGCGGCACACGCCGCCCTTGGCGGTGGCGCCCAGCTGCGCGAGGTCCATCAGCGATTGCCAGAGGCGTTCGCGGTTGACCAGCGGGGTGGCGTCTTGCAACGGGGGTACGGACACAATCGGACGGTTCATTTCAGCTCTCCCCTCAGGCGCTCAGGGCCAGGTAGCGGTTCTTGATGCTCGGGTCGGCGCGGAAGTCGGCGGCGCTGCCCTGGTAGACCACGCGCCCCTGTTCGAGGACGTAATGGCGGTCGGCGAGCTTGTCGCAGACCATCAGGTTCTGTTCCACCAGCAGCACCGGCAGGCCGTCGTCCTTGATCTTGCGCAGGATCTTCACCAGCTCGTCGACGATCACCGGGGCCAGGCCTTCGGTGGGTTCGTCGAGAATCAGCAGCTTGGGATCGTTGAGCAGGGCACGGGCGATGGCGAGCATCTGCTGCTCGCCGCCGGACAGCGCGTGGCCGGCGTTTTTGCGCCGCTCCTTGAGGCGCGGGAACATGCCGTAGACATCCTCCAGCTGCCAGCGGCTGCTCTTGCGCTGGGCGATGCGCAGGTTTTCCTCGACGCTGAGCAAGCGGAAGATGCCGCGGTGTTCCGGCACCAGCGCCAGGCCCTGGCGGGCGATCTCGAAGATCTTCTTGCCCACCAGCTCCTGGCCGTTGAAGCGGATCTGCCCCTGGCGCGGGCAGATGATCCCGAGGATGCTGCGCAGGGTCGTGGTCTTGCCCGCGCCGTTGCGCCCCAGCAGGGTCACCAGCTCGCCGGCGTCGACCTGCAGCGAGACGCCTTCGAGGACGTGGCTCTTGTCGTAGTAGGAATGGATATTCTCGACGGTCAGCATCAGGCGGCTTCTCCCAGGTAGGCGCTGCGCACGCGCTCGTCGGTGCGGACGAATTGCGGTGTGCCCTCGACCAGGATCTGGCCGTGGCTCATGACGGTGATGCGTTGGCTGATGGACATGACGATGCTCATGTTGTGTTCGATCAGCAGCACCGTGTGGTCGCGGCCCAGGTCGCTGATCAGCTGGGTCATGATCGGGATGTCGTCGATGCCCATGCCGGAGGTCGGTTCGTCGAGCATCAGCAGTTTCGGCCTGGAGCAGATCGACATGCCGACTTCCAGCACCCGCTGCTGGCCGTGGGACAGTTCGCCGGCGAGGGTGTCGGCGCGTGCCGTCAGTTGCAGGCGTTCGAGCACCTGGTCGGCCATCTCCAGGTGTTCGCGGCGGCTGTCGACGTGGCGCCAGAAGTTCAGCGCCGCCAGGCCATCGCGGCCCTGGGCGGCCAGGCGCAGGTTTTCCCGCACGCTGAGGTTCTGGAACAGGCTGGTCAGTTGGAACGAACGGGCCATGCCCAGGCCGACCCGGCCGTGGGCCGGTTTCTTGATGATGTTCTTGCCGTTGAACAGGATCGCCCCGGTGGTGGCCTGGCGTTCGCCGGTCAGGCAGTGGAACAGGCTGGTCTTGCCGGCGCCGTTGGGGCCGATGATGGTGTGGATGGTGCCGGCCTCGACTTTCAGGTTGACGCCGTTGACCGCGTGGAAGGCGCCATAGGCCAGCTCCAGGTCCTGGGTTTGCAGCAGGTACTGCGTCATGACAGTTTCTCCTCGGTCGGCAGGGCCGCCTTGCGTGGCCCCCGGATGCGTTCGAACAGGCTCGACAAGCCGCCCCACAAACCGCCGCGCATGAACACCACCACCAGGATCAGGATGATTCCCAGCAGCATCAGCCAGCGTGGCCAGAGGTCGGACAGGAACTCGCCGAGCAGCACGATGGAACCGGCGCCCAGCAGGGAGCCGAACAGCGAGCCGGTGCCGCCGACTATGGTCATGATCAGGATGTTTTCCGACATCGCCAGGTCGATGTTCGACAGCGGCACGAAATGCAGGAGCATGGCGTACAGCGCCCCGGCGATCCCGGTGACCGCGCCGGACAGCATGAACACCAGGATCTTGAAGTGCCGGGTGTCGTAGCCGATGGCGGCGGCGCGGGTTTCGTTCTCGCGGATCGCCATCAGCGTGCTGCCGAACGGCGAGGCGATCACCCGGCGGGCACCGATGAAGATCAGTAGGAACAGCACCGCGACAAAGGCGTAGAAGTAGCGCGCGTCGCCGAGCGACAGCAGCACGGTGTCGCCGAGGCGGATCTCCGGGCGCGGCACGCTGAGCAGACCGTTGTCGCCGCCGGTCCAGTCGCTCAGGGTATAGGCGATGAAGTAGGCCATCTGGCTGAAGGCCAGGGTCAGCATCACGAAGTAGATGCCGGTGCGCCGGATCGCCAGGGCGCCCACCAGCAACGCCAGCAACGCGCCCACCAGGGCCGCGCCGAACAGGGCGCTGAACAGGCCCAGCTGCAGGTGGATCATCAGCAGCGCGGCGCAGTAGGCCCCGGCGCCGAAGAAGATGCCCTGGCCGAACGACAGCAGGCCGGTGTAGCCCAGCAGCAGGTTACAGGCCAGCGCCGCGAGGGCGAAGATCAGGATCTCGGTGGCCAGGGTCGCCGACGGCAGCACCAGCGGCAGGCCGATCAGTACCGCGACCACCAGCCACAGCAGGCCGCGCGATTGAGTCTTGGCGAACGGCAGGGGATTTTTCTCACTCATGTTCATGCTCTCCCGAACAGGCCGTAAGGACGCACCAGAATGACTGCCGCCATGGCGCCGTAGATCATCAGGCTGGCGCCCTGGGGCCAGAGGCTAGTCATCAGGCTTTGCACCACCCCCACCAGCAGACCGCCCACCAGGGCGCCGCCGAACGAACCCATGCCGCCGATCACCACCACCACGAAGGCCACCCCGAGGATTTCCGGGCCGACAAAGGGCTGGGCGCCACGCAGCGGCGCGAACAGCACCCCGGCGATCCCGGCCAGGGCCACGCCGAGGGCGAAGGTCATGGAGAACAGGCGAAAGATGTTGGTGCCCAGCAGCGACACGGTCTCGGTGCTTTCGCTGCCGGCGCGCACCAGGGCGCCGAAGCGCGTGCGCTCCAGCAGCAGCCACAGCGCCAGCCCGACCAGCGCCGAGAAGACGATGAGGAACAGGCGGTAGTAGGGGTAGACGAAGTCGCCGACGATCAGCACGCCGCGCAGCAGTTCCGGCACCGCGACGCTTTTGCCGACGGGGCCCCAGATCAGCACGCTGGCTTCCTGGATGATCAGCGCGATGCCCAGGGTCACCAGGATCTGGAAGGTATGGGGCAGGTGGTAGATGCGCTGGATCAATAATCGCTCGATGGCCCAGGCCAGGGCCGCGACCACCAGCGGCGCGACCAGCAGCGCCAGCCAGAAGCTGCCGGTGAGGCTGACGGCGGTGTAGCAGATGTAGGCCCCGAGCAGGAAGAATGCACCGTGGGCGAAGTTGACGAAGTTCAGCAGGCCGAAAATGATCGTCAGGCCCACCGCGATCAGGAAGTAGATCATCCCCAGGCCGAGGCCGTTGAGGATCTGGAACAGGTAAAGATTGAGCATGCGGGTACCCTCGACAGGGGGCCGGCGACTGTCGTCGGGCGGCCCGCTGCCTCTAGCCAGCGATGAAAAGGTCGGTCGGGGTCAGGCCAGGTTGCAGCCGGTGGCGCCGACATCCGGGAACGAGCGCCCGGAGCTGAGCACTTCGGCCAGGTCGTCCTTGTCGCGCATGCTGGCCGTGGCCTTGCCCTGCAGCAGGTAGTAATCCTTGATCACCTGATGGTCGCCGGCGCGGATGCTTTCCTCGCCGGTCGGGCCCTGGTACGTCAGGCCTTGCATGGCCTTGGCCACGGTCGCGCCGTCGAAGCTGCCGGTGGCGACTATGGTGTCGAGCATGATCCGGGTGCCGATGTAGTCGGCGGCCAGCGGGTAGGTGGGGTTGATGCCGTACTTGGCCTGGGTCAGCTTGACCAGCTCGCGGTTGAGCGGGGTGTCGACCTGGTGCCAGTACTGCGCGCCGAGGTAGACGCCTTCGAGCACGTCGCTGCCCAGTTCCTGGAACTGGTCGAGCCCGGCGGACCACACCAGCAGCACTTTCATGCGTTCCTTGATGCCGAAGTTGACCGCCTGGCGCAGGGCGTTGGAGGACTGGCTGCCGAAGTTGAGCAGCACCAGCACGTCGGGCTGGGCGGCGATGGCGTTGGTCAGGTAGCCGGAGAATTCCTGTTCCTGCAACGAGTGATAGCTGTTGCCGACGTGCTCGATGCCATGCTCGGCGCAGACCTGTCTGGCGCCTTCCAGCAGTGCTTCGCCGAATACGTATTGCGGGGTGATGGTGTACCAGCGCTTGGCCTCGGGCAGGCGCTTGATCAGCGGCACCATGGTTTCGCGAATGGCGCCGTAGGTCGGCACCGACCAGCGAAAGGTCGAGGCATTGCAGTCCTTGCCGGTGACTTCGTCGGCGCCCACCGGGGTCATGAACACGCCGTTGACCTTGCCTACCTCCTTGGCCACCGCCAGCGCCGAAGACGACAGGGTGCAGCCCTGGAAGAATCGCGCGCCGTCCTGGGCAATCGCCTCCTGCACCTTGCGCACCGCCTTGCCGGCGTTGCCTTCGGTGTCGATCACTTTGTAGTTCAGCGGGCGGCCGAGCAGGGTCGGGTACTGTTCCACCGCCAGGCGCGAGCCCATGTCGGCGAACTTGCCGTAGCTGGCGAAGGCCCCGGACATCGACTTGAGCCCGTAGAAGGTAAAGGGTTCGGCGGCAAAGGCGTTGCGCACCCCCAGCGGAAGGCTGAGGCCTGCGGCAACGGTCAGACTGGCTTTCAACAACGTACGACGCTGCATGGGGTAACTCCCTGGTTTAGTTATTGGCAGGAGCGGCAATGGCAAAACGGCGCAGCAGCCTGTGTTCAGGCTTTGTTATTGGCGAAGCGGCGTGTGGCGGGTGCGGCGGTTATCAATGGTGGTGGTCGAACTCCAGCAGGAAGTGTTGGGTGACCTCGCCCTCGAGGGCGCTCATATGGTGTTCGGCGTCGCACATGTGCTCGTGCATCAGCTGGCGTACCGCGGTTTCATCCTCGGCTTTGAAGGCCAGCAACAGGCGCTTGTGGTAATCGAGGTTGGCGGCGTCGAACTGCTTGCGTTTGGGCTTGTAGGCCTTCTTCAGCACCACCAGATCGCGCAGCAGGTCGTTGAGGAACTGCGCCATGAAACTCAGCAGCGGGTTGGGGCAGGCGCGGCCCAGCAGGTTGTGGAACTCCAACTCGGCGATGCGCTGTTCGCGCTGACCGGCCTCGCTGTCTTCCGGTGCGCTGCAGAAGTCGATATTGGCCTGCAGCGCCGCAAAATCGTCGGCGCCCAGGCGGCCGATCACCGACACCGCCAGCTCCACCTCGATGACCTTGCGCAGCTGGTACACCTGCTCGCCGTCCATCTGCTGGAAGTGCAGGTAATTGCGCAGGGCGCGGCTCGCCGGTTCGGTGCCGGCCTGGTTCAGGTAGGCGCCGCCGCTGGGGCCGGTGCGGGTATTGACCAGCCCTTCGACCTCCAGCGCCTTGAGCGCTTCGCGGGCCGAACCCTTGGAACACTGGAAGCTTTCCATCAGCTCGCGCTCGGTCGGCAAGCGATCGCCGGGACGCAGGGCGTTGATCACAATGGAACGCTTGACCGACTCGACAATCACGTCGGAAAGCTTCTGGCGTTTGCGGCGAATAGGTCGTTTGAGCATGTTTTCGATTTATCGTATTAATGCGGATAAATAGTACTTAATAGGGCTGGGCCCGCTGCGTCAATCGTCCGGGAGGCGAGCTGTCGTTTTCAATGTGGGAGGGTCGTAATCAGAACCAGGGTGAGTGGCGGCGAGGCACTTGTCGAAGGTCCTCCATCCTGTGTCCAGTCACTAAGCTGATGGCAGGCCATGCGCTGCCATAGACGGGAGGAAATCATGATTCTGTGCAAACGCGCCTATGAGCCGGCGAGCCCCGACGACGGCTATCGGGTGCTGGTGGACCGCCTGTGGCCGCGCAACTGTCGCAAGGAGCGGTTGCCGCTGGACGAGTGGTTGAAAGACCTGGCGCCGTCCAGCGGATTGCGTCGCGCCTTCAAGGCCGGCGAGCTGGATTTCGCCACCTTCCGCAGCCGTTACCGCCAGGAACTGGCGGCCCGCCCCGAGCATTGGTGGGCGTTGCTGGAACGCGCGCAAAAGGGCCGCCTGACCCTGGTGTACTCGGCCCACGATGAAGCGCACAACAATGCCCGGGTGCTGGCTGAGTGGCTGGAGGACGAGCTGGACCGACAGGGCGAGGGCAGTTCGCCGGTGTGCTATGCGCACCTGTCGCCGCCTGAATGACGTTGCTGGGTTTCAGGGAGACTTCAACATCACATAGGCCTCGCCGCCGCGCCGGTCGTGCATCAGCAGGAAGGTCTGGTTGTCGAGGGTGATTTTCGCCGGCAGGTGCTGCGCCACCGGGGTGCTGGAGAACTGCTCGGCCAGCTTGAGAAATTGCGCGGTCAGGGTCTTGTCCCGCTGCGACGGCGTGGTCACCGCGCATTGCTTGCCTTTCTGCACCTGGACCCCAAGGCTGTGGTCCGGCCTGAGCCCCATCCGCGCATACCCGGCATTGTCCAGCCTGGCGATGCCATAGGCCTTGGCCGCGTTGTCGGCCCCGGCGAAGGAGGGCGCGGACTTCAGGCAGATATCGCGAAAGGCCAGCACGCCTTCGGCGATGGCTGCCGCTTCCTTGTCGATGACTTCGGGCGGGCTGGCGCAGCCGGCCAACAGGGCCAGGACCAGGCTCAAAGGGCTCAGGATCGCGCGGTTCATCGGACCTCCCAGGCATTCACGGGGCATGCTTATAGCCTAGCCAAGCTTCAGCCTGCGGGGGGGCCTGGGTGATGGGCGCCTCGCACCATGAAACATTTGTCATGGGCCGTCGGCGTCGCCAGCCCCTACACTGGCTTTCACCTCCATGGCTCACGGACACCCCCATGACGGCAGCAGCGGCGGCAAGCATCCTCGAAACGGTCGAAGGCCAGCGCCTCAATGGCGAGGCCTGCGAACCCTGGCGCGAGTGGGGGCCGTACCTGAGCGAGCGGCAGTGGGGCACGGTGCGCGAGGACTACAGCGCCGATGGCGATGCCTGGGCCTACTTTCCCCACGACCATGCGCGCAGCCGTGCCTACCGCTGGGGCGAGGACGGGTTGGCGGGGTTCTCCGACAAGTCCCAGCACTGGTGCCTGGGGCTGGCCCTGTGGAACGAGCGCGACAGCATTCTCAAGGAGCGCCTGTTTGGCCTGAACAACGCCGAAGGCAATCACGGCGAAGACGTCAAGGAGCTGTATTTCTACCTCGATGGCGTGCCCAGCCATGCCTATATGCGCATGCTCTACAAATACCCGCAGGCGGCCTTTCCCTATGAGGACCTGCTGCGGGAAAACGCCCGGCGCGGCCTGGACGATACCGAGTACGAGATCCTCGACACCGGGGTATTCGAGGACGATCGCTACTTCGACGTGACCGTGGAATACGCCAAGCACGCGGTCGACGACATCTTCATGCGGGTCACGGTGCACAACCGTTTTCATCAGCCGGCGCGTTTGCGGGTCTTGCCCCAGGTATGGGCGCGCAATACCTGGAGCTGGGGCGGCGACTCGCGCAAGCCGAGCTTGCGCCTGGAGGGCGAGCAATTGCTGGCCCGGCATCCGCGGTGCTCGCCGATGCAGGTCAGCGCCTGGGGGCCGGAGCGCTGCGAGTGGCTGTTCTGCAACAACGAAACCAACTTCCCGAAGCTCGATGGCCTCGCCGCGCCCGGCCCGTTCAAGGACGGCATCAACGACTACTTGCTGGGAGGTTCCGCCAGCGCCATTGCCCGTGACGGCGGAACCCGCGCCGCCGCCCACTTCACCCTGGAGCTGGCCGGGCTGGAGAGCAAAAGCGTATACCTGCGTTTTGCTCCGGCCGGTTCGCCCCAGGTCAGCGCCAGGCGCCTGTTCGAACAACGGCGGGCCGAGGCCGACGCGTTCTACGCCGCGCTGCAACAGGGCATCGCCGATGCCGACGCACGCAATGTGCAGCGCCAGGCCCTGGCCGGGCTGCTGTGGTCCAAGCAACTCTACGATTTCGACGTCAACCGCTGGCTCGATGGCGACCCCGGCCAGCCCGCGCCACCGGCGTCGCATGCGCATCTGCGCAACAGCCATTGGCGGCACCTGGCGAACTTCGACATCGTGGCCATGCCCGACACCTGGGAATACCCCTGGTACGCCTCGTGGGACCTGGGTTTCCAGGCGGTGGCCCTGGCCTTGATCGATCCGGGCTTCGCCAAGCACCAGCTGTTGCTGCTGGTCAAGGATCGCTTCATGCATCCCAACGGGCAGTTGCCGGCTTACGAGTGGCGCTTCGACGACGCCAACCCGCCGGTGCATGCCTGGGCCAGCTGGCGGGTGTACCTGCGGGAAAAGGCCCTGACCGGCCAGGGCGACATGGACTTTCTCGAGCGGATCTTCCACAAGCTGCTGCTGAACTTCTCCTGGTGGGTCAACCGCAAGGACGCCGAAGGGCGCAACCTGTTCCAGGGCGGTTTCCTGGGCCTCGACAATATCGGCCTGTTCGACCGCTCGGCGCCCTTGCCGCCGGGCTACACCCTGGACCAGGCCGACGGCACCGCCTGGGTCGCGGCCTATGCCCTGGACCTGATGCGCATTGCCCTGGAACTGGCCAGGCGCAACCCGGTGTACGTGGACATCGCGGTGAAGTTCTTCGAGCACTTCCTGTACATCGCCGGGGCTATCAACCGGCTGGACAACGACGACACAAGGCTGTGGGACGAGCAGGACCGGTTCTTCTACGACGTGCTGCATCGCCCCGACGGTGGCAACGAACCGCTGCGCCTGCGCTCCATCGTCGGCCTGATGCCGCTGTTCGCCGTGCAGGTGCTGGAACAGCATGAACACGAATGCCTGCCGGGGCTGCGTGAGCGCTTGCTGGAGTTCATGCACCATCGGCCGGACCTGGCCAGCCTGGTGTCGCGCTGGAACGAACCGGGGCAAGGCAATCGCCTGTTGCTGGCGCTGTTGCGTGGCGAACGCACCAAGGACCTGCTCAAGCGCATGCTCGACGAGGCGGAGTTTCTTTCCGACTTCGGCATTCGCTCACTGTCCAGAAACTTCGCCGAACAACCCTTTGCGCTGCAGGTCGACGGTCACCAACTGTGCGCCCGTTACGCGCCGGCCGATTCCGACTCACGGCTATATGGCGGCAACTCCAACTGGCGCGGGCCGCTGTGGATGCCGATCAACTACATGCTGATCGAATCGCTGCGCGAGTTTCATCGCTACTACGCCGACAACTTCTCGGTGGAATACCCCAGCGGTTCCGGCTACCTGGCGTCCCTGGAGGAAGTCGCCGACAGCCTGAGCCAGCGCCTGACCCGCCTGTTCCTGCGCGACGAGGACGGACGACGCCCATCGATGTGCGCCTACGCGCAGTTGCAGGCCGATCCCCGGGACCGGGATCTACTGCTGTTCCACGAGTACTTTCACGGCGACACCGGCCGCGGCCTGGGGGCGAGCCACCAGACCGGCTGGACGGCGCTGGTGGCGTTATTGTTGCAGCCTGTAGCCGCTGCCGAGCCTGCGAGGCTGCGACAAGGCCCGCAGGGTCTTCAGCGGCCTTGAGAACGCCGCGCCCCTGCGGGTCGATCGCAGGCTGCGCCAGCGGCTACAGGGGCGGGGGGATCAGGCGCTCAAGGTATCCGGCTGTGGCACCGCCCAATCCTCGATCAACCGCTGCGGGGTGCAGCAGGTCTTGCGCTTGTAGACGAAGCTGGCGCATTTCTCGGCGAAGCCGTGGCGGTTCTGCACCATGTCCAGGTGCATCTGTTCCAGCTCGGCGTTGCGGCAGTGCTGCATCAGTTGCGGGTCGGCGTTGGCCTTGCGCTCGCGCAGGGCCTGGTATTTCGGTTCGGTCAGCACGGCGTTGGCCCGTTGCAGCAACCACAGGCCGAACTCGTCGGGGCAGCGCGGGCCGATTTCCTGGACCATGCCCATCTGCAGGGCCTGGAAGGCGTTGATCGGCAGGCATTGGTCAGTGAGTTTGTGCGCCATGGCGTGGCCGACGGCGCGGGGCAGGCTGTAGGTCCAGTATTCCGAACCGTACAGGCCCATGCTCTTGTAGTGCGGGTTGTAGACGGTATTGGCCCGGGCCAGCACCACGTCGGCCGCCAGCGCCAGCATCAGGCCGCCGGCCCCGGCATTGCCGGTCAGGCCGCTGACCACCAGCTGGCGGGCGCTGAGCAGCTCCTTGCAGACGTCGTCGATGGCCTGGATGTTGTTCCAGGCTTCCAGGCCCGGCACCGGCGCGGCCTGGATCACGTTGAGGTGCACGCCGTTGCAGAACGCGCCACGCCCGCCCTTGATCAGCAGCACCTGGGTGTCCCGGGCCTTGGCCCATTGCAGCGCGCTGACCAGGCGCTGGCAGTGTTCGGTGCTCATGGCGCCGTTGTAGAACTCGAAGGTCAGCTCGCCGACGTGGCCCGACTCGCGGTAGCGGATCGGCTGGTAGGCCTCGTCGCTGAACGGCTCGCTGGCGACCGACCAGTCCAGCTGAGGCACGCCGTCCAGCTGGCCGGCCAAGACATGGCGGGCCGGCAGCTTGAAGTGTTCGGTGCCTGGCCGGGCCTTGCGCTTGAGGGAGCCGATCCACAGGCTGCGGTCGCCGCAGGCCACCAGCACCGCATCGTCGTGCACTGCTAGCAACTCGCCGGGGGTGCCGCTGCGGCTATCCAGGTGCGCGTCATACAGGTAGTACTGGCCGCCGGCGAGGCTGGCCAGGACCCCGGGCTGGCCGTCGGCGGCGTCGATGCAGCGCTTGATGAAGGCGGCGCTGTCGTGCCAGCTGAAGCTGCGGTCGTCCTGTTTCATGTTCGGTTGCAGGCGGCCGCGCACCTGCGGCTGGCTGTAGTCCAGGGGCACCGGGACGAAGTCGCTGCCGAATTTTTCCACCACATCGCGGATGCAGTAGATCGCCGCGTCGGCCACCGGCCCGTTGTACAGCTCGGACTTGCGCACCTGCGCCGGCACCTTGAATTCCCAGGTGGACCAGACCGGCCCGGCGTCCATTTCTTCCACCGCCTGCAGGGCGGTGACGCCCCAGCGCTCGAGGTTGTTGCTGATGGCCCAGTCCAGGGCGCTGGCGCCGCGGTCGCCGACGATGCCCGGGTGGATGATGATCACCGGACGGGTCGGGTGGCGCCACAGTTGCTCGGGCACCCGGTCCTTGAGGAAGGGGCAGATCACCAGGTCGGGGTCGGCCTGTTCGATCTGCCGGCAAACGTCTTCTTCGCTGGTGAACAGCACCACACTGGGACGATGGCCGGACTGGCGCAGGTCCAGCCAGGCACGCTGGGTGAGACCGTTGAAGGCGGTGGACAGCAGAATGATCTTCAGCGATTGCATAGCGACTCTTCCTTGAGGATGAAGCGGGGCCGGCCGTTCCGAAAGCCGTCCCTGGCCGATGGAGGCGCCAGAGTAGAGAGGACCTTTGGGCGTCCTGCTGACCGAGATCAATCAAGTGCGTCGGGCGGCGCGGCGAGGCGCCGGATTACATATATTCGTTAGTTAGCCTGGGTGAATTTTTAATTACTTCCAAATAGATTCAGCCCTGTTGCACAGTCGCTCCCCTAATCCTGGGTCGGCAATGTCCCGAACCAGCCAGACGATTTCGAGAGAGGGAGCTGTCTTGTGAGGGAGCCAGGCATGGGTGCGAATCGCAACCCTCATTACTCACTGATCGGGCAGATGTTCAAGCGCGATTATCAGTGGCTGTGCGCCTCGGTGGGCCGCGTCCTGGGCTGCCATCACAGCGCCCAGGACATCGCCTCGGAAACCTTCGTGCGGGTGCTGGCCCTGCCGGACCCTACGGCCATCCGCGAGCCCCGGGCACTGCTGACCACCATCGCCCGGCGCCTGGTCTACGAAGGCTGGCGGCGCCAGGACCTGGAGCGCGCCTACCTGGAAAGCCTGGCCCTGGCGCCGACGCCGGTGCACCCGTCACCCGAGGAGCGGGCACTGGTGATCGAAGCGCTGCTGGCCGTGGACCGCTTGCTCAACGGTTTGTCCGCCAAGGCCAAGGCGGCCTTTCTCTACCATCAGCTCGACGGCCTGACCTATGCCGAAATCGGCCAGCAGTTGGGGGTGTCCACCAGTCGCGTGCAGCAGTACATGGCCGAGGCGTTCAAGCGCTGTTATCAGGCGATGGTCGACGCATGAGCCGTCCGCGCGCGAACGAGGCGCTGGTGGATGAAGCGGCGCAATGGATGGCGCTCCTGCAATCGGGGCAGATGAATGCCCAGGAACGCCAGGCATTCCACGACTGGCGCGCCGCCGACCCGCAGCACGAGCAGATCATCGCGTTGATGGGCGGCGGCCTGGGGGCGCTGCGCAGCCAGGCCTTGCGCAACCTGTCTCGCGACAGCCTGTTGCACAGCCTGAATGCGCCGTCGAGCCGCCGGCGTTTTATCGGCGGCAGCCTGAGTGTAATGGCCCTGGCCCTGGCCGCGACCTTGCTCGGCCGGCGTTACGGCCTGCTGCCCGAAGCGGGCGCCCTGTACACCGGCACCGGCGAGCGCCGCGACTTCACCCTGGCCGACGGCAGCGCCCTGACCCTCAATGCCCGCAGCCAGGTAGTGAGCTGTTTCGATGCCCGGCAGCGGCTGTTGCAGTTGCGCAACGGCCAGTTGCTGGTGGACGTGGCCAGGGACCCGCAGCGGCCCTTCGTGGTGGAAACCGAACACGGGCGCATGCGGGCTTTGGGCACGAAGTTCCTGGTGGAGCGCGGCGAGGACTGGACGCGCCTGGTGATGCTGCATTCTCAGGTCGAGGTGCTCACCGCCAGTGGCGCGCGGCAAGTGGTCGAGGCCGGCGAAAGCCTGCGTTTCGACGGTCGGCAACTGTTGCTGCTGGAGCGTGCCAAGGGCCATGAAAGCGCCTGGACCTCGGGCATATTCGAGGCCCGCGACCGCCCCCTGAGCGAGGTGATCGACAGCTTGCGCGGCTACCGGCGCGGCATCATCCGCCTCAGCCCCCAGGTGGCCGACCTGCGCCTGAGCGGCATCTATCCCCTGGACGACAGCGACCGCAGCCTGCAGTTGCTCGAGCGTTCGCTGCCGATCCGCGTCAGCTACCACAGCCCGTACTGGGTCAGCATCGAGCCGCGCTGAAGGGCGCGGTTATAACCCCATAACCCCTTGGCCTAACCGCCCCCTATAAAAAAACCTCAGTCGCTGCTCATTCCCTGCAACCGCATTCAACAGGGAATCGCCCCATGCACTCATCGATCCTTTTGTACCCGCCGCGCCTGTCACTGATGTTGACCCTAGCGTTCGGCGCTTATGGCAACGCCGCCTGGGCCCAGCAGGCAGAAGCCCGGCAGCTAGAGGCCAGGCAGATCACCTTCGACATTGCCGCCGGCCCGCTGGACGAGGTGCTGCTGGATATCTCGCGGCAGAGCGGGGTGCCGATTTCCTTCAGCCAGGACCTGGTGCAGGGCAAGCGCGGCCCGGCCATCCGTGGCGCCCTGGGCGGCCAGCAGGCGGTGGACAGGGCCCTGCAAGGCAGCGGGTTGGAGGCCCAGCACAGCGAGCAGGGGCTGACCATTCGCAATGCTCCGGCCAGTGCCAAGGCCAGGCCTAAAGTCAGCGCCGTGGCGCCGGTTCGCGCGGCGGACCCGCAGCTGGAAAAGGTCACGGTGACCGGCTCGCGCATCGCCCGCGCCCAGTCCGACGGCGCCACTCCGGTAAACGTGATTACCCATGAAGAGATGGAGGCCCGCGGTTACCGCAACGTCTACGACGCCCTGGCGACCCAGACGCAGAACACCGGCATGACCCAGGGCGAGGACTACGGCAACACCTTCCAGCCCGCCGCCAGCGCCCTCAACCTGCGGGGGCTGGGCCCCAACCACACGCTGGTGCTGATCAACGGCCGGCGGGTCGCGGACTATCCGACGGCCTATGGCGGCCAGGTCAACTTCACCAACCTGGCCAACATCCCTTCGGCGATCATCGACCGCATCGAGGTTCTCAGCAGCGGCGCCTCGGCGATCTACGGCTCCGATGCGATCGCCGGGGTGGTCAACATCATCCTCAAGGAGAAGGCCAGCGGCATCGACGTCAACCTGCGTGGCGGCATCACCGAGCGCGGCGGCGGCGACAACCAGCGCCTGCAGATCAGCGGCGGTGGCAGTTGGGGGGATTTCGATGGCCTGTTCGGCCTGGAGCTGACCCATCGCCAGCCGATCTGGGCCGACGATCGCGGTTTCATGGATCGCGGGCCGGCCCTGGACGTCGGTTACCGGCGCAACCTCGACAGCGGCAAGTACATCGGCCCCGGCTGTGGCGCCTACTCTGGGGTGTTTGCCAACCACCTCAGCGGCAGCGGCGGACGCTGCACCACCGACCAGGTCTACAACGATTACTGGACCTTGCAGACGCAGAAGGAAAACTACGACGGCTACACCCGCGGTACTTGGCATTTCAGCGACAGCGGCAAGGTCTTCGCCGACCTGATGTATGGCCTGGACCATATCCAGAACAACACCCGCGGGCCGAGCTTCACCTCGCCGGACTTCATCAACCGGAACACGGGCAACCTGGAGCGCTGGTTCCGGCGTTTCTCCGAGGAGGAAATCGGTGGCCGCACCAGCAACAACAGCAAGTGGCGCGACACCTCCTGGACCGGCACCCTGGGCCTGTCCGACCGGATCGCCGACACCGCCTGGAGCTACGAGCTGGCGGCCAACCGCTCGGAATACCGCAGCGTGCGCACCACGCGCTATACGCCGTCGGCCACTATTCGCGATTTCTACCTGGGGCCGCAGCTGGGCGAGCAGGGCGGGTATCCGCTGTTCGCCCCGGATGCTTCACGGCTTGACCGGCCGCTGACCGAAGAGGAGTGGCGACAGTTTCGGCGCAACCTGACCCAGACCAGCAAGTCGGTATCGCAGAGCTACAACGCCTCGCTCAATGGCGAGCTGTTCGACTTGCCGGCCGGGCCGGTGGGCTTCGCCGGCATCCTTGAGCTGGGCAAGCAGGAATACCGCATCGACCCGGACGACGGGCTCAACGACGGCAGCTTCTACGGCACCACGCCGGCGCAGAGTTCCGGTGGCTCGCGCAAGCGTTATGCCGCCGGCGGCGAGTTCAGCGTGCCGATCAGCGACAGCCTGCTGGTGTCGCTGGCGGGGCGCTGGGACCAGTACAAGTTCAGCGGTCGCACCGAGCAGCAGAAGACCTACAACCTCGGCCTGGAGTGGCGCCCGCTGAACAGCCTGCTGTTGCGCGGCAGCTACGGCACCAGCTTCCGCGCCCCGGACCTGAACTACATCTACCAGGCCGACACCAACGGCTATGTGCCGGACCAGATCGACTACTACGGGTGCAGCCAGGGCGTGGAGGGCGCCTGTGATCGCGGGCGGGTGGACTACACCCAGAGCGGCACCGCCGACCTCAAGTCCGAGCGGGGCAAGTCCTGGACCTACGGGTTCGTCTGGTCGCCGTCGCGCAACTTCGATGTGTCGGTGGATTACTGGCGCGTGCAGATCGAAGACCTGCTGACCACCGTCGACCAGAACCGCCTGTTGCAAGAGGAAAACGCCTGCCGCAGTGGCGCCATGGACATCAATTCGGCCAGCTGCCAGGCGACCCTGGCGCGCATCCAGCGCAACCCGGGCACTGCCGCGGTGGACCCGAACCGCTTGCAGCGGGTGCAGATCAACGCGATCAACGCCGCCAGCGAACGGGTCAGCGGGCTCGACCTGAAGAGCAATATCCGCTGGGGCGCCGGGGAGTACGGGGCCTTCAGTTCGACCCTGGGCTACACCCTGGTGCTCTCGCATTACTACAAGGAATCGGACGACGCACCGACCCAGGACTGGCGCGTGGACCGCAGCAATCACGACTGGCGCAGCAAGGTCAACGCCAGCCTGACCTGGGATTACCAGCACTACACCGCGACCCTGCTGGGCATCCGTTATGGCAGCGTGACCAACGGCAACTCGGACGGGCGCCTGTCGCCCTGGACCGTGTTCAACGCCAGCGCCCGCTACAAGGTCAACGACCGCGCCAGCGTCGGCCTGACCGTCAACAACCTGCTGAACCAGGTCAAGCGCGACGACTCCGGCGGCTGGCCGTATTACCCCACCGGCAACTACGACCCCTACGGCCGCCAGTGGTGGCTGGATGTGAGTTATCACTTTGGTGGCTGAACCCTCCCTAGGGCTCACGATGCTGTCTGGCCTGATGCGCCGCGGCGCCAGCATCGCGAGCAAGCTGCGCTCCTGCGAGGCTGACGAACAGGCATAAGCTCATTACCCAACGGTCTAGATCGGCCTCTATAAAAACCTCCGGGCCGTTGCACATCCCTGCATACACCTAATGCAGGGATGGTTGTCCATGAGTCTGTTCGTACCCCGTAGATCCCCTTTGAGCCTGGCCTTGCTGGCGGCGCTGAATGTATTGCCGGCCTGGGCCGCGACCACCCCGTTCAACCTGCCCGCGGGGCCGCTGGACCAGACCCTGCTGCAGATTTCCCGGCAGACCGGCCTGCCGATTTCCTTCGAGCAGAAGCTGGTGAGCGGCCGTTATGCGCCGGCGATCCAGGGCCAGCTCGACCAGCACCAGGCGCTGACCCTGGCCTTGCAGGACAGCGGCCTGAAGGAGCAGCAGGACACCCAGGGCGTGACCCTCGTGGCGGACACCAGCACTGCTAGCAGCACCCCGGCATTTGCTGAACCCACCACCCAGTTGCAGCGGGTGGAGGTGACCGGCACCGCGATCCGCCGGGTCGATGCCGAGACCGCGGTGCCGGTCACCGTGCTGCGGGTCGAGAAGCTGCGCGAGCAGGGCGTGACCACCACCGAAGAGCTGATCAACCGGATTTCCGCCAACCAGTCCTCAGTCGGCTCCGGGCGCTCAGTGGGCTCCAACAGCGGCGGCGCGGCCTATGCCGACCTGCGCGGCATAGGCCCGAACAAGACCCTGGTGCTGCTCAACGGCCGGCGCCTGAGCAACAACGCGACCAATGCCATCAACGGCTCCGGGGTCGACCTCAACACCATTCCGTTTGCCGCCATCGATCGAGTCGAAGTGCTGCGCGACGGCGCGTCCGCGCTGTACGGCACCGACGCCATCGGTGGGGTGATCAACTTCATCACCAAGAAGAGCCTGACCCGTGGCCAGGTCAGTACTGGCTACGACACCCCGAGCCATTCCGGCGGTGGCCAGAGCAGGAACTTCAGCGGCAGCTGGGGCATCGGCGATCTGGAGGAGGACCGCTTCAACGTGTTTGGCGTGGTCAGCTACGACAAACAAGAACGCCTGGCCGCCAAGGATCGCGGCTACACCTACAACTACCAGCCGGGCCGGGGCCTGGACTACACCTCCGGCACCGCCTCGCCGGCCAACTGGAGCCAGGGCGCCAATGCCACCAACCCGCTGGCCGGCTCCGGCTGCAACGCGCCGGGCTTGCTGTCGCGCAACGGCATTTGCCGCCAGAGCCTGTGGAGTTACCTGGACCTGGTGCCGGAAACCGAAAAGACCTCGGCCTTCGCCAAGGCCACCGGCAAGCTCAGCGACGATCACAACGTCAGCCTCGAATACTTCTGGGCGCGCAACGAGAACCGCACCCAGATCGGCCCCGGCACCTTGATGGGCAACCAGGTCAACCCGGGCACGGCCTTTTATCCGGGCAATGGCATCACCCCGGGGCCGAGCGGCTTTGCCCTCGACCCGACGCAACCGGTGGCGGCCAACTGGCGGGAAACCGATGTCGGCGCCCGCCGCCATGAAGACGACAACACCGGCCAGCGCCTGCTACTGAGTTTCGATGGCAGCGCGGCGGGCTGGGACTACAACATCGGCGCCTCGTACAACCAGAACAAGGTGGTCAGCACCATCCGCAGCGGCTACGTGAACGATGTGGCGGTGTCCGAGGGCATCGCCAATGGCGTGATCAATCCTTTCGGCCCGCAGACGGCGGCGGGCAGCGCGCTGTTGGCGGCCAATACGGTGGACGGCGATTACGCCACGGCGGTCGGGCGGGTCAAGGCCATCGACGGGCGGGTCAGCCGCGAGATCGGCGACTGGTTCGGCTCCGGCCCCGCGGCCCTGGCCCTGGGCGGCGAGTACCGCAAGGAAGACTTCCACCAGGATTTTGCCCAGTTCGCCGGCAATGTGCAGAGCCTGGGCATCGACCCCAACGGCGCCGTTTCGGGCGACCGCAGCGTGCAGGCGCAGTACGCCGAACTCAACGTGCCGGTGCTCGACAGCCTGGAGCTGACGGCGGCGATCCGGCATGACAAATACAGCGACTTCGGCAGTACCACCAACCCCAAGTATTCGTTCCGCTTCCAGCCCTTCAAGGAGCTGGTGCTGCGCGGCGCCTACAGCGAAGGCTTCCGCGCGCCGTCGCTGTACGAGCTGTACAACCCGACCTTTACCACCTTCACCAACGCCAACTACAACGACCCGCGACTATGCCCCGGCGGCACCCCGGCCAATGGCGGGATCGGCAACCGCGACTGCGCCCAGCAGTTCAACCGCAGCACCGGCGGCAACACCGAGCTGAAGCCGGAAACCGCGCGCAACGTGACATTCGGCTTCGTCTACCAGCCGTTCGAGCGGCTCAACGCCGGGCTGGATTTCTGGTGGATCAAGGTCGCCAACCAGATCGCCGAGTTTCCCGAGTCGGCGCCGTTCGACAATCCCGACCTGTACGCCGACCGGCTGGTGCGCAAGGCCGACGGCTCCATCGATCATGTGGTCACGGGCATGGCCAACCTGGGCAAGCTCAAGACCAGCGGGGTCGATGTCAGCCTCGACTATCGCCTGCCGGTCACTGCCTGGGGCGAGTTCGGCCTGGGGCTGCAAGGCACCTACGTCACCCGCTACGACTACCAGCAACAGCTCAAGGGCGAGTACATCGACAAGCTCGGGGACTTTCGCGGCGGCGACTTCGCCTCGGCCGGCGCGGTGGCGCGCTGGCGCCACAGCCTGACCGCGACCTGGAACCAGGGGCCGCTGGGCGCGACCCTGACCAACCGCTACACCAGCGGTTACCACGACTCCGACCGCGACAGCCATAACCGCGTCGGCTCCTACAACGTCTGGGACCTGGCCGGCACCTACACCTGGCGCCAGGCCCTGGGCGTGACCCTCGGGGTGAAGAACCTGTTCGACCGCGAGCCGCCGTTCAGCAACCAGACCTACACCTTCCAGAGCGGCTACGACCCACGCTACTCGGACCCGTTCGGACGGACCTTGTACACGCGGCTCAGTTACAACTTCTGAGCCGACCGGCAATAAAAGGTCCGGACGCTTTTTAGTAACCAATGGTTCTAAAACCCGCTCTATAAAAATGCCCGGTCAGTTGCACATGACAGGCAGGAGCGGGGTGTTCCGGGAGGAGGGATAAGGCTGGGAGTCGAGTGGCGGCTGGACGATCTTTCGCCGGTACGAACGCCGTCATCCTGGCCCCTGTTCAAAGAGGCATCATTCCATGTTGTTGCAACGCGCTGTGCTGTTCTGGCTCTGCCTGCTGCCGAGCCCCGTGCTGCTGGCCGCCGTGCAACCGTCGCTGACGGTCTACGGCGAAGCCCCGAAATACCCCGCCGGCTTCCAGCACTTCGACTACGTCAACCCGGACGCGCCCAAGGGCGGCAGCCTGCGCCGTTCCTCCCTGGAAAGCGGGCCCTTCGACCATCTGCTTCCGTACATCGATAAAGGCACCGGCGTGGCCGATATCGACGGCTGGCTGTACGCGCCGCTGGCCTATCGCTCCAAGGATGAGCCCTACACTGTGTACGGCCTGGTGGCCGAGGGCCTGGAGCTGGCCGCGGACCGTTCCTGGCTGCGCTTCTACCTCAACCCGCGGGCGCGCTTCGACGATGGCAGCCCGATCACCGCTGAGGACGTGCGCTACACCTTCGAGCTGTTGATGACCCAGGGCAGCTTCGTCTACCGCCAGCAGTTCGCCGATGTCGCCGAGGTGCAGGTGGAATCGCCGACCCGGGTGCGTTTCGTGTTCAAGAACACTGAGAGCCGGACCTTGCCCCTGGACCTGGCGTCGCTGCCGGTGTTGCCCGAGCACTGGTGGCGTGGCCGCAATTTCGCCGACGGTGGCGGCTTCGAAGCGCCGCTGGGCAGCGGGCCATACCGGGTGAGCGCGGTGGACGCCGGGCGCAGCGTCGACTTCGAGCGGGTCAAGGACTGGTGGGGGCAGGACCTGCCGGTGGCCCGCGGACGCTACAACTTCGACCGGCTGCGGGTGGAGTTCTTCGCCGACACCGATGTGTCGCGGCAGATCCTCAAGGCCGGCGGCTACGACTACAACCGCGAGTTCTCCGCCACCGGCTACACCATCGGTTATGCCGGCGCCGCGCTGGAGCAGGGGCGGCTGGTGCGCGAACACCTGGCGCCGGGTTCGGCCCTGGGCGCCCAGGGTTTTATTTTCAACCTGCAGAAACCGCAGTTCCGGGACCGCCGGGTACGCCAGGCGATCGCCATGCTCTGGGACTTCGAGTGGAGCAACCGGCAGATGATGCGCAGCCTGTATCTGCGCCAGCAGAGCTTCTTTTCCCACAGCGAACTGGCGGCAGCGGCGCTGCCGGACGCGCAAGAGTTGAAGATCCTCGAACCCTGGCGCGGGCAGGTCCCGGACGAGGTCTTTACCCAGGTGTTCCAGGCGCCGCGCACCGACGGCAGCGGGATCATCCGCCCGCAGCAGTTGCAGGCGCTGAAGCTGCTGGAGCAGGCGGGCTGGAACCCCCAGGGCGATCAGTTGCGCAACGCCGCCGGCGAGCCCCTGCATTTCACCTTTCTCAACGGCCAGAAAGGCCTGGAGCGTTTGCTGCTGCCGTTCAAGCGCAACCTGGCGCAGATCGGCATCGGTTTCGATATCCGCCAGGTCGACACCGCGCAATACACCAACCGCGTGCGCAGCCGCGACTACGACATGATCATCGCCGCCTACCCGGTGTCCCAGGCGCCGGGGCGCGAGCTGTTCAACTACTTCGGTTCGATGAGCGCCGACGACCCGGGCTCGAACAACTACATGGCGCTGCGCGACCCGGCGGTGGACGGGCTGATCAGCGCCCTGGTGCAGGCCGACAGCCGCGCCAGCATGCTGGCCCACGCCCGGGCGCTGGACCGGGTGTTGCAGTGGGGCTACTACTGGATTCCCAACTACTACCCGCCGGGCATTTCCTCGGTGTGGTGGAACCGCTTTGGCCGGCCGGCCATCGCCCCCCTGTACGACGCCGGGCTCGACACCTGGTGGGAGGTCAGCGCCGAGGCACTGACCCTGAGCCAGATGCGCCAACGTAGCGGGGAGGCGGTCCATGCTGGCTTATAGCGCGCGGCGCCTGCTGCTGATCGTGCCCACCTTGCTGTGCATCCTGCTGGTGAACTTCGTCATCGTCCAGGCGGCGCCCGGCGGCCCGGTGGAGCAGGCCATCGCCCGCCTGCAAGGCATTGGCGGCGCCGCGGCGGTGGGCGGCGGGCATGTCGAGACGGTGGGCGGCGAGTCCCGCGCCACCCGTGGCCTGGACCCCAAGCTGCTGGCCGATATCGAGCGCCAGTATGGCTTCGACAAACCCGCCGGCGAGCGTTTGTGGCTGATGCTCAAGCACTATGCGCGGCTGGATTTCGGCGACAGTTTCTTTCGTGGCGCCAAGGTCACCGAGCTGATCGCGCAGAAGCTGCCGGTGACCCTGTCGCTGGGCCTGTGGGCGACGCTGATCACCTACCTGGTGTCGATCCCGCTGGGGATTCGCAAGGCCATTCATGATGGCTCGGCCTTCGATGTCTGGAGCAGCGCGGCGATCGTCATCGGTTATGCGATGCCGGGGTTCCTGTTCGCCCTGCTGCTGATCGTGGTGTTTGGCGGCGGCACCTTGCTCGACTGGTTCCCGGTGCGCGGGCTGGTCTCGGAGAACTTCGCCCGGCTCTCGGCCTGGGGCAAGGTCGCCGACTACTTCTGGCACCTGGTGCTGCCGGTCAGCGCCCTGGTGATCGGCGGCTTCGCCACCTTGACCCTGCTGACCAAGAACAGCTTTCTCAACGAGATTTCCCGCCTGTATGTGGTCACCGCCCGGGCCAAGGGCCTGAGCGAGCGGCAGGTGTTGTACGGCCATGTGTTTCGCAACGCCATGCTGCTGGTGGTCGCCGGCTTGCCCCAGGCCCTGGTCAATGTGTTCTTCGGCGGCTCGCTGCTGATCGAGGTGATCTTCTCCCTCGACGGCCTCGGGCGCCTGAGCTACGACGCCGCGGTGTCGCGGGATTACCCGGTGGTGTTCGGCTCGCTGTTCATCTTTACCCTGTTCGGTCTGCTGATAAAACTGCTCGGCGACCTGTGCTACACCCTGGTCGATCCGCGCATCGACTTCAGTGCAAGGAGTGCCTGATGTTGACCTTGTCTCCCATCGGTTTGCGGCGCTGGCAGCGCTTCAAGTCCCACCGGCGCGGCTGGTGGTCGTTGTGGCTGTTCGTCGCGCTGTTCGCCTTGACCCTAGGCGGCGAGCTGATCGCTAACGACAAGCCTTTGCTGGTGGCTTACCAGGGCCAGTGGTATTTCCCGGCGTTCAAGCGTTACACCGAACAGCAGTTTGGCGGCGAGCTGCCGTTCCAGCCGGATTACCGCAGCGCCTCGGTGCGCCAGTTGATCGAAGGGCAGGGCGGCTGGTTGCTGTTCGCGCCGATTCCTTTCGCTTTCGACACGGTCAACTACGACCTGACGCAACCGGCGCCCAGCCCGCCCTCGGCGCAGAACTGGCTGGGCACCGACGACCAGGCCCGGGACGTGCTGGCGCGGGTGATCTTCGGCACCCGGGTGTCGCTGCTGTTCGCCCTGGCGCTGACCGCCGCCAGCGCGCTGATCGGCATCGCCGCCGGCGCCCTGCAGGGCTATTACGGCGGCTGGATCGACCTGTTGGGGCAGCGCTTGCAGGAGGTCTGGTCGGGGCTGCCGGTGCTGTATCTGCTGATCATCCTTTCCGGTTTCGTCGAGCCGAACTTTTGGTGGCTGCTGGGGATCATGGCGCTGTTCTCCTGGCTGGCCCTGGTGGATGTGGTGCGCGCCGAGTTCCTGCGCAGCCGCGGCCTGGAGTACGTCAAGGCGGCGCGGGCTCTGGGTGTCGGCGATGCCCAGGTGATGCTGCGGCACATCCTGCCCAACGCCATGAGCGCCACGCTGACGTACCTGCCGTTCATCCTCACCGGGGCCATCGCCACCCTGTCGGCCCTGGATTTCCTGGGTTTCGGCATGCCGGCCGGCAGTGCGTCCCTGGGCGAGTTGATCGGCCAGGGCAAAAGCAATCTGCAGGCGCCCTGGCTGGGGCTGACGGCGTTTTTCGCCCTGGCGCTGATTCTGTCGTTGTTGGTGTTTATCGGCGAAGCCTGCCGCGACGCCTTCGATCCGAGGCATTGAGATGAGTGAACGACTGATTGAACTGCGCGGCCTGCGGGTGGCGTTCAAGGCCACTGAGGTGGTGCATGGCATCGACCTGGAGATCCGTCCCGGCGAATGCCTGGCGCTGGTGGGCGAATCCGGCTCGGGCAAGTCGGTGACGGCCCACAGCCTCCTGCAATTGCTCGACCCGGGCAGCACGCGCATCGCGGGCAGCATCCGTTATCGCGGCGAAGAGCTGCTGGGCGCCAGCCCGGCGCGTTTGCGCCAGCTGCGCGGCAACCGCATCGCGATGATCTTCCAGGAGCCCATGAGCTCGCTGAACCCCCTGCATAGCCTGGAGCGACAGCTGGGGGAAACCCTGCGCCTGCACAAAGGCATGGCCGGCAGCCAGGCCCGCGAACGGATACTGGAACTGCTGCACCTGGTGGGCATCCAGCAGCCGGAGCAGCGCTTGCAGGCCTATCCCCATCAGCTCTCCGGCGGGCAACGCCAGCGGGTGATGATCGCCATGGCCCTGGCCTGCGAACCGGAGCTGCTGATCGCCGACGAGCCGACCACCGCCCTCGACGTGACGGTGCAACGCAAGATCCTGCTACTGCTCAAGGACCTGCAGCAGCGCCTGGGCATGGCCTTGCTGCTGATCAGCCACGACCTCAACCTGGTGCGCAGCATCGCCCAGCGGGTGGCGGTGATGCGCGCGGGGGAGATAGTCGAAACGGCGGGCTGCGCGCAGCTGTTTGCCGATCCCCGGCATCCCTACAGCGTCCAGCTGCTGAATGCCGAGCCTGGCGGCCAGGCGCTGCGCCGCGGGCCCGGCGCGACCCTGCTGGCGGTGGACGGGCTGAAGGTCTGGTTCCGCCAGGGCGGTGGCTGGCTGCGGCCCAGGCGTTACCTGAAGGCGGTGAACGGCATCGACCTGCAACTGCAACGGGGCAAGACCCTGGGCATTGTCGGTGAATCCGGCTCGGGTAAGTCGACCCTGGGCCAGGCGATCCTGCGGCTGATCGAGTCCGAAGGCCGCATCCGCTTCAAGGGGCAGGACCTGCACAGCCTCGACGGCAAGCAACTGCGACCATTGCGTCGGCAGCTGCAAGTGGTGTTCCAGGACCCCTTCGGCAGCCTCAGCCCGCGCCTCAGCGTGCAGCAGATCATTGCCGAAGGCTTGCTGGTGCACAGCGAGCTGAATGCGCGGCAACGCGAGCAGGCGGTGATCGAAGCCTTGCAGGAGGTCGGCCTCGACCCGGCCAGCCGCCATCGCTATCCCCATGAGTTCTCCGGCGGCCAGCGCCAGCGCATCGCCATTGCCCGCGCCCTGGTGCTCAAGCCGGAACTGATCCTGCTCGACGAACCGACTTCGGCCCTCGACCGCACGGTGCAGAAACAGGTGGTGGCGCTGCTACGCCGCCTGCAGCAGGAGCACGGCCTGACCTATCTGTTCATCAGCCACGACCTGGCGGTAGTGCGGGCGCTGGCCCATGACCTGATCGTGATGAAGGATGGCGAAGTGGTGGAGCGCGGCGAGACCGAGCACCTGTTCGGCACGGCGCGCCATCCTTATACCCGGGAGCTGCTGGCAGCGTCCTCGGTGATGGCGGCTCCCGTCACCGGTTTGCCGCTGGCCGAACCGCTTGGCGCCGACTGAAAGCGCGGGCCTGAAACGACGAATCCCGCCGGAAGGCGGGATTCGTGGGCAAGACAAGGGCGTCCCTGGGGAAGCGCTTACTCAGGCCGGGAACAGTTCGCTCAGCTTCATCGCCAGCATCATGTCGCCTTCGGCGCGCAGCTTGCCGCCCATGAAGGCCTGCATGCCGTCGGTTTCGCCGCTAACGATGCCTTGCAGGGTTTCGCCGTCCATTACCAGCGTGACCTGGGCGTCCGGGTTCTCGCCTTCCTTGAGCTCGCAGGTGCTGTCTTTGACGATCAGCGAGAAGTTCTTGGTGTCATCGATACGGAAACCGAAAACCAGGTCCAGGCCGGCAGCGGCAGCTGGGTTGAACTTGGCTTTCATGGCTTGTACGGCGTCGGCTACGGAGGTCATGATTCGATCCTTTTATGGGTTGTTACAGCAAGGGTCACAGTGATCCGGACTCAGCGGAAAGTGATGAGTTCCGGGGCCTTCAACAGTTGCAGGTGGGCATGGCTGTTGAAGGAAGCCAGGGCAACCTCGCGACCGCGAAACTTCAGCTGGTTGAGCGAGGTATTGACGATTTGCCAATTCAGTTCGAAGGCCTGGGCGGCAGGCATCCGGGTAATCAGGTGGAGCAGGGCGGTGATGGTGCCGCCGGAGGTGAACACGGCGATTTTCTGGGTGTTGTCGGCTTGTTCCAGGATGCGCTGCAGGCCGGCTTGCACCCGCTCGACGAACCCCAGCCAGCTTTCCAGGCCCGGTGGATCGTAGGTGCCGGCCAGCCAGCGGTCGATGATCAGGGCGAAGATGCGCTGGAATTCGGCGCGGTTCTGCGCGGCGTTGCGCAGGATGTCCAGGGCGTCGGGCTCCTCGGACAACATGCCGGGCAGCAGGGCGCGGATTACCGCGTCGGCATCGAATTCGTTGAACGCCGAATCGGTTTCCAGGATCGGCGTGGGCAGGCCCGCGGCGCTGAACTGCTGCAGGGTGGAATTGGCAGTGTGTTGCTGGCGACGCAGGTCGCCCGCCAGGCAGCGATCGAAGTTCACGCCCAGTTCGACCAGGTGTTGACCGAGCACTTCGGCCTGGCGAATACCCGTGGTCGAGAGGACGTCGTAGTCGTCCGCACCGAAGGAGGCCTGGCCATGTCGAATCAGATAGATGCTGCCCACGTCCGCGTCATCCCGGTACGTTGAAAGTTTTGCGAGGTTATGAGGATGCCGGTGAGCTGTCAATGAAAAAACATACGCTTGTTTGAAATGCCCGTTAGAGCACGGTAACAGGAGGTTTCGCGACTGGCCGACGCCTGCCTGCGCCGGTATCGGTAGGCGCTTCAAGGTCAACTAGGTAATCATCGAAGGTAACTTTGGTGACGACATGTATCTCAAGCTATTCAGCCCTGTGATGACCCGTACGCACCGTTGTGCTGTCACAGAAGTGGAAGTCCAAGGGGCAGAAGGAGCTCCGTATCTGCGACGTTCTGGAGCCTGTACTGGGCAGCCATAAGCTCGTGGTCATGGAGGGCGTAATCGAGCGGGACTATGAGACTACCCTGAGCATCGACGCAACGACTGACGTTAAGTACAGCAGCTTCTACCAGCTCACACGCATTACGAAGGAGCGGGGTTCTCTGGCCCACGATGACCGTCTTGATGCCTTGGCAATCGGTGTGCAGTTCTTCACGAATGCCTTGGAAAAGGATTCAGAGGTCGGCGCTTCGGAGATGCTGGAAGAGTTCTTGATGGCTCACGTGGAGAACCCATTGATGAGGTTCGAGGATCATCGTCAGATGCTTATGGGCGAGGTCACGTTGCAGTATGAAGCAGATGGCACTACCACCAACTATATGGGTTGGTAACTCAAAGGGGACCTTAACGGGTTCCCTATTTTTTCAAAATGGCCACCTCTCGGAGAGGCCCGGCCCGTAAGGCCTCTAAAACCCCCTCACTATAAGGGGAGGGGACTTAAGGTTACTTGAAGAGTATCCCCCCTATGACCTACAGGGCCCTATTCGATGGTGGTTATTACCTACCACCTAAACCCTACAGCTCAAGGAGGGTTATGCGATGACTACACGGTGGAAAACCTGTGTTGCTGTAATCCGCACTCTGGCTACCCACTGTGTCACCTATCGATTTCTTGGTCTATTCCTTGTCTCTCTGGGAGTTGCTCAAGGTGGTCCTTTGGTCGAAGTCTTTGGGAATGTCGTCTGCGTTCTACTTGGTGGCTGTGCTGGGTGATCTCATAGTGACACTGGTAGAGAACTTTAAGGGCGGAAAGGGTCGGGTTGACCGGGACACTGTTTCAGGTGGGCAATAACATCAGGGTCTGTTTTAGTGATGTCGATCTTACCGCTCCCATCAAGGTAAATGTCCATTGTTCTCCACCGTCTTGGTGTGATGTAGATGCACCGTGCCGGGGTCGTATCGGCCCACCAATCGAACATCATGAAAAAATCCTTATCGGGGAAAATATGCCCTGCATCGCCGGTTGTTTCACCCGGCATCAAGTCCCGTCGAAATATTGAATGCTGCGTATTGAAGACGTATTTGAACTCTTTTGAGCCATCATCCGAGTAGTAAATGACGACCCTTGGCAAAGCCAAATACCAGCATGCAATAAGGAGGCAAGCGAGTCCCGTAAGCCACCGCCCTAAGTAGAGTTTTTTCTCACTTGCAGACATGTGGTTGAACCCCTTTCGCCCAGTCGCTTATGGGTACTGCCAACACTTTGTCCATAATGATCTTCCCTGTGAGGCCGCCATTTGGATATTCCTTGTATAGGTTCATCCCGATAATGATCGAGACCCTATCGGGTACATCATCCCATGCGCGCATACCTTCAACACCCTCAGTCCTTTGCGGTCCATCAAATCTCTTAGGGTTTTTGATGAAGCGCCAAGTGTCTGATCCGATTTGCTCTACACCGGCACCGTCCAATAAGACACTCTCAGAAAGCCCACCTGCGACACCCACATATCCGTAGTGGATGTTCGACCAGATATCGTAGAAATATTCATAGGCACCTTGCTTGTGCCAAGGGTATTCACCAAAGAGTTTTTGCAGTATTGGCTTGTGGTCCCAGGGCCGATTTTGACCTACTCGCTCGGTCCAGATGGCGAAAGCCTTCGCTCTCTTTCCGAGCGCCAAACTGTAGAAGTCTGGGGCAGGACCGAGTCGCATGTAGAACGAAAGCTCAGCGTATTTTCGCATTTCCGCAGAAGGACTAAAGCTATTCAAATCCTTCATCTGTCGCACAGACGGGCTGTTGATATTGGTGTTCATCTCGCCCGCAATATAAGCAGCCAGCTCTTCCATCTGGTCAGGGTCATTACAGACCTTTTCTTCAGGCTTCTCTTCAGGGGTCTCAGAGGCCGCATTGGGATCAACCAAGGCATTTGCGGCGGTGGCCTTCTCCATCAGCCTCGGGTCGGCCAACAAGGTCGCCATCTTTTCATCGTCCACCGAGCCATCCGGGCGAAACACGCTGAGTGCTGCGAAGTTGATGATGGCAGCCCCAGGAGCAGGCCCCATGACAAAACCACCGAAAGTATCACCCGACCCCGTGATGATTGTCCCACCGTGGCTGGTGGGGCTCCCCAAGTGGGTCATAGGGCGACCATTCAGGATGACCGATGGAAACCCCGTGGTAATGACTGCACCACAGCCACAAGTGTCACCGACTCGGGCCGCGCCCATGAAGTTGATATTTATGTCGCCAGAAGCGGAAGCGATAGAGGTCGTGCCATGGCCGGGAAGAGGGCAGACGTGTTTGTCGCCCAGTCGAGCAGAGGAAAGCATGAGCATCATCCTTGCGTGTAAAGGTCCTTTTAGAGCCTCGCGAAGCTACCAAGTATCGAAGGGGAGGGCTGTAGGATGATTCTGAACTTTGCTGAAACCCTTCGAGAATCTGGCAGAAAAATCTGAATGACCACCTCAATACGCGTATGCGCCCAGGCTCCCCCGTAGGCCCTCGCTCCTGAGCCTTATCGCGTGCCCGCATTGGGTCCTTATCGCGCCCGCGCAGGCCTCTGGAAGTGGGCCTTCGAGGTGTCACAAACTGTTAGAACTCCGTTAGAACACTGTTAGACATTGGCTGCGAGATGCCCATAGAATGGGGCTTTCAAGCCTCATTGGATGTCTTATGGAGTTTCTCTCCGAGTACGCCAGTTTCCTGGCCAAAACCGTCACCCTGGTCATCGCCATCCTGGTGGTGCTGATCACCGCTGCCTCGCTGCGCAGCAAAGGCCGGCGCAAGGGCGCCGGGCAGTTGCATGTGAGCAAGCTCAACGATTTCTACAAGGGCCTGCGCGAGCGTCTGGAGCAGAGCCTGCTCGACAAGGACCAGCTCAAGGCACTGCGCAAGTCCGAGGCCAAGGCCGAGAAAAAACACAAGAAGCAGCACGAGGAAAAACCGCGGGTGTTCGTGCTGGATTTCAGCGGCGATATCAAGGCTTCGGCCACCGAGGGGCTGCGCCACGAAATCACCGCGCTGCTGAGCCTGGCCACGCCCAAGGATGAAGTGGTGCTGCGCCTGGAAAGCGCCGGCGGCATGGTGCACAGCTATGGGCTGGCCTCGTCGCAACTGGCACGGATTCGCCAGGCCGGCGTGCCGTTGACGGTGTGCATCGACAAGGTCGCGGCCAGCGGCGGCTACATGATGGCCTGCATTGGCGAGAAGATCATCAGCGCGCCGTTCGCCATCCTCGGCTCGATCGGCGTGGTGGCGCAGCTGCCCAACGTCAACCGCCTGCTGAAAAAACACGACATCGACTTCGAAGTGCTGACTGCCGGGGAATACAAGCGCACCCTGACCGTGTTTGGCGAAAACACCGAAAAGGGCCGGGAGAAATTCCAGGAAGACCTGGATGTCACCCATCAGTTGTTCAAGAACTTCGTCTCCCGTTACCGGCCACAGCTGGTCATCGACGACGTGGCCACCGGTGAAGTCTGGCTGGGTGTCGCGGCGCAGGAGAAAAAACTGGTCGATGAGCTGAAAACCAGCGACGAATACCTGGCCGAGCGCGCCAAGAGCGCCGAGCTGTTCCACCTGCACTACGCCGAGCG
Source organism: Pseudomonas sp. LAMO17WK12:I10 (assembly GCF_900215185.1). Classification (NCBI taxonomy): domain Bacteria; kingdom Pseudomonadati; phylum Pseudomonadota; class Gammaproteobacteria; order Pseudomonadales; family Pseudomonadaceae; genus Pseudomonas; species Pseudomonas sp. LAMO17WK12:I10. The sequence goes on along the minus strand of NZ_OBDX01000020.1, from coordinate 40,558 downwards.
CAAGAGCCTGCAGGAGCGGGTAGGGCTGGCGGCCAGCAATTCTGTCGACCGTGTGCTGCTGACCTGGTGGAGTCGCTTGACCCAGCAGCGTTTCTGGTAAGGGACACCGCGGGAACGAGTTTCTTCTGTAGGCGCGAGGCTTGCCCGCGATCGCGGGCACCGCGTTAAAGATGCCGCGTTTAAAGATCACAGACACAAAAAAGCCCTGAACCGGTTTCCCGGTCCAGGGCTTTTTGTTGGCGCGGGCCTTAGCGGCGACGGAACAGCGGCAGCGGTTCGTCGGTGGCGGCCTGGTAGGTCACGGAGAAGTCCTTGAGGCTTTCCAGGGCTTCGTACGGGTCCTTGTCGGCGCGCAGGGCGTAGGCGTCGAACCCGCAGCGGCGCAGGTAGAACAGCTGGTCGCGCAGCACATCGCCGATCGCCCGCAGTTCGCCCTTGAAGCCGTAGCGGTCGCGCAGCAGGCGGGCGTTGGAGTAGTTGCGGCCGTCGGTGAAGGCCGGGAAGTTCAGGGCGATGACCTGGAAGTGCTGCACGTCATCGCCGATCTCCTCGGCTTCTTCATCGGCGTCCAGCCACACGCCCAGGCCGCCGTCGCGGGCCTTGAGGGCGTGAGCGTGCTCGCGCCACAGGGCCAGCGGCACGATCAGGTCGTCGCAGTTGGAAATGCCGTCGAGGGTCGCGTCCTTGGGCAGCAGGTGCCAGGTTTCGTCGATGACCTCGTTGTTCTTAATGATTCGCTGCATAGACGCGCTCCTTGAAGAGGTCGATGCCAATACGTTGGTAGGTGTCGATGAAGCGCTCGTCTTCGGTACGTTGCTCCACGTACACGTCGATCAGCTTCGAGATCACGTCGGGCATGTCGTCCTGGGCGAAGGACGGGCCGAGGATCTTGCCCAGGCTGGCGTCGCGGCTGGCGCTGCCACCGAGGGAAACCTGATAGAACTCTTCGCCTTTCTTGTCCACCCCGAGGATGCCGATGTGGCCCACGTGGTGGTGGCCGCAGGCGTTCATGCAGCCGGAGATGTTCAGGTCCAGCTCGCCGATGTCGAACAGGTAGTCCAGGTCGTCGAAACGGCGCTGGATGGATTCGGCGATCGGGATCGACTTGGCGTTGGCCAGGGAGCAGAAGTCGCCGCCCGGGCAGCAGATGATGTCGGTCAGCAGGCCGATGTTCGGCGTGGCGAAACCTTGTTCGCGCAGCTCGCCCCACAGGGTGAACAGTTGGCTCTGCTCGACGTCGGCGAGAATCACGTTCTGCTCGTGGGAGGTGCGCAGCTGGCCGAAGCTGTAGCGGTCGGCCAGGTCGGCGATGCCGTCCAGCTGCTTGTCGGTGACGTCGCCCGGGGCTACGCCCGTGGGTTTCAGCGACAGGGTCACGGCGACATAGCCCGGCTTCTTGTGGGCCAGGGTGTTGCGCGTGCGCCAGCGGGCGAAGCCCGGATATTGTTTGTCGAGTTCGGCCAGTTCGGCATCCTGGTTGACCAGGGCCTTGTAGTCCGGATCGACGAAGTGCTTGGCCACGCGATGCACTTCGGCTTCGGTCAGGGTGGTCTGGCCGCCGCGCAGGTGAGCCATTTCCGCTTCGACCTTCTCGGCGAACACCTCTGGGGTCAGGGCCTTGACCAGGATCTTGATCCGCGCCTTGTACTTGTTGTCACGCCGGCCGTAGCGGTTGTAGACCCGCAGGATGGCGTCGAGGTAGCTCAACAGGTCCTGCCACGGCAGGAACTCGTTGATGAAGGCGCCGACCACTGGGGTCCGGCCCAGGCCGCCACCGACCAGGACCCGGAAGCCCAGCTCGCCGGCGGCGTTGTGCACCGGCTCCAGGCCGATGTCGTGGACTTCGATGGCCGCGCGGTCCGAGGTCGAACCGTTGATGGCGATCTTGAACTTGCGCGGCAGGTAGGCGAATTCAGGGTGGAAGGTGGTCCACTGACGGACGATTTCACACCAGGGGCGCGGATCGATCAGTTCATCGGCGGCGACACCGGCGAACTGGTCGGTGGTGACGTTGCGCAGGCAGTTGCCGCTGGTCTGGATGGCGTGCATCTGCACGGTTGCCAGCTCAGCCAGGATGTCCGGGATGTCTTCCAGCGCCGGCCAGTTGAACTGCACGTTCTGCCGGGTACTGATGTGGGCGTAGCCCTTGTCGTAGTCGCGAGCGATCTTGGCCATCATCCGTGCTTGGCGCGAAGTCAGCTGGCCATAAGGCACCGCCACCCGCAGCATCGGGGCAAAACGTTGGATATAGAGGCCATTCTGCAGGCGCAGAGGGCGGAATTCATCTTCGCTCAGCTCGCCTGCCAGATAGCGCCGGGTCTGATCACGGAACTGCTTGACGCGGTCCTCGATGATCCGCTGATCGTACTCGTCGTATACGTACATATAGATCCTGTTCTCAGGCTTATCAGGTGACGCAGAGGCGGATGTCACCCAAGAAATTCTGCGCGCACGGCCGCGCACTCCCAACGGAGCCGGGCGAAGATACCAGTTTGCAGTTATGCGCAAAAGTGATGTTTGAGTATATGCAAAGAACCAAAACGACTAACGGTATCCGACCGGCTCAAACCCACATTTGTGGTGAGGGCAATCCTCGACTTAACTGTGCTCGAGTCTTTGTGCAATCACCGATAAAACCGACAAGAGGCGATGCTATGAGCAATCCAACCAAGGCAAGGAAAAGCGACAGCGCTGTCGATGCTTGGGCCATTCTCTTTCTGATCATTCTGGTCGTGGGAACGGCGGTGTTCTGGGTCAGTCATCAATAGTTGTGGTCAAGCGATGAGCAGAGTCCGAATTGTCTGTGGGAAATGACGATTTGCCGACATTGGCCAGTATTTTGCCAGTTATACTGCGGGGCAATATTCCGGGACTCTGGTCGCAATGTTCAAGGCGTTTGGTAAGTGTCTGCTGCTGGTGCTGCTTGTACTGAGTCCAGCGTTCTGGGCCATGGCCCATGCCACCTCGGTGGTGTTTTTGAACCCGGGCCACTCCACTGAAACCTTCTGGGTCGGTTATTCACAGTTCATGCAGGCCGCGGCCAACGACCTCGGCCTGGATCTGCGCGTGCGTTATTCGCAGCGCGATTCGCAAACCACCATCCGCCAGGCCCGGGAAGCCCTGCAGGGCCCGGACCGGCCGGATTACCTGGTGGTGGTCAACGAGCAATATGTCGCGCCGGAGATCCTGCGCCTGTCCCAGGGCAGCGGGGTGAAGCTGTTCGTCGTCAACAACGCGCTGACCGCCAATCAGCAGCGCTTGCTCGGCGAGCGCCAGAGCCGTTATCCCGACTGGATCGGCAGCATGATCGGCAACGACGAAGAAGCCGGCTACCTGATGCTCAAGGAGCTGATTCGCCGTCATGGCCCGCTCGCTCCCGGGCAGTACATCGACCTGCTGGCGTTCTCGGGCGTGAAGAACACCCCGGTGGCGCAATCCCGCGAACAAGGCTTGCAGCGGGCATTGGCGGAGCACCCCGAGGTGCGCTTGCGGCAGATGGTGTATGGCGAGTGGAATCGCCAGCGCGCCTTTGAGCAGGCCCAGCAGTTGCTCAAGCGCTATCCGCAGACGCAGTTGATCTGGTCGGCCAACGACGAGATGGCCCTGGGGGCGATGGAGGCGCTGGAACAGCAGGGGCGGCGGCCGGGCAAGGATGTGCTGTTCAGCGCCCTGAATAGCTCGCCGCAGGCCTTGCAGGCATTGATCGATGGGCGCCTGACGGCGCTGATCGCCGGGCACTTCACCCTGGGGGGCTGGGCGATGGTGGTGCTCAACGATGATGCCCGGGGGCTGAACCCTGCGGCTCATGGTGGCCCGAGCTGGCAGCTGGACGTGTTCCGGCTATTGGACAAGGTCCAGGCGCAGCGTCTGCTGGAGTTGCAGGGGACACAGCAATACGGCGTGGACTTTCGCGGGTTGTCGGCCGAGGGCAAGCCGGCCGGCTACCGTTATCCCTTCTCGCTGGATCTATTACTGCACTGACAGGCATTCAAAGCCCCGCCAGGTGCACGACCAGCTTGACGATACCGAACAGGGTCAAGGCGAACACCGCGGTGAACAGAATGCCCAGGATCATGAAATGGCTGGGCTTGCCGTGGGTGAAGTCGCGCTTGCGGTTCTTGCCGCTCTGCACGCCAAAGGCAGCAGCAGCGACGCTTTGCAGCATCTGCCAAAGGGTCGGCGGCTTGTCGTTGGTAGGGTCGTCCATAAATCCCTCGACACAAATGGGTGTGGGGAAAGCATAGACAATACCGCTTGTTCCAGCTTGCGGGAGCGCCGACTGGCGGCTCCCGCAAGTGAAGCGAGCTGGGCTTTTTAGTTGTCGTAGCCCAGATTCGGCGCCAGCCAGCGCTCGGTCACGGCCAGGTCCTGGCCTTTGCGCGCGCTGTAGCTGCTGACCTGGTCCTTGTCGATCTTGCCCACGGCGAAGTACTGCGCCTGCGGATGGGCGAAGTACCAGCCGCTGACCGCCGCCGCCGGGAACATGGCGAAGTGTTCGGTGAGGAACACGCCGCTGCGCCCGGCCTTGCCTTCGCTGGCCTCGGGGTCGAGCAGGGCGAACAGGGTGCTCTTCTCGGTGTGGTCCGGACAGGCCGGATAACCCGGGGCAGGGCGGATACCGCTGTACTGCTCCTTGATCAGCGCTTCGTTGTCCAGCTCTTCGTCCTTGGCATAGCCCCAGTAGTTTTTACGCACTTGCTGGTGCAGCCACTCGGCGCAGGCCTCGGCCAGGCGGTCGGCCAGGGCCTTGACCATGATCGAGTTGTAGTCGTCGCCCTTGTCCTGATAAGCCTTGGCCACTTCTTCGGCGCCGATGCCGGCGGTGGTGATGAAACCACCGACGTAGTCGGTCACGCCGCTGTCCCTGGGCGCGACGAAGTCGGCCAGGGAGAAGTTCGGCTTGCCATCGGTCTTGATGGTCTGCTGGCGCAGGTGGTGCAGCCTGGCCAAGGGCTGGCCGTCGTCGCCATAGACTTCCAGGTCGTCGTCCTGCACCTGGTTGGCTGGCCAGAAGCCGAACACCGCGCGGGCGCTGATCAGCTTCTCGTCGATCAGCTTGTCGAGCATTTCCCGAGCGTCCTGGTACAGCGCGGTGGCGGCTTCACCCACCACTTCGTCCTCGAGGATGCGCGGGAACTTGCCGGCCAGGTCCCAGGAGATGAAGAACGGCGTCCAGTCGATGTATTCGGCCAGGACCCGCAGGTCGATATTGTCCAGCACCTTGGCGCCGGTGAAGGTCGGCACGGTCGGCTGGTAGCTGCTCCAGTCGAACTGCGGCTTCTTGGCCACGGCCGCCGGGTAGCTCAGGCGCTCGGTGCGGGCGCTGCGGTTGGCGGTGCGCTCGCGGACTTCCACGTACTCTTCGCGGGTGCGCTGGACGAAACCGGCCTTGAGCTCCTTGGACAGCAGTTGGGTGGCCACGCCCACGGCACGCGAGGCGTCGGTGACGTAGACCACCGCGTCATTGCTGTACTTGGGCTCGATCTTCACCGCCGTGTGCGCCTTGGAAGTGGTGGCGCCACCGATCATCAGCGGCAGGTGGAAGTCCTGGCGCTGCATTTCCCGGGCGACGTGGACCATCTCGTCCAGCGACGGGGTGATCAGGCCGGACAGGCCGATGATGTCGCACTTCTGTTCCTTGGCCACCTGCAGGATCTTCTCCGCCGGCACCATCACGCCGAGGTCGACGATGTCGTAGCCGTTACAGCCCAGGACCACGCCGACGATGTTCTTGCCGATGTCGTGCACGTCGCCTTTCACCGTGGCCATGAGGATCTTGCCCTTGGCTTCCGGCTTGTCGCCTTTTTCCAACTCGATGAACGGGATCAGGTGGGCCACGGCCTGCTTCATCACCCGGGCGGACTTGACCACCTGGGGCAGGAACATTTTGCCGGCGCCGAACAGGTCGCCGACGATGTTCATGCCAGCCATCAGCGGGCCTTCGATCACTTCGATCGGGCGGGCGAAGGACAGCCGCGACTCTTCGGTGTCCTCGACAATGTGGGTGGTGATGCCCTTGACCAGGGCGTGCTCCAGGCGCTTGTTGACGTCCCAGTTGCGCCACTCTTCGGTCTCGGCTTCCTTGATGCTGCCGTCGCCCTTGTACTTGTCGGCGATGGCGAGGAGGGCGTCGGTGCCTTCCGGCGTGCGGTTGAGGATCACGTCCTCCACGGCGTCGCGCAGCTCCTGCGGGATCTGGTCGTAGATCTCCAGCTGGCCGGCGTTGACGATACCCATGGTCAGGCCGTTGCGGATCGCATACAGCAGGAACACCGAGTGGATCGCCTCGCGCACCGGGTTGTTGCCGCGGAAGGAGAACGACACGTTGGACACGCCGCCGGAACTCAGCGCATAGGGCAGCTCGTCGCGGATGTAGGCGCAGGCGTTGATGAAGTCCACCGCGTAGTTGTTGTGTTCCTCGATACCGGTGGCCACGGCGAAGATGTTCGGGTCGAAGATGATGTCTTCCGGCGGGAAGCCGACGTCGTTGACCAGGATGTCGTAGGAGCGCTTGCAGATTTCCTTCTTGCGCGCCTCGGTGTCGGCCTGGCCGGCTTCGTCGAAGGCCATCACCACCACGGCGGCGCCGTAGCGCTTGCACAGCTTGGCGTGATGAATGAACTGCTCGACGCCTTCCTTCATGCTGATGGAGTTGACGATGCCCTTGCCCTGGATGCACTTGAGGCCGGCTTCGATCACTTCCCACTTGGAGGAGTCGATCATGATCGGCACGCGCGAGATGTCCGGCTCGCCGGCGATCAGGTTGAGGAAGGTCACCATGGCCTTCTTCGAGTCCAGCATGCCTTCGTCCATGTTGATGTCGATCACCTGGGCGCCTGCTTCGACCTGCTGCAGGGCGACTTCCAGGGCTTCGGTGTAGTTCTCTTCACGGATCAGGCGGGCGAACTTGGCGGAACCGGTGATGTTGGTGCGTTCGCCGACGTTGACGAACAACGACTGGCGATCGATGGTGAACGGCTCCAGGCCCGACAGGCGGCAGGCCTTGGGAATGTCCGGGATCTGCCGCGGGGCATAGCCGGCGACGGCCTTGGCGATGGCCTCGATGTGCCCCGGGGTGGTGCCGCAGCAGCCGCCGACGATGTTCAGGAAACCGCTCTGGGCGAACTCTTCGATGACCTTGGCGGTTTGCCCCGGCAGTTCGTCGTACTCGCCGAATTCGTTGGGCAGGCCGGCGTTGGGGTGCGCGGAGACATGGGTACTGGCCTTGTTCGACAGCTCTTCCAGGTAGGGGCGCAGTTCGCTGGCGCCGAGGGCGCAGTTGAGGCCGACGGAGATCGGCCTGGCATGGGCCACCGAGTTCCAGAAGGCTTCGGTGGTCTGCCCGGACAGGGTGCGGCCCGAGGCGTCGGTGATGGTGCCGGAGATCATGATCGGCAGTTCGAGGCCCAGCTCTTCGAACACGCCCTGCACGGCGAAGATCGCCGCCTTGGCGTTGAGGGTGTCGAAGATGGTCTCGATCAGGATCAGGTCGGCGCCGCCCTCGATCAGGCCCTTGGTGGCCTCGGTGTAGTTCTCCACCAGTTCGTCGAAGGTGACGTTGCGGTAGCCGGGGTTGTTGACGTCCGGCGACAGCGAGCAGGTGCGGCTGGTCGGGCCCAGGACGCCGGCGACGAAGCGCGGCTTGTCCGGGGTCTCCAGGGTCTTGGCGTCGGCCACCTTGCGCGCCAGGCTCGCGCCTTCGACGTTGAGCTCGTAGACCAGCGCTTCCATGCCGTAGTCGGCCATGGAAATCTGCGTGGCGTTGAAGGTGTTGGTCTCGAGGATGTCGGCGCCGGCATCCAGGTAGGCTTTCTCGATGCCGCCGATCACGTCCGGACGGGTCAGCACCAGCAGGTCGTTGTTGCCCTTGACGTCGCTCGGCCAGTCGGTGAAGCGTTTGCCACGGTAGTCCTGCTCCTCGAGCTTGTAGCTCTGGATCATGGTGCCCATGCCGCCGTCGAGAATCAGGATGCGCTCTTTGAGGGCTTGCTGAAGGGCTTGGAGGCGCGTGCTGCGATCGGACATGAAAGACTACCTGGAAGGGCTATTACGAAGGGCGAGGATCATAGCAAACCTGTGCGCTTTTAGAGCATGCGGCGCTTTTGCATGAATATCGCTCATGTTGGTGGCCGTGCTGGCCCGGTAGAATCGCCGGATTTTCTTATGGATTGGACCAGGGATATGTCTTACCGCGTTGTCATCGGCAGTGTGTTGCTGCTTTTAAGTTCGCTCGCCAGCGCCGAGGGTCCCGCGCCAGCGATCTCCTACACCCGCGATATCCAGCCGATCTTCACCGAGAAGTGCGTGGCCTGCCACGCCTGCTACGACTCGGCCTGCCAGCTCAACCTCGGCAGCGGCGAGGGCGCGGCCCGCGGCGCCTCGAAGATCCCGGTGTACGACGGCGAGCGCAGCAAGGCGCAGACACCCACCCGCTTGTTCTACGACGCTTCCGGCAAGCACGCCTGGCAGGGCATGGGCTTCTACTCGGTGCTCGACGCCCAGGGCAGCCAGGCGGCGCTGATGGCGCGCATGCTCGAGTTGGGCCACAAGACGCCGTTGCAACCCAACGCCAAGCTGCCGGACAACATCGTCCTGGGCCTGAACCGCGAGAACATGTGCGCGCAACCGGCCGAATTCGATGGTTATGCCAAGGCCCATCCGCGCGAAGGCATGCCGCTGGCGGTGACCGGCCTGACCGATCAGCAATACCAGACCCTGCAACGCTGGCTGGCCTCCGGTGCGCCGATCGACGAGCAGGGCCTGGCGCCGAGCGCCAGGGAAGCGATGCAGGTGCTGCAGTGGGAAAACCTGCTCAATGCCCCGGGCGCCCGGGAAAGCCTGGTGGCCCGCTGGCTGTTCGAGCACTGGTTCCTCGCCCATATCTACTTCGAGGGCGGCGAGCCGGGGCATTTCTTCCAGTGGGTGCGTTCGCGCACGCCGAGCGGCCAGCCGATCGACCTGATCAACACCCGCCGGCCCAACGACGACCCGGGCACCCAGGTGTATTACCGCCTGTGGCCGGTGCAGGGGGTGATCGTGCACAAGACCCACATCACCTACCCGCTGAGCGCGGCGAAGATGGCGCGGGTCAAGACCCTGTTCTACAGCGGCGATTACCAGGTCACCGCGCTGCCGGGTTATGGCCCGGGCCGCCGCGCCAACCCGTTCGAGACCTTCGAGGCGATTCCGGCCAAGGCCCGCTACCAGTTCATGCTGGATAACGCCGAGTACTTCGTGCGCACCTTTATCCGCGGCCCGGTGTGTCGCGGGCAGATCGCCACCGACGTGATCCGCGACAACTTCTGGGCGCTGTTCCAGGCCCCGGAACACGACCTCTATATCACCGACCCGGCCTACCGCGGCCAGGCCACGCCGCTGCTGGCCATGCCCGGGCAGAACGACGATGTCGGCAGCGTGCTGAGCCTGTGGCTGGCCTACCGCGACAAGCGCAACGAATACGAGATCCTGCGTCGCGATTCCTACGCCGATGCGCCGCCACCCAGCTGGTCGACCCTGTGGGCGGGCAACGACAACGCGTTGCTGAGCATCTTCCGTCACTTCGACAGCGCCTCGGTGACCAAGGGCCTGATCGGCGAGGTGCCGCAGACGATGTGGCTGTTCGACTACCCCCTGCTGGAGCGCACCTATTACCAGTTGGCGGTCAACTTCGATGTGTTCGGCAACGTCTCGCACCAGGCGCAGACCCGGCTGTACTTCGATCTGATCCGCAACGGCGCCGAGCAGAACTTCCTGCGCCTGATGCCCGCCGGCACCCGCGAGGACTTCCTCGACGATTGGTACCAGAACAGCGGCAAGTTCAAGATGTGGCTGGACTACGAGTCCATCGACGATGACAAGGCCAGCGCCCTGGTGCTGGACGAAAAGGACCCGAAACGCGACTTCGCCAACCAGTTGCTGAACCGTTACGGCGATCTCAATGCGCGGCCCGATCCGATCAACCGCTGTGACGGTGCCTACTGCTCGCGGCCGAATATCGACCCGGCACTGCAGAACGCCGAACAGGCCCTCAGCAGCCTGGTTTCGCGGCCAGCGGCCGGCATGCGGGTCATCGACCTGTTGCCGGAAGCCACCATGCTGCGCATCCAGGCGCCGAGCGGCAAGCGGGTGTTCTACAGCATGCTGCGCAACCGCGCCCACAGTAACGTGGCGTTCCTGCTGGGCGAGTCGCTGCGCTACCAGCCCGGCCTTGACACCCTGACCATCTATCCGGGCGTGCTCAGCAGCTACCCGAACTTCATATTCAACATTCCCGCCGGGCAGGTGCCGGAGTTCGTGGCCGAGATGGAAAACGCCAAGGACGCCCACCGTTTCGAGAAAATCGTCGAGCGCTGGGGGATCCGTCGCAGCCATCCGCAGTTCTGGCAGTACTTCCATGACCAGACCCAGTACATCCTCGAGACCGATCCGAAAGAGGCGGGCGTACTGGACATGAACCGCTACGAGAACCTCTGAAGGCGCCAAACCCTTGAAATCCCGGGTCGCAGCCCTCAGGTTGCGGCCCGGCCCATTCCGGAAAAGCCTTGTAAAAAATCCCAGGCGTTGCGTTGACCACGTAGCGCGGGCCTATCGACCAAGGTCTATCCCGACAAAAATACTAGGACTTTGTCCGGCACGCCGATTGGCGTAAACTGCGCCCACGCCTGCGAGGAATTTCCATGACCGCTATTACCATTACCGACGCCGCCCACGATTATCTGGCTGATCTGCTCTCCAAGCAGAACACCCCGGGCATTGGCATCCGCATCTTTATTACCCAACCAGGGACTCAGTACGCCGAGACCTGCATTGCCTATTGCAAGCCGGGTGAAGAGAAACCCGAAGACAAAGCCCTGGGGCTGAAGAGCTTCACTGCCTACATCGATGCCTTCAGCGAAGGGTTCCTCGATGACGCGGTGGTTGACTACGCCACTGACCGCATGGGCGGCCAGCTGACCATCAAGGCACCCAACGCCAAGGTGCCGATGGTCAACGCCGACAGCCCGGTCAACGAGCGCATCAACTACTACCTGCAAACCGAGATCAACCCGGGGCTGGCCAGCCATGGCGGCCAGGTCAGCCTGATCGATGTGGTCGAGGACGGCATCGCCGTGCTGCAGTTCGGCGGTGGTTGCCAAGGCTGCGGCCAGGCCGACGTGACCTTGAAGGAAGGCATCGAGCGCACCCTGCTCGAGCGCATTCCCGAGCTCAAGGGGGTACGTGACGTCACCGACCATACGCAGAAAGAAAACGCCTACTACTAAGGCGTTCGCTGCGAACATGAAAAACGGCGCCCCGTGAGCGCCGTTTTTTTATGCCCATTATTCCAGGTGTCTTGCGGCGCCTGGATCGCGAGCAAGCTCGCTCCCACAGGGGGGACACGATCAACTGTAGGAGCGAGCTTGCCCGCGATGCTCTTCAAGGCCGATACAAATGCGCATGCCCCGCGCGATACAACGACGACTCACTGAAACTGTCCGTGGCCAGCACCCGGCCCACCAGGATCAGCGCCGTGCGCCGAAAACCCTTGGCCTGGACCTTCTCGGCAATGTCCGCCAGGGTGCCCAGCACCCAGTCCTGGTCCGACCAGGTCGCCCGGTGCACCACGGCAATCGGGCAGTCGGCGCCGTAGTGGGGCAGCAGCTCGGCGACAATCTTCTCCAGATGGTTGACCCCCAGGTGAATCGCCATGGTGGTGCCGTGGGCGGCCAGGCTGGCGAACGCCTCGCCGGCGGGCATCGAGGTCTTGTCGGCATAGCGGGTCAGGATCACGCTCTGGGCGACGTCCGGCAGGGTCAGTTCGGCCCCCAGCAAGGCCGCGCAGGCCGCGGTGGCCGTCACGCCGGGGATGATCTCGAAGGGGATGCCCAGCTCGCGCAGACAGCGAATCTGCTCGCCGATGGCGCCGTACAGGCTCGGGTCGCCGGAATGTACCCGGGCCACGTCCTGGCCTTTGCCATGGGCGTCCTTGATCAGCTCGATGATCTGCTCCAGGTGCAGCTCGGCGCTGTTGACCAGCTGTTCGGCGCGATGGCCCTGAAGCACCGCTTCGGGCACCAGGGAGCCGGCATAAATGATGACCGGGCAACTGTGGATCAGCCGCTGGCCCTTGACGGTGATCAGTTCCGGGTCGCCGGGACCTGCGCCGATAAAAAAGACGGTCATGGCGTTCTCCTGTGAAAAAAGGGGCGAGGCAACCTCACAGATGAAGATTGCTCATGATCAGCGGCGGGGATTATCGAAGATTTACCCGGAGCAGGCCAAGGCGAGGGTCGCCTGGGCGTATTTCTGCCGCGGGACCAGCAGCTTTGCCGGGCTTCGGGCCAGGCGTTCGACCAGGGCCAGGGCGGCACTTTCGGCGACCCCGTAGCAGCCGGTGCGTTCGTAGGCGATCTGCGAACGATGGCTGAGTTGCAGCACATAAGGCGTCAGCTGGTTACTGCTGAAACAGGTCAGGGGCAGGCTCAGTTGCGCGGCCAGGGCCAGCAGGCCGGGTTCCTCGCGTTTCAGGTCGATGCTGGCCAGGGCCTTGATCTGCCCGAGGTCGATGCGATGGGCACTCAGGGTCTGGTCGAGCAGGGCGCGCAAGGTCTCCACCGGGCAGCCCCGCTGGCAGCCCAGGCCGACCACCAGGGTCGGCGCTGTGCTGGCGTGCGTCATGCCGAGTACTGATCGTCGCTCTTGCGGCGGAACAGCCAGGCGCTGATCAGGCCCAGGGCCAGCCAGAACGCGGCGTTGGTCAGCTGCGAAGCGATCTTGAACTGCGCCTCCAGCTCCTCCGGGGCGAGCATCGAATGCACTTGCGGTTGTGGCGCGCCGATGAGATGCGGCACGGCGAGGATGGCCACGCCCAGCGCTTTCAGCAGCCAGTTCCGGGCGAAGACGATCAGGGCAATGCCGACCGCGGTGGAAGCGGCGGTGCCGACCCACCAGATCTGCCGTTGCGCCAGGTCCGCGGCGGCGGTGCCCGGCAGTTCGGGCGGCAGGCCGAGGGTCGGCGCCAGGCAGAAAGTCGCATAACCGGCCAGGCCCCAGAGCAGGCCCTGGGACGTACGGTTTGGCGCGCGCAGGGTGTAGAGACCGGCGAGCATCAGGGCGAAACCCACGGCGACCACCAGGTTGCCGCCGGTGGTGGACAGCACGCGCTGCCAGCCGTCTTCCGGCTCCCAGGCTTCGGCCTCGTGGCTGTGGGCGGCGCTGCCGGCGGCATGCTCATGCACTGCTTCATGCTGGGCGGCCGGGGCCTTCTCATAGGTTTCCGCCTCCAGGATCAGCGGCGCGACCCAGAAGCTTTGCAGCAGGGTCAGCAACAGGGCCGCCAGCAACCCGGTGAACCCCGCGGTTTGCGCGATACGCTTGATCATCTCGGCAGGTCTCAGTGGCAAGGGAAGGCGGCGCTGTGACGGGTATCGTGGGCGGCGTTGTGCACCGCTTCGATATGGGAGAAACCGGCGAAATACACAAGGCACGCACCGAGGATCGAGGCGCCGATGGCGGCGACCAGGCGTTGGCTCAGGGTGGCGGTGCTGCTGGTGGAGTGGCTGGTGCTGCTGATGATCGACATGGCGCTTCCCTCTGGTGTGTCAGCGGGTGAATCGAGCGCAGCAAAACCCCGCGAGACGGGCCCGCGGGGAATTAACAGCGCCCGCCCACCGCGGGTTTGTTATGACTGTGTAGCGGGCCGGTCTCCGGGCTCGCGAGGGGCGGGGCTTGCGCCACGCCTGCAAGAATCGCCTTCCCATGCCGGACTGCTGGCACAGTGGATCTGATTCTTCGCTCGCTTACCGTTGCGGGGGCAGCACCGGACTGATCAAGGCTTTTGGCCTGTGACGCACCGGTTTCCCGTTTCACCCTGTGAAGGGCACCCGTAACAAGGTGTGTAGGAGAGCATGGGCGAGGGAGGGGCGTCAATTGGCAAGGGTTCTCGTTTTCGATCGCAATTGGCCTGTCCGCGCGCTGCATGAACATTGACCGCCCCCCAAGCTCTGCGTAGCCTTGCGCTTTCGAGGTTCTTCGGCGTCTGCCGAAGCTAAGAAGGGAACGCGGTCCAAGCCGCGGCTGCCCCCGCAACTGTAAACGGTGATGAACGATGCAAGGCCACTGCCAGGCGGCGGGAAGGCGCATCGTTGGCCAGTCGAACGACCGGCACGCCGTCAGCCAGGAGACCTGCCTCGGACCTGATTCTCACTACAACCGGGCGGGGTGATCCGGTGGCGAACCTTTCCATGCAGCTGCCTGCGCGGTTCTCGTCCCGTATGCCCGCCACCTTGCCAAAGGGCATCCGATGAAAACACTGGCCAAACTTCCCGTCACCATCGTTACCGGCTTCCTCGGCTCGGGCAAAACCACCTTGCTGCGGCACATGCTGGACAACGCCCAGGGCCGACGCATCGCGGTGATCGTCAACGAGTTCGGCGAGCTGGGCATCGACGGCGAGATCCTCAAGCAGTGTTCCATCGGTTGCACCGAGGAAGAAGCCAGCGGCCGCGTCTTTGAACTGGCCAACGGCTGCCTGTGCTGCACCGTGCAGGAAGAGTTTTTCCCGGTGATGCGCGAGCTGGTGGCCCGTCGCGGCGACCTCGACCATATCCTGATCGAAACCTCCGGCCTGGCCCTGCCAAAACCTTTGGTCCAGGCGTTCCAGTGGCCGGAAATCCGCAGCGCCTGCACCGTCGACGCGGTGATCACCGTGGTCGACAGCCCGGCCGTGGCCGCCGGCACCTTCGCCGCCTTCCCGGACCAGGTTGACGCCCAGCGCAAGCTTGACCCGAACCTGGACCACGAGTCGCCGCTGCATGAGCTGTTCGCCGACCAGTTGTCCAGCGCCGACCTGGTGATCCTCAACAAGGCCGACCTGATCAGCCCGGCAGACCTGGCCAAGGTGCGTCTGGAAGTGGCCGAGGAGCTGCCGCCGGCGGTGAAAGTCATCGAAGCCAGCAGCGGTCGCCTGCCGCTGGACGTGTTGCTGGGCCTGGGCAACGGTTCGGAAGAACACATCGACGGCCGCCACAGCCATCACGACCATCACCACGATGGCGACGATCATGATGATCATGACCACGACGCCTTCGATTCCATCTCCATCGAGCTGCCCCAGGCCGACGAAAGCCTGCTGCTGGACGCCCTGACCCAACTGGTGGTGCAGCACGGCATCCTGCGGGTCAAGGGTTTCGCGGCGATCCCCAACAAACCGATGCGCCTATTGATCCAGGGCGTGGGCACGCGTTTCGACAAGCACTTCGACCGCCAGTGGGGCGCCGACGAAGCCCGTACCACGCGCCTGGTGCTGATCGGCCAGGCGCTGGACGCTGTGCTGCTCGAAGCGCAATTGCGCGCCGCGCTCAGCGTGTAAGCCATGCACCTGCTCAGGACCCAGCCCGGCGGTTTCGTGTCGGATGACAACATTGCCGACCTGGGACAGACCCCCGCCGAGCTGGTGATCCTGTGCAGCGGCGACTCCAGCCTGGCGCTGCTGGCCGAAGCGGCGCAGCAACTGCCAGAGGATTACCCGAGCTTTCGCCTGGCCAACCCGATGCAGGTGCAGAACCATGCCTCGGTCGACCTGTATGTCGACCAGGTGCTGCGCCACGCCAAGGTGATCCTGCTTTCCCTGCACGGTGGCATCGCCTATTGGCGTTATGGCATCGAGCAACTGGTGCAGCTGGCGCAGCGCGGCGTGCAGCTGATCCTGGTGCCGGGCGACGATCGTCCGGACCCGGAACTGAGCGACCTGAGCACGGTGCCCGCCGGCGACCGCGAACGCCTCTGGCACTTCCTGCGCCAGGGCGGCATGGGCAATGCGCTGAACCTGTACCGCTGCCTGGCCAGTGGCTGGCTGGGGCGCGATTACCCTTGGTCCGAGCCGCAGACCCTGCCGCGCACGGCGATCTACCACCCGCACCAAAGCAGCGCTGCCCTCAGCGACTGGCACGCCGACTGGCGGGCCGGCCAGCCGGTGGCGGCGCTGCTGTTCTACCGCTCGCATTTGCAGGCGGCCAACACCGCCTTTATCGATGAGTTCTGCCAGCGCTTGTCGGCGGCGGGCCTGAACCCGCTGCCGATTGCCCTGGCCAGCCTGAAAGAGCCCGGTTGCCTGGCGGTGGTCGAGGACCTGTTGGATGAAGTTGAGGCAGGGGTGATTCTCAACACCACCGGCTTTGCCCAGTCCAGCCCGGAGGCGCCGCACCTGCGACCGTTCCGCCGCGATATCCCGGTGATCCAGGCCATCTGCGCCCAGGACAACGAACCCGGCTGGCGCGCCAGCGAGCAGGGCCTGGGGCCGCGGGACCTGGCGATGCACATTGCCTTGCCGGAACTGGACGGGCGCATCATCAGCCGGCCCATCAGCTTCAAGGACCTGGCCTGGCGCAGCGAGCGCAGCCAGTCGGACGTGGTCTGCTACCGCCCGGCCCCAGAGCGCATGGATTTTGTCGCCGAACTGGCGCGGCGCTGGGTCGATCTGGCCCGGCTGCCGAATGCTGAAAAACGCATCGCCCTGATCCTCGCCAACTACCCGACCCGCGACGGCCGCATTGGCAATGGCGTGGGCCTGGATACGCCGGCGGCGGCGCTGAATATCCTGCGCGCGCTGCACGCCGAGGGTTACCCGCTGCCGGCCGAGTTGCCGGACAGCGGGACGGCGCTGATCCAGCAACTGCTCGGTGGCGTCAGCAACGACCTGGACAGCCTCGACCTGCGCCCGTGCCAGCAAAGCCTGGCGCTGGAGGAGTACCAGGCCATGTTCGACGCGCTGCCCGAAGCCAATCGCCTGGCGGTGACGGAACGCTGGGGCGGGCCGGAAAACGACCCGATGTTCCGCGGCGGGCGGCTGATGATCGCCGGCCTGCGTTTTGGCCTGACCTTTGTCGGCATCCAGCCGGCACGCGGTTATCAGGTCGATCCGAGCGCGGTCTATCACGACCCGGACCTGGTGCCGCCCCACGGGTACCTGGCGTTCTACTTCTGGCTGCGCCAGACCTACGGCGCCCATGGGCTGATTCACGTCGGCAAGCACGGCAACCTGGAGTGGCTGCCGGGCAAGGGCGTCGGCCTGTCCGCAAGCTGCTGGCCGGACGTGCTGCTGGGGCCGCTGCCGAATATCTATCCATTCATCGTCAACGACCCAGGCGAGGGCGCCCAGGCCAAGCGCCGGACCCAGGCGGTGATCATCGACCACCTGATGCCGCCGCTGACCCGCGCCGAAACCTACGGTCCGCTGCGCGACCTGGAACTGCTGGCCGACGAGTACTACGAAGCCCAGTTGCTCGATCCGCGCCGCGCCCGCGAGTTGCAGAAAGACATTCTCAAGCTGGTGCGGGTAACCCGGATCGACCGCGAACTGCAACTGGACGGGCAGCTCGACGGCGAGGCCGACGCGGCGCTCTGGCTGCCGCGCCTGGATACCTACCTGTGCGACCTGAAGGAGTCGCAGATCCGCGATGGCCTGCATGTGTTCGGCGAGTCGCCCGTGGGCCGCCTGCGTATCGACACCTTGCTGGCCTTGCTGCGCATTCCCCGTGGCGATGGCCGGGGCGCGCAGTCGAGCCTGTTGCGGGCCCTGGCCAAGGTCTTCGAACTGGGCTTCGATCCGCTGGATTGTGCCCTGGCCGAGCCCTGGAGCGGGCGCCGGCCACAGGCCTTGCAGGACATCAGCGAGCAGCTGTGGCGTACCGCCGGGGATACGCGGGAGCGTCTGGAGCTGTTCGCCGGGCAGTTGATCGAAGCCGCGCTGTCGGGCGAAGTCGCGCAACTGGACGAGCCCGGCTGGAGCGAGGTCAAGGCGATCATCGACAGCCTGCGCGAAGTAGTGGCGCCGCGCCTGGATGCCTGCGGCCCGGCGGAAATGCGTGGCTTGCTAGCTGCCCTGGACGGGCGTTTCGTGCCGGCCGGGCCCAGCGGCGCACCGAGTCGCGGGCGTCTGGATGTGCTGCCCACCGGGCGCAATTTCTACTCGGTGGACGTGCGCAACTTGCCGACCACCACCGCCTGGCGCATCGGTTTCCAGTCGGC
The DNA here is from genome assembly GCF_900215185.1 of Pseudomonas sp. LAMO17WK12:I10. NCBI lineage: Bacteria > Pseudomonadati > Pseudomonadota > Gammaproteobacteria > Pseudomonadales > Pseudomonadaceae > Pseudomonas > Pseudomonas sp. LAMO17WK12:I10. Next base: position 22,552 of record NZ_OBDX01000020.1, on the reverse strand, counting down.
CAACCTGATCCTCGAACGGCACCTGCAGGACCATGGCGACCACCTGCGTCAGCTCGGCCTGTCGGTGTGGGGCACCGCGACCATGCGCACCGGCGGCGACGATATCGCCCAGGCCATGGCGCTGATGGGCGTGCGCCCGGTGTGGGCCACCGGCAGCCAGCGGGTCGACGACTTTGAGATCCTGCCGCTGAGCCTGCTGGACCGCCCACGAGTGGACGTGACCCTGCGGGTGTCCGGGTTCTTCCGCGATGCCTTCGCCAACCTGATCCGGCTGTTCGACGCCGCGGTGCAGGCGGTGGCTGCGCTGGACGAGCCGGACGACCTCAACCCGCTGGCGGCCAAGGTCCGCGCCGAGCGTGAAGCGCTGCTGCAGTCCGGTCTCGATGCCGAGGCCGCGCAGCGCCAGGCCGGCTGGCGGATCTTCGGCGCCAAGCCCGGGGCCTATGGTGCGGGCGTGCAGGGGGCTATCGATGCTCGCCTGTGGCAGAGCCGCGAGGACCTGGCCGAGGTCTACCTGAACTGGGGCGGCTACGCCTATGGCGGCGCCGACGAAGGCACCGCGGCCCGTGGCCAGTTCGCCCAGCGCCTGAGCCAGGTGCAGGCGGTGCTGCAGAACCAGGACAACCGCGAGCACGACCTGCTGGATTCCAACGACTACTACCAGTTCCAGGGCGGCATGCTCGCGGCGGTGGAAAGCCTCAGCGGCGAAAGGGCCGCCAGCTACCACGGCGACCACAGCCAGCCGGACCTGCCGAAGATCCGCAGCCTCAAGGAAGAGCTGAACCGGGTGATCCGCTCCCGCGCCGCCAACCCGAAGTGGATCGCAGGGGTGAAACGCCACGGTTACAAGGGCGCCTTTGAAATGGCCGCCACCGTGGATAATCTGTTCGCCTTCGACGCCACCACCGAACTGATCGACGATCACCAGTACGCCTTGCTGGCCGACGCCTATCTGCTGGACCCGGCGACCCGCGAATTCATCCGGCAGCACAACCCCCATGCGTTGCGCGACATGACCGAGCGCCTGCTCGAGGCCCAGCAGCGCGGGATGTGGCAGGCACCCGGCGAGTACCGCGAGGCCCTGGAAAACCTGCTGCTGGATATTGAAGAAGATGGCTGATGCCCCTATAGCCGCTGCCTCGGGCTGCGATCGGGCCCGCAGGGCCCGCTGGGGCAGGCAACGCGGCCGGTCAGATACCAATGCGTCCTCTGTTTTATGCCGACTGCGTCGTCAATCGCAGCCTGCGGCAGCGGCTACATCGATTGATGTTCGTGCACCCCTTTACCGAGAACCGACATGAGCGATACCCCACATTTCCCGCTGTCTGCCGTGGTTGGCGCCGATGACCTGAAACTGGCGCTGTGCCTGACGGCCATCGACCCGAAAATCGGCGGGGTGTTGATCGAAGGCCCGCGGGGCATGGCCAAGTCCACACTGGCCCGCGGCCTGGCGGACCTGCTGGCCAGCGGGCAGTTCGTCACCTTGCCCCTGGGCGCGACCGAAGAACGCCTGGTCGGCACCCTGGACCTGGACGCGGCGCTGGGCGAAGGCCGGGCGCAGTTTTCCCCGGGTGTCCTGGCCAAGGCCGATGGCGGGGTGCTCTACGTCGATGAAGTGAACCTGCTGCCGGACCATCTGGTGGACCTGCTGCTGGACGTGGCCGCCAGTGGCGCCAACCTGATCGAGCGCGACGGTATTTCCCACCGGCACTCGGCCAGGTTCGTGCTGATCGGCACCATGAACCCGGAGGAGGGCGAGCTGCGTCCGCAACTGCTGGACCGCTTTGGCCTGAATGTCGCCCTGAGCGGGCAGACGCCGCCCGCTGAGCGGGGGCAGATCATTCGCCGGCGGCTGGATTTCGACAGCGATCCCCAGAACTTCTGCCAGCAGTGGGACACCGAGCAGGCGGCGCTGCGCCAGCGCTGCCAGCAGGCGCGGCTGTTGCTGGCGGAGATCGCCCTGGACGATCGAGCGCTGGAGCGGATCACCGAGCGCTGTTTCGCCGCCGGCGTCGACGGCCTGCGCGCGGACCTGGTGTGGCTGCGTGCCGCCCGCGCCCATGCGGCCTGGCGTGGTGCCCGGGCTATCGAGGAGCAGGACATAGACGCCGTGGCCGAATTCGCCCTGCGCCATCGTCGTCGCGACCACCCACCGAGCGCGGCGCATCCGCCGCAGCCATCTCCCACGCCATCCCCGGCCCAATCCAGCCCCGCCGAAGGCCAGGGCCAATGGGGCGAGCTGCCGGCCCAGGCGCTGGCCACCGGCGCCCGGCGTGAAGTGCCGAGCTGGCCAAAAAAGCCCTAGGCATTCGCCCCCGGTCCGACGCGGGGGCGAATGCCAAGTCCCGCGCCGGGCGGTTGGACAAGGGCAGGCAAGGTCGCGCGCGCGCGGCCGTCCACGGCTCGATCAACTGGCCGGGCACCTTGCTTAACGGCCGGCCCCGCCAGCGTGACGACCTGTTGTGGCACCTGCGCAGCCGTTCGCCCCATGAACTGTGGCTGGTGATCGTCGATGCGTCGGCCTCGACCCGCCGCCATCAGGCACTGAGCGATGCCAAGGGCCTGCTGGCCCAGCTGTTCGACGATGCTTACCGGCAGCGCGCGCGCCTGGCCTTGCTGACCGCCAGCGGCCGCGCGCCGAGCTGGCAGGTGCAGGGCCTGAAGGCCTCGAAGGATCTGCGCGACTGGCTCGACGGGCTGGGCGCGGGCGGCGGCACGCCATTGCTGGCGGCCTTGGCCGAGGCAGGGCGGTGGCTGGTCTCGCGGCACAAGCGTTACCCGGCCGAGCAGCAACGGGTACTGCTGCTCACCGATGGCCGGCTCAAGACCTTGCCGCCCTTGGCGCGCCTGGGTTGCCCGACCCTGTTGATCGATATCGAACGCGGGCCGATCCGCCTCGGCCGCGCTCGCGAGCTGGCGCAGCAGCTGGATGCGCAGTACCGGCATATCGACGACCCTTCGCAGCTCCAGCTTCTGTAGGCGCGAGGCTTGCCCGCGATAGCGCTGCACCTGACCCAGCGCAGCGCTTGCATCGCGCGCAAGCTGCGCTCCTACAGGTTTGGCGGGTATCTATTCGGCCAGCGCCCGGCGGTACTGGCGCTGTTCAACTGGTCGAGCAGCAGCGCCAGCCAGGGGCGTACTTGAAGTTTGGGCGCGCGCCCGCGACTCAGGCGATGCATCTGCAGGCGGGCGATGGCCATGGTCGCCAGGGAGGCCAGGGGCTTGCGTTTCCAGCGTAGCGGCGGCAGTTGCGGATGGCTTTGCTGGCCGCTGCGGCAGAGCCGGGGCAGGGCCGGCTCGAGGGCCTGCGCGGTGGCGATGCCGGCCGTCGCGATACCTCTGTCCAGCACTTGCTGCACCACCGGCAGGCGGCATGGATCTGCACCCCGGAAAAACCGGCCTGTTCGGCCAGCCAGGCGCTGTTGGCGAAGTGCTGGATGATCTCGGCGATGTCCTCTTCGCTCATGGGCCTGGGTTCAGCGAACATTTTCGAGAACTGCCCCATGTCCAGGGCCACCACCGGGCCAACGGCTATCGCCGTTACCCATCGCAGACCCTGAAGATCGTCCAGTACGCCCAGCAGGCCGGGTTCAGCCTGGACGAACTCAAGCAGCTGCTGCCGGGCTGCGAGTCGAGTGACCTTGACCATCAGGCCCTGCTGCAAAGCCTCGAGCGCAAGGTCGGGCAGATCGAGGACATGCAGCGGCATCTGGCCCAGAGCAAGGCGCAACTGCTGGAGATCATCGACAACATCCGCGACCGCCCGGAAGGCATGGATTGTTCCGAGAACGCCGAGCGGGTCATGGCGTCGATCAAGGGTGGGGTGTTCTGAGCCGCCTGTGTTTCGGGACGCTTGAAACAATTTGGGCGACCATCGCGGTCGCCCAAAAGGTGTTTCAGGTTTGGCGGATCGAACCGCTTACTGCGGCGTATCGTTGCCTTTGCCCTGAATGTTGCCGGACTGGTCCAACAATACCGGCGTTGCGAGCAGGCCATTGTGGTGCGATGCGCGGTTACTGTACGAGTGGATGAGCCGGCGGATCAGGGCGATTGCCACGCCGAGCATCAGGCCCAATACCAGCGACAGCATGACGATCAGTACTCGCTTGGGCTTGATCGGGCTTACTGGCTGCAAGGCCTTGCGATCGATGGTGACCAGTTTCAGCCGGTCCATATCGATGTTCAGGTTGCGCAGGCGAGCTACTTCAGCCCTGAGCGGAAAGACGTCCTTCAGGAAAATGTCCTCGTTGGAGCGCTTGTTCAGTTCCTGCACCTGGCGGTTGACCTGCAGCATCTGCAGTTCCTTGCCGATTTCGGCGATACGCTTCTCGGTGAAATCGTCAGAGGTGCGTTTTTGCAGGGCTGCGCGCTCGGCCTCGAGGGTTTCATAGCCCATGAAATACAACGGGATGTCCTGAGTGTTGACCTCGGTGCGCATCACCTGGGTCGAGCCGGCGTGGGAGGCGTCGGACATCGAGGATGGCGTGGTTGGCGTGCGGATGCCCATCGACTTGGCGATGGTGATCGCTTCGGCCAGTTCGGCCAGACGATCCTTGCGCTGTTCTTTCAACTGCCCGCGCAAGGCCTTGAGTTCGTCCTCGAGCTGCGCGCGGCGAATATTATCGCTTTCGAGCAAGGCCGCGATTTTCGATTCCTTGTCGGTTTCATAGTTGGAGCGCGCCGCGGCAATCTTGCCTTTGAGTTCATTGAGCCGGTTGTTGACGATGACCTTGAGGTCGGCGCCAATGCGTTCCCGTTCAGCATCGATGGCGTATTCGACGAAACCGTTGAGGATCTCTACCCCGTTGACATCCTTGGGATATTGCATTTCCAGCTTGATGTAGCTGCTCAGGGCGTTGGTGATCTTCGGATCCGGAAGGATCAGATTGATCGAGTCCCGGTTGAAGTCCTCGAAACTCTGTTCGAGGGTTTGCCCAGGGCGTTTAAAAGCCTGGAACAGATCCTGGTGCGAGCGGAAAAACTCCAGTCGTGTTTCATAGGACTCAAGTGCTGCGCCGACCTTGGACAAGGCATCTGCGGGCGGCAGTTTGTAGACTTCCGAGCGATTGAGGGCGTCGAGTTCATTCAGGGCGGCTGGGCGTAATACGCTGCTCACCTCATATACACGGGGAGCCAATAGCGCATAAACCATACCCACCAGTGTCACGGCAACGGTACAACCGATTACCAGCTTCTTTTGCTGCCAGACGGATTGGAACAATGCAAACAGATCAATTTCATCCGCGTCAGCATTCATCTGAGGCCGGGGAACAATATTCAAAATCAGCACACCTCTAATTCATGTGAATCCTAACCCTGTCATGCCGTACCCCAGACGGAGCATGCATGCAGGGCCGCCCCCGTGATGAGGCTCCTTGCCGATGGGCGCCACTCGTTGCCAGAAAAAAACCATGAGATGGGGCTGTTTTCTTGCGAGAGATAGTTGGCAGGCCGCTTTCCGAGCTAGGTCCCGGAAATGGCTGTTTCGATGCCGAGCGCCTTTAACGTAACTCTTGAATCCTGAAGGCACTTTGCCATTGGCGTTGGTGAAGACGTTAAGTGGGCGAATGTTACAGGAATGCTCGGGAGGATAAATATATGAATTTAACCGTACCTTCATAATTCGCCTTATCTATTGCTGTTTGGATAGCAAAGCGGCCTGTTTCCCATATGGAAGTTTATCGGTGCCCCATAAGAGGGCAGGTAGACTTACAAGTTGTGAGTATTTATCTAATAGCCTGGCAGTGGGCCTCAAAAGAATGGGCGATAGAACACCCTGAGGTTTTATTGGTGCTGGCCTGATACAGAGTAGCCGCACCTTGAACGCGAGAGAGGGTGAGCCCCCATGAGTATTCACTCCACGCTCAGCGTCAAAGGCCGCGGCTGCGGGATGGGATTGCGCATCAGCGTACCGACCGTTACCGCCGCCAGCAGCGCCAGCAGGCCGGCCACCCAGAGCACCACACCGAAACCGTCGACAAAGGCCTGGCGGGCCAGCGGTTCGACCAGCCCTTTCGCGGAGTCGGGCAGCAGCGCCAGGGCCTCGGGCATGTCGCCGGCCACCACCCGTGAGGCGATGGCTTGGGCCTGGTCGAGCCATTGCGCGGCGCTCTCGCCCAGGCTGGTGTGCAGGCGTTGCTGGGTATGGCTGCCGAGCAGGGCGCCGAACACGCCGATGGCCAGCATGATGGCGCTGAAGCGCATGGTGGTGCTCAGGCCCGAGGCCATGCCGGCGCGGTTGCGGGGGCACGCAGGCCATGATGTTTTTCTGCGTGTCGCCGTTGAGCAGGCCGGCGCCGGCACCGGTCACCGCGATGGCCAGGGCAAAGCTCAGGTAGCCGCCAGCCTGCACGGCCCAGGCGGCAAGCAGGTTGCCGCAACCGACCAGGGTCAGGCCGGCGGCCATCAAGGTCGCTGGCGCATAACGTGTCGCCAGGCGCACACCAATGCGCGGGCAGATCAGCATGGTCAGGGCAAATGGCAGCATGCCCAGCCCCGAGGCGATCGCCGAGAAGCCCAGGCCGTTCTGCAGGTAGAAGGGCAGCAGGGTCATCATCACCTGGGCACAGCCGGCGTAGGCGAACATCCCCAGCAGGGCACCGATGAAGCGCGGGTGGCGGAACAGCTGCAGGTCGACCATGGGCCGGCGCTGCACCCGCTCGATCAGCACGAACAGCCCGAGCAACGCCACGCCGCCCAGCAGCGGGCGTAGGTCAGCGGGTGGCTCCAGCCGATGCGATTGGCTTCGATCAGGCCCCAGATCAGGCACAGCAGGCTGGCGCTGAAGGCCAGGCTGCCCCAGGGGTCGAGGCGGGCGGCCTGGGTGTCGCGGGACTCGGGTATCGCGCGCAACACCATCAGCACCAGCAGCCCGCCCACCGGCAGGTTGAGGTAGAAGATCCAGCGCCAGCCGATGAACTCGGTGATCAGGCCGCCGACGGTGGGCGCGGCGGTCATCGCCACGCCCATGCAAGCTCCCCAGAACCCCCAGGCCTTGGCCCGTTCGACCTCGTCATGGAAGGTGTGGCCGATGGTGGCCAGGGCCGAAGTCAGCAGCAACGCCGCGCCGACCCCCTTGATCGCCCGGGCGATGTCGAGCAACAGCACGTTGGGCGCGGCGCCACAGCCGAGCGAGGCGAGGATGAACAGCCCGAGGCCGCAGAGCAGGGTGCGCTTGCGCCCGAAGCGGTCGGCCAGGCTGCCGGCCGGCAGTAGCAGCGCGGCGAAGGCCAGCATGTAGGCGCTGACCACCCATTCGATATCGGCGAAGTTGGCCCCCAGGTCGCGGGCGATGCTCGGCAGGGTCACCGCGACTATGTTGGTGTCGAGCACAATCAGCGAGCACACCCCGGAAGCGGTGAGCAGGGTCAGGCGCGGGCTGGCCGGCCTCATGGCTGCACCCGTTGACCCAGCGCGGCGAGGGCGGCCTGGGCGATTTCATCGTCATGGGCCGGGGTGTCGGCGCTGATGCCGATGGCGCCGATCACCTGGCCGTCGACGCGGATCGGCTGCGCGCCTTTCATCATCAGCAGGCCCGAGGTGATGGCCGCCTGGCGCCCGCCGTTGATGGCGTTTTCCAGGTCGCCGGAAGGCCGCTTGAACAATGCCGAGGTCCGCGCCTTGCCCTGGGCCAGTTCGATACCGGCCACCACCGGCGCACCGTCCATGCGCGCGCTGAGGATCGGCCAGCCGCCGTCGTCGACGATCGCCACGGCGCAGGGCCAGCCCTTGGCCGAGGCGGTTTCCTGGGCGGCCTTGAGCAGTTGTTGGGCGGTGGCGAAATTGAGGATTGCCTTCTGGGCAACATCGGCGTCTTTCTCGGCGGCGAAAGTCGTGGGCACGCTGCAGCAAGTGATCATGGCCAGAAACAGTGGTTTGACGTGCATGGCGTGGGCTCTCTACTGTGAAGGTCTGGCCAGCTTATCCCGGGCTTTCGCTCGTTCTGTTAGGCGAGCTGGAGCACTTCATTACCTTTGAGCTAACGCACTTATGGAAATCCGTCATTTCCGCTATTTCCTGGCGGTGGCCCGGCAACGCAATTTCACCCGCGCCGCCGAGCAACTGGGCATCGCGCCGCCGACCCTGAGCCGGCAGATCCAGGACATGGAACAGGCCCTGGGCACCCGCTTGTTTGTGCGCCAGCAGCGCGAGGTCAGCCTGACCGAGGCCGGCGCGGCCCTGGTGCGCGAGGCCGAGGCCACGGTGCGCCAGTTCGAGTTCGCGCAACGTAACGCCCAGCGCGCCGGGCGCGGCGAAATCGGCCATATCGAGCTGGGATACGTGGCCTCGGCGGTGTATTCGGGGCTTCTGCAAAAACAGGTGCAGCGCTTCAGCCAGGATTGCCCGGACGTCAGCCTGAGCGTGCGCGAAAGCCCGATGGCGGCGTTGCCCGGACTGGTGGCCGAGGGGCGGTTCGACATCGGTTACATCCGCTCGCCCATGACCCTGCCTGAAGGGGTGGAGGCGGTCCGCCTGGATGGCGAGGGCTTTGTCCTGGCGCTGCCCGCCGAGTCCTGGCTGGGACGCTTGCCGGAGATCGCCCCGGCCCATCTGCACAACGAGACCTTCGTGCTTCCGGAACAGATCAGCGGCACCTTGCAGGTCGCCGCCGAGGGCGGTTACGCGCCGAAACTGGGGCCGCAGCCCGGCGGCCTGGTGGCGGTGCTGGCCCTGGTCTCCCTGGGGCAGGGGGTGGCCGTGGTGCCGGAATCGGTGGTCGGGCACGTGGGGCTGCCCAATGTGTTGTATCGGCCGATCCAGGGCAGCACGGCTGCGTCCTGGCTGTCGCTGATCCACCGCCGCTTCGAAAAGGCCCCGGCGGTGGCGCGTTATATCGAGCAGGTCAGAGGCACATTGCGGGGGTAGGTGAATGATGCCGGCGATGTGGCGTTCTATCTGTGTTTCTTGCGTCTACGCAATATGACTTGAGACCGTATGGAGTACTCATGGACACATTCAAGCGTTTCAATTTCAAGCTGAGCTTTGATAAGCAGAAGATTGCCCAGGTTACCGAGCAGCAACAAATCGACAGGAGCCTGGCCTTTCTCAAGGCGATAGGCGAGATCGACCCCATTCTCAAGAACTGGTTCTTGTGCGCCGAAGGCAAGGATGACGGCCTGACGCACAATGTGCTCCTCGACCCGAGCAGCTTGCGGCGGGAAATAGCCTCCTGGAAAGACTCGGACTTCGACGTCAACGACATGAGCTTTGTGTTGTGGAACGGGATACCTGATCCGCGGGCTTTCGATCACCTATCACGCCCGAAGCGGCGGTTCGTTGCCCGCGGGCATCGAGTTTTCCGAAGCCGGGACACTGGTCCGTTGCCTGCCGGATCCTCGACAGGGCATTGTCGAGTTGATGAACGCAGCGGTCGATCTCTGGCCGGAAATCTATTGGGGCGTGGCCGCTCCCAACGAGTACTTTCGCAAGCAGCGGGTGTTCCAGGACCGGCAGACCATCGGCTGGATCGGTTATTGCCCGCACCCTCTGTCGGCGGCCGATTTTCCGGAGGTCGCCGAGCTGCGTCCCACTCAATCGAAGGGCACCATCGTCGTTGCCTGCCCCGGCATCATGGACGAGAAGAACGTCCAGCATGTGCAGGTGGTGGGCGACACCGATATCAAGCTGGTGGAACTCGGGCTGTTGCCCGGACGCTATTGAGTCGCACGGGCAGGCTCGCTTTTGCTGGGGCGAGCTTGCCTGCGATAGCGGTGGCCAGGCACCCCGATAAGATCTTGAAATGATTTCCCCCATGGGAAATTCCCCTTGAGGTTGTAGGATTCAAGTCCGTTTTTCTTCACAGGACTTGCATGAACACCCTCTCGGAGCCTCCCAGTCGTCCTTATTCCTGGACGCCTCAGCCTTTCCCCGCTCGATCCGCCTTGCGACGCCTTCCGCCAGTCATAAGGCGCGGCCGTTACCCCGAACTCGCTGTTTTTCGCTGCTCGCCGCCGGTCGTCGCGACCGTTGGGCGCTGGCCTGCGTTTGCCGTTCAAAGGCCTTGTGGCCTTGCCTTGCCGTGCCCGGTTGCCTGAATTTACTGGAGAGATAGAGTCGTTTTTATGGAATGGATAATGGACCCCACGGCCTGGCTTGGCCTGTTGACCCTGATCGTGCTGGAGCTGGTGCTGGGGATCGACAACCTGGTGTTTATCGCGATCCTCGCGGACAAGTTGCCGCCCCACCAGCGTGACCGCGCGCGGATCATCGGCCTGTCCCTGGCGCTGCTCATGCGCCTGGGCCTGCTGGCGAGCATTTCCTGGTTGGTGACCCTGACCGCGCCGCTGTTCGAGGTGTTCGGCAAGAGCTTCTCCGGTCGCGACCTGATCATGCTGTTCGGCGGTGTGTTCCTGTTGTTCAAGGCCACCATGGAGTTGCATGAGCGCCTGGAAGGTCATGTCAGCCAGCGCGCCGGCAATGCCGCTTACGCGTTGTTCTGGCCGATCGTCGCGCAGATCGTGGTGCTCGATGCGGTGTTCTCCCTGGACGCGGTGATCACCGCCGTGGGCATGGTCGACGAACTGGCGGTGATGATGATCGCGGTGATCATTTCCATCGGCCTGATGATCGTCGCCAGCAAGCCGCTGACCCGCTTCGTCAACGCCCACCCGACGGTGATCATGCTGTGCCTGGGCTTCTTGATGATGATCGGTTTTGCCCTGACCGCCGAAGGCCTGGGTTTCCACATCCCGAAAGGCTACCTGTACGCGGCCATCGGTTTCTCGATCCTGATCGAGGTGTTCAACCAGATCGCCCGTGCCCGCCGCAAGAAATCCATGCAGGGCCTGCGGCCGATGCGTGAGCGCACGGCCCATGCGGTGATGCGCCTGCTGGGCGGTCGCCAGTTGGCGGTGGAGGAGGTGGGCGAAGAGATCGCCGACCTGCTGGACAATGGCGAAGCGCCGAGCACCGAGCTGTTCGATCGCCGCGAGCGGGTGATGATCAGCGGCGTGCTGCAACTGGCCGAGCGACCGATCCGCACCTTGATGACGGTACGCGCCGACGTCGACTACATCGACCTGGCCGACGATGCCGAAGCCATCCGCAACAGGCTGATGCATTCGTCCTACTCGCGCCTGCCGCTGATTCGCGACGGCGCGGTGGAAGAGCCGCTGGGCTTCGTGCACAAGAAGGAACTGCTCAAGGAATACCTGGCCGGCAACGAGCCGAACCTGGAACACCTGGCGCGCACGGCGATCAACCTGCTGGACAGCTTCTCGATCCTCAACGCCCTGGAGCAGATGCGCAAAGCCTCGACCCACATCGCGTTCGTGATCAACGAATTCGGCGATTTCGTCGGCGTGCTGAGCATGACCGACATCCTCGAATCCATCGCCGGCGAGCTGCCCGACGCCAGCGAAATCGAAGGCCCGGACATTGTCGAGGAGCCGGGCGGTTTCATGGTCAGCGGCGCCTTGAACCTGGCGCAGATCCGCCAGCGCACCGGCTTCAGCGCCGAGCCGACCGAGGACTACCAGACCCTGGCCGGGCTGGTGATGAGCCTGCTGGACCGCTTGCCGGTGATTGGCGACCGGTTGCAATGGCAGGACTGGACGTTGCAGGTGGTGACGGTGGAAGAGCGGCGAGTGACCCGGGTGCTGCTCAGACCCGCGGGCGAATAGCCGAGGTTGGCCAGTTGCCTGGGTGCGGTCGCCGCTGTTGAAGCCTCGCGTCTATTCCTGCACCATCGCCGCCCGCTTGTTCAATGGATGGAAGAGAAGTATGCGCAAGGTTTGCATGGGCGCGGTACGCGGCAGGGCCGTCATGGGGGGATTCTGCCTGTTTACCCTGGCACTGCTTGGCGGTTGTGATGACCAGGATGAGGCCCCCGCGGTGGCGCACCCGGTGGTGGAAATGGCCCTGCATGAGCCCATTGCCCAGGTGCTCGCCCGGAGCCCGCTGCCGTTTTCCAAGGACTGTCTGAAGCCCGTCAGGATGTGCTGGTATGAAATCGAGCGTTCCAGCAACGACAAGAACCTGCCGGTCGTCCTGATCGGCGGTGGTGAGCATGGGCTCAGGATCGAACAGGTCTCGGACATCAGTACGGTGATCGACGAGGACCTTGGAGATACGGTCAGTAATATCGACATCACGTTGCGAGGCCTGCCGGATAAAAGTCCCTACGCCGAGCAACAGGCTTTCATTCTCCAGCGTATTGCCGAGCTCAAGAGCGCTGGCTGGAAGCGTTACTACCTACCTTCGAACCCGCGGGTTTCCGGCTCCCAGGCCGACAAGATTCCCTCTGGCGACAATGTGCTGGGCCACTCCATGCTCAACCATCCCTGGCTCGACCCGGACTACCCGATACCGCTCGAGCGCTGGCTGCACAACAAGTCCTTCTACAGCTGGTACTTCCATCGGGACGACGCCTACCTGCATGTCTGGTCCTGGTGTTGGGATGACCAGCAGGCACCCATGGAGCGAGCGACCTGTCTGACCACCCTGCAGTTCCAGAGTGAATACGATTTCTGGTTGTCCAGTTTCGAGGAGAACGAGCGACCGCGCTGGAAGGAGCTGATGCCCGCCAAGCTGGCCAAGGACCGGGAGACGCGGCGAGTGGTGGAAGAGCAGTTGCGTGCCGCTGGCATCGAGATCGACGACAGCTACCAGGACCCGCCGATCAAGGCGCTGGCCCCCTGAGTGCCTGCACCGGTGAACGGCGGGGTTACGGGTGAGCGGTATAAAACCATCCTGGCCCGTATGGGGTGCCTGTTACCGCGCCTGTCAGCCTTGGCTCAGCCCGGCTGACGCTGTTTCAGCGCCGCATCCTGGGCATTGAAGGTGCGCGCCGCGGCGGCCACTTCCTTGCGCACGATGGTCTTGCCGATCGGCGCCAGGGCGATGCCCGCCAGCTTCAGGTGCTGGATGCCGAAGGGAATGCCGATGATGGTGATAAAGCACAGCAGCGCCGACATCACATGCCCCAGCGCCAGCCAGATCCCGCCGAACACAAACCACAGCACGTTGCCGATCACCCCCAGGCCGCTGGTGCCGATATCGTCCTTGTTGTTCAGCTCGCGCCGGCTGATCGCTTCCTTGCCGAACGGAAAGAACGAGAAGGCCCCGATCACGAAACAGGCCCGGCCCCAAGGGATGCCGACGATGCTGATAAAGGCCAGGATGCCCCACAGCCACCAGCACAGGCCCATGAAAATGCCGCCGAGGATAAACCAGAGAAAATTGCCGATGGCGCTCATGTGAAGCTTCCTTGTTTGAACCGTGAAGGGTATTGAACAGGCCCCGTTCGAGGCCCGTGCAGGTATAGACGCTTATTCCTTGCGCCGAGTCAGGCCGGAGACGATCGCCACCAGCAACAGGCTGATGCCCCAGCCGATCAGGGTTTCGAGCCAGATCAGCAGACGGATGCCGTGGCCCCATTCGAGATTCTTCAGTTCATCCCAATAGCTGGGGAAAGGCGTTGGAGTGATAGGTCCCCAGTCCTTCTCCTGCTGCAGATCGACCAGCGACAGCAGGATGTCCAGCGAATAGGCGCCGGGGCTGAAACCGGTGTACTCACCGCGCAAGGCCTTGCAGGTGTACCAGTTGCCGATATCGGAAGGCAGGTCCTGTTTAGGGTGCTGCTGCTTCCAGGCCTCGCCGTATTCCGCGGTACAACTGGAGTAGGTCTCGTTCTGGAACACCAGCGGGTTGCTGGGGGCGAAGACTTTGTGATTGACGGCGGCGTACCAGTAGACGCTGGTGAACAACAGCCAGATGCCCAGTATCCAGGCCAGCAGCCGCATGGGGCGATAGCCGTAGCCGGTGAGGGCGCCATAGAGCACATGGGGGACTTTGCCGAGCCAGCGGGTGCCCCATATCCAGTTGGCCGTGCGGTGGCCCACCATGCCGACCTTGCGTAGGCGCTGTTCGAAAGCAATGCCGACCTCGCGTGCCTCTTCGAAGTGGCCCATCTTTTCAAAGACGTGCTTCAGCTGGAGCCAGGGCTGTGGCAGGAATCCGCTGTCGGCGCCTTTGAGGCCGTCGTCACCGGTGCTGGATGGCAGCTGTGAGTCGAGCCAGGCGATACGATCCTTGGCCCTCAAGGGGGAATCGGTGGTCAGGAAGTCGTAGGTAAAACCGTTAAGGCCCAGCTCCTTGCCCCAGGTCTTTGAGTCGTCGCTCAAGGTCCTGACGTGAGAGCCGCTGAAAGCCGCGTTTTGTAAAGGATGTTCCAGATGGGTGAGCATCAGTGTTTTACCGACGATCATGTTTTGCGCGAGTAAGGAAAAGCCGCCGTTGCCATCCAGATGATGTGAACCTTTCAGGCTCAGTTGTCCGTCGATCTGCGCGGCTGTGAGGCGCACGGTTCCTATGGAGTGGAAGCCGGTAGAGAGAAGCACACTGCCACTCACACGGGCTTTGTCAGCATTCAAGGCAATGCCGGTGGTGGCGGTAAAGGTGCAGTTCGAGCACTTCAAGCCTTTCATCGTCGCGCTGTTCAATCGCACTTCACCCAGAGACTTGAACCCTTCGTCAAAGATGATGTTTGCGTCGATTACACAGCGGTCTGCCTCCAGAGCATTGTTCCCCAGACCATCGAGCTGAGCTGCGCTGAATATCAGCGACCCCGCGATTTTTGCTCCGATCAGGCAAATGGTGCCCTGGGAATGGAACGCTTTCATCTGGACCGATGAGCACACGCGAAGAGACTGGGCCGCAACGCCGGAAAACTGGCTGCTGCTCAAATCAAGCCAGCCGTCGATCACCGTGTTTTCAAGCCGCAGGTCCTTGTCGCACAGACAATGGGTCAAGCTGACGTTGGTGGCGATCGTGGCGGAACTGAGATGCAGGGAGCCCTGGATGAATGCGCCTTCGAGGTGAACCCCATTCAGATCTATTGGGTTCTTGTCATCGCCGCCCAGTATCAGGAACCTCAGGAAACTGGCGCGAATGGTGTTTTCCGCCGTGCCGGCTACAGGCCTTTGCTTGGCGATACTGAACCGCGCTCCTGTGGCGCCGTATGCCAGCAATTTTTTTTCCACCGGGTTCAAGGGCAGGTAGTGCTGGAGTACCCGATCGGCTGTAAGCGTCATGCTTTTCACTCCTGAACAGCGCTGAGTTCAGCGGGAGTCGGCGCTTGTCTGAGGCGGCAACCAGCGAGGAGGGGCAAAGCGTGAGGCACGAGCGGGAAACGCATAAAAACTTCCATGTAGGGTCGTCGGGCGGCAAAGGGCTGGCAGTATGCCATTGGCTTGCCGTCCCGACAAAAGCACAAGCCCCTGCTCCTGCAAGGGCTGTTGCGGGTGCTTCAGGGATCGACCTGCGCCATCAGTTCCGGCACCGACTCGGGGCGTTTGGCGTAACGCTGGGCCAGCACCGCGCAGACCATCAGCTGGATCTGGTGGAACAGCATCAGCGGCAGGATCAGCACGCCCATGGTGCTGCCGGCGAACAGCACCTGGGCCATGGGCACGCCGGTGGCCAGGCTTTTCTTCGAGCCGCAGAACAGGATGGTGATGCGGTCTTCCTGGTTGAAGCCGAACAGCTTGCTCAGCAGGCTGGAGGCCAGCAGCGCCAAGGCCAGCAGCACGCAGCAGGCCAAGACCAGCCCGCCCAGGTTCCACAACGGAATCTGGTGCCAGATGCCTTCGTTCACCGCCTCGCTGAAGGCGCCGTAGACCACCAGCAGGATCGAGCCCTGGTCGACGAACTTCAGCCAGTTTTTGTTGCGGCCGACCCAGGCGCCGATCCAGCGGCGGGCGATCTGCCCGGCGATAAAGGGCAGCAGCAATTGCACGCTGATCTTGACGATGGCATCCACGGTCGAGCCGGCATCGCCGTGCACATTCAGCAGCAGGGTCACCAGCAACGGCGTGAGGAAGATCCCGAACAGGCTGGACGCGGCCGCGCTGCAGATCGCCGCCGGCACGTTGCCCCGCGCCAGCGAGGTGAAGGCAATCGCCGACTGCACGGTGGCGGGCAGGGCGCAGAGGTAGAGCATGCCCAGGTACAGCTCGTTGCCGATCAGCGGCGACAGCAGCGGCTTGAGCGCCAGCCCGAGGATCGGGAACAGCACGAAGGTCAGGCTGAAGATCAGCAGGTGCAGGCGCCAGTGGCCGGCCCCGGCGATGATTGCCTCGCGCGACAGCTTGGCGCCGTGGAGGAAGAACAGCAGGGCGATGGCGGCGTTGGTCAGCCAGCCGAAGCCTAGCGCCACCTGGCCGCTGGCGGGCAGGAAGCTGGCCAGCAGCACCACGCCGATCAGGGTCAGGGTGAAATTGTCGGGCAAAAGACGTGAGCGACTCATAACGGGATCATCCAGGGGTTGCCAGGGCGGTGGGCCGACTCTAACGTGATGGCGGACTGCCGACTAACGCCAATGAGCCAGTAAATGCCGCCTAAAGGACATGAAAAGATCGTCCGCCGCAGTATTCCCGGTCTGCCGAGCCTGCCTCGACCGGTGTACGGGCGCACCGAATCCCTGCCCAATCGGGCGCTGACCCGGCGCCACAGCCACCCCTGGGTGCAATTGTCCTACGCCATTCAGGGCGTGCTGGAAGTGCAGACCAGCGCCGGGCGTTTCATCGCCCCGCCGCAACGGGCGGTGTGGATTCCTGCTGGCATGCCGCACAAGGTGTTCAGCTCGCCGCGCACTGAAATGCGCAGCCTGTACCTGGATTGCCGCGTCACTGCCTGGGCCGGCGAAACCTGCCAGGTGCTGGCGGTGAGCAGCCTGCTGCGCGAATTGATCCGCGCCTTCAGCGAGCTGCCGGTGGAATACGCCGAAGATGGCGCCGACGGCCGCCTGGCCCAGGTCCTGCTGGACCAACTGGCCGCCGCGCCGCAACTGGACCTGATGTTGCCGCTGCCCCAGGACCCGCGCCTGCGGCAGATCTACCGCAGCCTGCAAGCGCACCCGGACCAGCCGACCACCCTGGGGCAGTGGAGCGAAAAGCTGGGGGTGACGGAGAAAACCCTGAGCCGCCTGTTCCTGCACGACACCGGCCTGACCTTCCGCGCCTGGCGCCAGCGCCTGCGCCTGCTGGGCGCCCTGACGCCCCTGGAGAACGGCGAGCGGGTGACGGACGTGGCGCTGGCCTGCGGCTACGATTCGACCTCGGCCTTTATCGCCGCATTCCGCCTGCAGTTCGACGTCACCCCCGGGGAATTCTTCCGCCAGGCCTGATCATCGCCTGTGGCGCGAGGTTTGCCGGCGATAACGCCAGTGGCCGCGCCCTCAACCTTGCCCCCGTCATCAGCGCGAACGGCCACCTGGTCATGCAAAAAACCTAAGCCGGCGTCAGCCGCTCGGCCTTGGACGGCGCGGCCACAGCCAGTGGCGCGAAGCTGTGGGGCTGGGCCATGTTCCACATGCGTGCGTAGAACTCCGAACTGATGGGGCGTTGCAACAGCTCGCCGGGTTCGAGGAACACGTGGATCTGCGAGAACAGCCGGACCTCGGTGGTGGTCAGGCGCCGCACCAGGTGCTTGGCCTGCAACTGCGCCGGGTGGTCGAGGCCGGCGGCGCTGAGCATTTCGCCGAGGGCGACCAGGGTGTTGCGATGGAAGTTGTGCACCCGCTCGGCCTTGTCCGTGACCTGCAGCGCTTTCTGGCGCAGCGGGTCCTGGGTGGCGACGCCGGTGGGGCATTTGTTGGTGTGGCAGCTTTGCGACTGGATGCAGCCGATGGCGAACATGAAACCGCGCGCGGCGTTGACCCAGTCGGCGCCGATGGTCAGCACGCTGGCGATGTCGAAGGCACTGATCACCTTGCCGCTGGCGCCCAGCTTGATCTGCGAGCGCAGGCCGGCGCCGACCAGGGTGTTATGCACGAACAGCAGGCCCTCGCGCATGGGCATGCCGATGTTGTCGGTGAACTCGCGAGGCGCGGCGCCGGTGCCGCCTTCCTTGCCGTCGACCACGATAAAGTCCGGCTGGATGCCGGTCTCGAGCATGGCCTTGACGATGGCCATGAACTCCCAGGGATGACCCACGCAGAACTTGAAGCCCACCGGCTTGCCGCCGGACAGGTTGCGCAGCTTGACGATGAACTCCAGCAGTTGCATGGGCGTGCTGAACTCCGAGTGCCGCGCCGGCGACACGCAGTCATGGCCCATCTGCACGCCACGGGTCTTGGCGATTTCGGCGGTGACCTTGTGCTTGGGCAGGATGCCGCCATGGCCGGGCTTGGCGCCCTGGCTGAGCTTGATCTCGATCATCTTCACTTGCGGATGGCTGGCCTGCTCGGAGAAGCGCTGGGCATCGAAACGGCCGTCCAGGGTGCGGCAACCGAAGTAGCCGCTGCCGATTTCCCAGATCAGGTCGCCGGCGAATTCCTGGTGATAGGGGCTGATGCTGCCTTCCCCGGTGTCGTGGGCGAAGCCGCCGAGCCGGGCGCCTTTGTTAAGGGCGCGGATGGCGTTGGCGCTCAGCGCACCGAAGCTCATGGCCGAGATGTTGAACACCGAGGCGCTGTAGGGCTGCAGGCAATCCGGCCCGCCTACCACCACGCGGAACTGGCTGGGGTCACAGGCATCGCCCGGGACCATGGAATGGCTGATGAATTCGAAGCCGGGCTGATAGACGTCGGCCAGGGTGCCAAAGGCCTTTTCCGCGGGCTGGTTCTTGGCGCGGGCGTAGACCATCGAACGCTGCGAGCGGGAGAAGGGCAGCTTCTCGTCGTCGCCTTCCAGCAGGTACTGGCGGATCTCCGGGCGAATCGACT
The DNA here is from genome assembly GCF_900215185.1 of Pseudomonas sp. LAMO17WK12:I10. NCBI lineage: Bacteria > Pseudomonadati > Pseudomonadota > Gammaproteobacteria > Pseudomonadales > Pseudomonadaceae > Pseudomonas > Pseudomonas sp. LAMO17WK12:I10. The sequence continues at coordinate 3,888 of NZ_OBDX01000020.1, read as the reverse complement.
CGATCAGGTAACGGATATTGCCGATGATCGGGTAGTTGCGGCGCACCGCATGGTGGCTTTGCAGCAGGTCGTTGAGGCCGACCAGGCTGAGCACCCCGGCCAGCACGATCAGCCCCTGGCCCCAGGGGCTGGCGGGCCAATACAACAGGCCGAACAAGGTAAGGGCAAGGCAAAGGATCAGGGTCGCGTAGCGACTGAGCAGCGATATCTTCATGGTCGTTCCTTGGGCAAATCGCAAGACATGGGTTCAGGCGGGCAGGGCGGGCTCAATCCGAGTTGCGGATCTGCCGATAGCGCTCCTGCAGCTCCTGGCGCTGCTGTTTGCGCAGCAAACCCTGGGCGTAGCGGCGTTGTTCGATGGCGGTTTCCGGCACGAAGGCGCGCACCGGGTGCGGGCGCCCGTCGGGGTCGACGGCGACCATAGTGAAGTAGCAACTGTTGGTGTGGCGCACCGTGCGTTCGTGGATGTTCTCGGTCATCACCTTGACCCCGACCTCCATCGAGGTGCGCCCGGTGTAATTGACCGAGGCGAGGAAGGTCACCAGTTCGCCGACATGGATCGGCTCCTTGAAGATCACCTGGTCCACCGACAGCGTGACCACATAGCGCCCGGCATAGCGCTTGGCACAGGCGAAGGCCACTTCGTCGAGCAACTTCAGCAGGGCGCCGCCGTGCACGTTGCCGGAGAAATTGGCTTTGTCGGGCGTCATGAGCACGCTCATGCTCAATTGATAACTGCCTGGTTCCATGGGTGACCTCATCAGTAATCGATGCTGTCCGGATAGGCAGGCTAGAGCCCCCGCGGACAGCATTTGGCTGGAGATCGGAGGGTAATAAGAAGTCTTGATAGTTAGCTAGCTATCTTTTGCAATGAGCTGTTGTGGGGATTGCAATAATGAGTGGGGAGGGGGGATACCTAGCGCTTGTTATTCAACGGTGAGTCGCTTTGGTTGCAGTCAGGGCTAACAACCCTGCCGAGCTCACTCGTATGGGGAGCAGATTCGTTCAAGCCTATCGGCAATACCGCGAACTCTGTAGCCGCTGCCGCAGGCTGCGATCGGGCGCTTGCGCCTGCCAAACCTGATCCACGACTTGAACGATGGGGGCGCTACGGTAATGACTGTTTCTTTGCATGACACCGCCCTGTAGGAGCGAGCTGGCTCGCGATAGCGTCCGTGCTCGCGCTGCCGTTTTTTGGACGGTGTCATAGGTCGCCAAAAAAATTGAATGCAGGGTCAATAATGATAGCGACGGATGGCTTGTTCAAGACGGAATTCCGTCTTTGGAGGATTGTCCACGAGCCGCGCAACAATGAAGAGCTTATCGACATCATCGACCATGTGTCGCATGTAACAGTTGACCATTCGATAGCGTTCTATGGCGAAATAGGTGTTCATTATTTTGATTTTTTCGTCCATATCACCGTCATCGCCTACGTTGCCAGCACCTGGCCCGAAAACATTGTGGCTTTCAAACAGTAGGTAGCCACCCGGCTTTAGAAACGACACCAGGCGCTTCATGTAGTTTTCAAACCCCATATTGAGGTTGCCATCAATGGTGTGATGATTGGAAAACGACAGCACCACATCAAATTTTTTATCTGTGGCAAATACCGAAAAATCGCTTTCTATAAACTCTATATTGTCGCGCTTCAAATAACGCGCGGTATCCTTCGCCACTTTATTGAGAAAAGGGTTGAGTTCGACGGCTGTCACGGATTTCGCCAGTCGCGAACAATAGGCTGAGACAAAACCGCAGTTGCTGCCGATGTCCAGTACGTCAGCGCCCTTCAATTCTTCATCGATGGCGTATTGCTTGAACCGAAAACCCGTAGGCTTCAGGCCTGTGATTCCCAGTTCTTCCAAGCCCTGATAGAAATATCCTTGGCTGTATTGTTGCTTCTTTGGCCAGTTCTTCTGCTGCTCCTTCAAATGCCCTCGCAAACGCTTCTGGATGAAAAGCGTGCCTTTGAAGAGCCCCTTCCAGAAATCAAAAAATGAGAGCCTGACGCTGTATGGAATTTCCATTGATAACCCTGAAATAAGACGTCGATACTGGTGAACCTTCCAGACTATCGGCCGCAGGTGGATTCACATTAGGCGTGCACGGCGTTGCTGGATCGGCTGACACACCACTGCCGCATCGTCGAAACGGGCAACGAGTCCTACCGCCTGCAACACAGCAGCTTGGTCGCCCAGACAAAGATCAAATCACGACATATCCATTCCTGCGCACGGCGGCTTATGGTTTCGCCCTTACGGCCATCCCTTTCAAGGTCTTTTCGTTTTGGCAGCCTTGATGACTCTATCTGTTGAAACGTGGGCATGCACCGCAGTCCCTTGAACCCATGCCTTGGGTTTGGGCACCTTGGGGACACGTTGGCTTTTGGTGACTCGCTTGGGTTGGATGTTCTTGGCTAATTCCAACAAGCGCTGGGCCAGTTTTTCCATTGAGACAATCGGTAGGTATTCGACGGGCAGAGCGATCTGCATGCCCTCATATCCAGCTCTGGCCTGGATCGCCAAGTGATAGATCGAAGCCTCCCAACCCTCGGGCTGAGTGTCTCGATGAGCGTGTTCGACGCTGCGCTTGAGCAAGGCCAGTACGTTGTACGCCAGCACGGCAGTGGTGAACCCAAGCAAGGCCGCTCGTGGACTGCCGAGGGTTTCAATTTCACTTTCCAGAATGGCTTCCAGTCGCTGAAACATTCCTTCAATGCTCCAGCGACGGCGATAGAAGTCCGCGATCTGCGGTGCGCTGATGCTCTCGGGCAGGTTGCTCCAGAACATCAAACGGCTGTCACCTGAGTCGTTTGGCGAATGGAGCGTCAATTCGATGCGTCGCCACTGATGTCCCCCTCTTACCTCAATGCTTTGCTCACGCACGGTACCTGTTGCAACAGGCAAAGATGCTTGCCACTCACCCTCTTGAATCAGGCGCGGGTGCTTGGCCTGCTGGCGAATGACAAATGACGTTTTCACCTGTTCACAGGCCTCCATGACAGGAAGCGTGCAGTAGAGCCAATCAGCGATCCAAACCTGATTTGCCTTGGCATCGGCCAGCAGTGGCAACACGCAGACTCGCTCGCTTGCATAAGCGTCTTCGCAGGGTTGCAGGTCAATGACCTGATCCAGATCGGGATCGTAGACCACGACCGAGAACCCGGGACGAGCCGCTCCTCGCTCGTGGCGTAGTGCTCCAAGGCGCTTTTCGGTGGAAGCCAAGTGGCTGCCGTCTACCACCCGAACCTGCCAATCGGGAAGCATGGCTGAGCCCCCCAACTCCTTGATCGTCGGAGCCAGGCGCTGCGCGCAACCTGTGACCAAGGCACGCAACAGAGCCGGTTCGGTACGGCTGACCTTGTCGTAAAGGGCCGCCAGGCTAACCGGAAGATCCTCCAGTTGCCTGGCTGCGGCATGTAGTGACGGCTTCAAGCCCAATGAAACAAGGAACATGAGTTTAATGATGGTTGAGAACAACAATTCGCGGGAGTACTGCCGTTGCCGGTGTTCTTCGAAAACCTGATCGACCCACTCCGGCGCAATGGCTTGTTCCAAGGCAAGTTTGGCCATAACGCTGGCAGGTGTTTTTTCTCGAATCGCGCTACAGGGCGTTCTCAATCAGGCCAGCCAAATGACGGCTGACACGAGGCTCAACATCGCCTGATAGTTCCTGGCCCGTCGCTCATATCGGGTCGCTACCCGACGGAACTGCTTCAACTTCAAGAAGAAACGCTCCACCAGGTTGCGCGCCTTGTACAGATGCCGATCCAGTGTGAGAGGGTACAGACGATTCCTTTTGGATGGGATCACGGCCTCAGCCCCTCTACACTGGATCGCATCGACGAAGGCGACGCAGTCATAGCCTTTGTCGGCCAATATGGCTTCG
>NZ_OBDX01000015.1:0-176412 GCF_900215185.1 Pseudomonas sp. LAMO17WK12:I10 | reverse complement strand
GCATCTGTAGTACGCGAAATGGTTGCTACGAGGTGCTCGCAGCGGCGAAAAAATATGAAATAGACAGCAGATCTGATCGCATCTTGACCTGCTGCCGCTTTTGGCATCGAGGATGAAGAATTAGCCAGAAAATATTGGGCTACTTCAGACCATCCTTAAGTCGTGCCGACGGGTTCAAACTGATAATCGCAGCCGCACCTTTGCCGCTGCGTAAGGAGCCCGCGAATAGCCAGTTTGAAAGCCCGAAAAGCCCATGGCCGGATTTGACTTCCACATCAGCGAATTGCTCCGGATTTGCTAGACACATGATGTTTGCTTTGGGGCGAAAGCAGCTTTTCGTGACTTGCAGCTATTGGCCGATAGCAACCATGCACCCACTTTCACTTTGACCATTAGCTGAAATGCTCAAATGTTCCATTTTCAGATGGGCTTCGAGGCAGGCATCCATCCATGCACAGAAGCGCACTGACAGACAGAGAAAGGACGATTTAAAGCACGGATACCCAAGCACCACCTCACCCGAATACCCGCACCCGCTTTTTCACTTCAACTCAAACAACCTCCGCGCATTCCCCCGAGAACAGCACACGGTCGACGCCGATTTCGCTGATGGCGTCCAGCAGGCCCTTGGGGTGAAAGTGGCCGGCGGTGGTCAGGTAGAAGTAGTGGCTGACCGGCGTTCGCACGGTTTTCCATGGGCCGGCCACTTCGCGGCTATTCTCTAATTTCAGGTCGATGGCCTAAAAGATCCATGTCCACGCCTATGGCCTGATGTCCTGCTCGCCCGGGTAAAAACGCTTTTCTCAGCCTTGCTGAGCCGTATCGGGTGTTGCTTCGAGGACGGGCCCCTCCAGTTCGAGGGCGGTTAATGGCGCTTCACGGTGATCAGGGACGATGACAGTGAGGGCATGCATGCAGTGGCGGCCATGGATATGAGCGTCGGGTCAACGACCGGAGAAGAGGCGGCGGACTTTTTCGTGCAGACCCTGGAACAGGCCAACGATGCCGTGGTGATCATCGACGAGTGCAACCAGGTGGTGTTCTTCAACGCGGCGGCCGAACGCTTTTGGGGCTGTCCACGGTGCGAGGTGCTGGGCAGCGACGTCAGCATGCTGGTGCCGATCCCCATCCGCTCGCGGAACGACGGCGAGACCGGGGTCAACAAGATCATCGGCACCAGCCGCGATGTCTGTATCACACGCAAGGATGGCGAAGAGCGCTGGGGCGCGATGGCGATCTCGAAGATCACCCTGCAGGGGCGCATTTTATATGCCGCCTTTTTCAAGGACGTGACCCAGACGCGGCTGAAGGATATCGAGCAGCGCTTGCTGTCGATGTCGGTCAATGCCTGTAGCTCGGCCACCTGCATCGTCGACGCCGACGGCCGGCTGATCTATATCAACGACGGCCTGGTCCGCTTGCTGGGGTATTCCCGCGAGGAATTGCTGGAGCAGCGCTCGCCGCAGATGTTCTTCGTCGCCGACACCCCGGGCCAGGCCCGGGCCGACGAGCTGCAACTGGAGAGCATCCTCAGTGGCCAGCCCCATGAAGCCTGCGGCCTGGTCAGCAAGCGCAACGGCCAGCGGTTGTGGGTGCAGGTCTGCTCGGCGCCGGTGTTCGACGCCAAGGGGCGGATCGGCAATATCGTCATCGTGTTCACCGACATCACCCGTTCCAGGCTGCCCGAGGTGCTGCAGAACAAGGTCATCGGCGCCTTGTTGCAAGAGCAGCCCCTGGAACGCGTGTTGACGCTGCTGTGCCAGGAAATCGAGCGCCTGGCGCCGGAGGTCGTCGTCTCGATCCTTGGCGTGGACCCGCAGGGGCTGCTGCACCCCCTGGCCAGTCCCGGCCTGCCGGCCGACTATTCCCAAGCCATGGAGGGGCTGCCGATCGGGCCCGCCGCCGGTTCCTGCGGCACCGCGGCCTTTCGTGGCGAGCCGGTGCTGGTCACCGATATCGACACCGATCCGCTGTGGGCCGATTACCGTTTGCTGGCGCAGCTGGCCGGGGTGCGGGCCTGCTGGTCGATCCCGCTGCGCAACAGCGCCGGCAGGGTGTGCGCGACCTTTGCCCTGTACTTCCGCGAGAGCCGCAAGCCCGATACCACCCATGCCCACCTGATCATGACCGGGACCCACCTGTGCATGCTGGCGCTGGAGCGCGAGGAGGCGCGCCAGTCGATCCGCCACATGGCCTTGTCCGATGCCCTGACCGGCTTGCCCAATCGCAGTTCCCTGCTGGCCGAGGCCAACCGTAGCATCGCCGAGGTGGCCCTGGAGCAGGGTGAGCTGGCGGTGCTGTATGTCGACCTGGACCGCTTCAAGCAGGTCAACGAGGCCCTGGGGCATGCCTCGGGCGACGAGCTGCTGCAGCTTATGGCGCAACGGCTGCGCAGCGTGCTGCGCGAGTCGGACATCGTCGGCCGGCTGTCGAGCGACGAGTTCGTGCTGGTGCTGCCCCGGATGAACGCCACCCGGGTCACGGCCTTTCTCGAACGCCTGATGCCGACCCTGGGCGCCCCGGCCGATATTGCCGGGACCGCCGTGGTGCCTTCGGCCAGTGTCGGCGTCAGCCTGTACCCCAGCGACGGCCAGGATATGGAAAGCCTGCTGCATTGCGCCGATATCGCCATGTACCAGGCCAAGCGAACCGAGCGCGGCGGTTTCAGGTTCTTCCTCGAGGAGATGGACCAGCTCGCCCAGCAGCGCCTGCAGCTGGAGACGGCGCTGCGCCAGGCCCTGACCAGCGACGGCCTGCATCTGGTCTATCAACCGCAGATCGACTTGCACAGCAACGGCCTGGTCGGGGTCGAGGCGCTAGCGCGCTGGGAGCATCCGCGCCTGGGCAATATCCCGCCCGCGCAATTCATCGCGCTGGCCGAGGAGTGCGGGTTGATCAACTACCTCAGCCAGTGGGTGCTGTGCGAGGCCTGCGAGCAACTGGCGCGCTGGCGTCGATCGGGAATCCGGGTGCCGTCCATCTCGGTCAACCTGTCGCCGATCAACTTCCACAACCTCAACCTGGCGGCCCTGATCGCCCGCCAGTTGCAGCGTTGCGGCCTGCAGCCGGCGGACCTGTGCGTGGAGGTCACGGAGGGCGTTTTCCTGTGCAGCAGCCCGACCACCGAGCAGACCCTCCAGGACCTGCATACCCTGGGCGTGCGCCTGGCCATCGATCACTTTGGCGCGGGCTATTCCAGCCTGGGCTATCTGCGGCGCTTGCCGATCAACGAGCTGAAGCTGGACCAGAGCTTCGTCGAGGAGCTGGAGCACGACGCCACCTGCCGCGCCTTGAGCGAGGCGGTCATCGGCATCGGCAAGGGCCTGTCCCTGCGGGTCATCGCCGAGGGCATCGAACACCCCGCGCAGCGCGACATCCTGCAGGCGCGGGGCTATGACGTGGGGCAGGGCCAGTTGTTTTCCTCGCCATTGCCGGCCCGGGCGTTCGGGCAGTGGTTTGTGGGTTGGCAGAGTTAGCCGGCCGCTCGATGGGGCAGCAGCGCCGCGCTCCAGGCGGACGCGAAGTGGACCGCGACGGGCCTGCGCACGACCCTCTCTTTTCCTTCTTTCCAGGGCCGCTGCGGGCATTGCCCGGTGCCAGGCGTGGGCGTGGTCATTCAAACACTATGTTCTTTAAGTCAAGTTGTTAGCGTGTAGGGATTTTCTGTTTTATGCCGTCGAAAACCAATTAAACCTGACGGTTTGTTAGACGTTTAGTTGTGGGTATTTAGTGTTTCTGCTTATTGGGTTTTGTAACTTTTGGCGTATTCCGTATGGGACTGATGTGATTCGGGAAAATCATTTGTCAGCGGTATTTTTGTGGGCTTTAGTGGGGGTGGAAAAACAACTCGCGAACACTTCCAAACAGCATGATTCAATCATGGGTGGTTTAAATATAATAAGAAGGTAAGCCATGACAGACTCCACAAGAGTGCCGGCTGCGTGCGATACAGCGGGCGATTTTCATAATGAGAAAACCGCCGGCGGACTGAAAAGAGCCCTGACGCCCCGGCACCTGAACATGATCGCCATCGGCGGCTGCATCGGTACCGGGCTGTTCGTCGCCTCGGGCTCGACCATTGCCCAGTCCGGGCCGGGCGGCGCGCTGCTGGCCTTTGTGGTCATCGGCGCCATGGTGTTCTTCCTGATGACCAGCCTCGGCGAACTGGCGTCCTGCATGCCAGTCACCGGTTCGTTCTCGACTTATGCCTCCAAGTATGTCGATGAAAGTTTCGGCTTCGCCCTGGGCTGGAACTACTGGTATGCCTGGGCGGTGACCGTTGCAGTCGATCTGGTGGCCGCGCAGATCATCATGGCTTATTGGTTTCCGGATGTGCCGGGGTATATCTGGAGTGCGGGTTTTCTATTGATCATCAGCGCACTTAATATGGCCTCGGTGCGCTTGTTCGGTGAGTCCGAATATTGGTTCGCCCTGATTAAAGTCATCACCATCCTGCTGTTTATCACGGTGGGCATTCTGATGTTGTTCGGCATTCTCAGCGGCGGCGAAAATGCCGGCCCCAGGCTCTGGTTGATTGGCGATGCGCCGATTGTCGGCGGCCTGGGGGCCCTGGTCGGGGTGGCGATGATCGTGGGGTTTTCGTTCCAGGGCACCGAGTTTGTCGGCATCGCCGCCGGTGAAACCCGGGACCCCGGGAAAAACGTGCCACGCGCGGTGCGGCAGATCTTCTGGCGGATCCTGCTGTTCTACGTGCTGACCATCCTGATCATCGGCCTGTTGATTCCGTACAACGACCCGAGCCTGTTGAGGAATGGGGTGTCCGATATCCGTGTCAGCCCCTTCACCCTGATCTTCGAACGGGCCGACATGCTCGGCGCGGCCGCGGTGATGAACGCGGTGATCCTGACCTCGGTGCTGTCCGCCGGGAACTCCGGCATGTATGCCTCCTCGCGGATGCTCTACAGCCTGGCCCTGGAGGGCAAGGCGCCGGCGATCTTCGCCCGTTTGAGCGCATCCGGTACCCCGCGGTGGGCGCTGCTGGCCACGGCCACGGTGGCGGCCCTGTGCTTCCTGACCTTCATCTTCAGCCCGGGGCAGATCTATAACTGGCTGCTCAACACCTCGGGCATGCTCGGCTTTATCGCCTGGCTGGGCATTGCGGTCAGCCACTACCGGTTTCGCCGTGGTTATGTGCGCCAGGGCCATGACCTGGGCAATTTGCCTTATGTGTCGCGGTTCTTTCCGTTCGGGCCGATTTTCGCCTTTGTCCTGTGCCTGTTCGTCACCCTGGGGCAGAACTATCAAGCCCTGCTCGGCGACTCGATCGATTGGGCCGGGCTGACCGCCACCTATATTGGCCTGGTGCTGTTCCTGGCGATCTGGCTGGCGCACAAAGTTGTCAGTGGATCCAGGTTCGTCCGGTTCGATGACATGAGCTTTTCGATGATTCGCAACAAGTCCGAGACTTGCCCGCCGCTGGAATCGGCTATGAATGAGAGTGCGGGTCTTCCTGTGCGAATGACCCAGGTCGGAGCCAAGTGATGAGTCAGGATTTTCTCGAAAGTTATTACCAGGCCACGGTTGAAAAGACCGCTTATCCGGCGCTCGGCGGCCGGGTGGAAACCCGGGTGTGCATTCTGGGCGGCGGGCTGGCCGGGCTGTCCACGGCGCTTGGCCTGGCTGAACGCGGGGTGACCGACGTGGTGGTGCTGGAATCCCACACCGTGGGGCACGGCGCCTCGGGGCGCAACGGCGGTTTTGTATTCGGCGGCTATTGCCTGGGCAATGCCGAGCTGCTCAAGACCCTGGGCCGCGAGGAAGCGCGGCGGCTCTACCGGCTGACCATCGATGCGGTCGAGCTGATCCGCCAGCGCGTCCGGCAATACGGTATCCAGTGCGACCTGACCGACAGGGGCGTGCTGCTGGCCAACTGGTTCAACGACCCGGCGCGCCTGGAAAAGCCTCGGCAGCTAATGAAGGAGGTCTATGGCGTCGACTGGCAGTATGTGGCGCCGGACGAGTTGCGGGAAAAGCTCAAGACCGAGCGCTATTTCGGCGCCTTGTTCGAGAGCAATGCCTTTCACTTCCACCCGCTCAAGTATGTCTATGGCGTGGCGGCGGCTGTGGCCGGCTATGGCATCGATATCCACGAACACTCGGCGGCCCTGGCGATCGAGCAGCAGGGCGGCAAGTACCTGGTCAAGACCGCGGGTGGCGAAGTCCTGGCCGAGCAGGTGGTGTTCGCCGCGGGTGGGTATGCCCGCGGGCTATACCGGCCGGTGGAGCGGGCGACGCTGCCGATTGCCACCTATGTAGTGGCGACCGAACCCCTGGGCGAGCGTTTGCGGGAAGCGATCAACTGCGAGTCGGCCATTTACGACACCCGCTTTGCCTTCGACTATTACCGCCCGCTGGCGGACAGCCGGATCCTCTGGGGCGGGCGCATTTCCATCCTCAATCGTGGCCCGCAGGCGATCGCCGGCTTGCTCAAAGCCGATCTGGTCACGGTCTACCCGCAACTGGCCGACGTCGAGATCGAGTATTCCTGGGGCGGGCTGATGAGCTACGGCCGCCAGCAGATGGCGCAGATCGGCCGGGACGACAACGGCGTGTGGCATGCCGTGGGGTTTGGCGGTCACGGCATGGCGCCGACCACGGTGGCGGGGGAAGTGCTGGCGGATGCCATCGCCAAGGCCATTCCGATTCCCCGGGGCTTTGGCCAGTTTGGCCTGGTGCCCACCTTTGGCTTGGCCGGTCTGGTCGCGGCGCAGGCGACCTATACCGCCTATCAGGCCCTGGATGCCTACGATGCCCACCGTTTGAACAAATGACGCAGCTTTTCCCTGGCTGTACAGGTCATGGAGCAATCTCAGCGTTTTCTGGCCCAAACCCCGGAATGAACTTATGCTGGCGGGCAAATCTGCACTCATTGAAAACCCAAGGCGTGACGCGAGGACGTTCCGAGCGTCTACGACTTGAACAAGTGACGCTGCTGCAGCCCGTATTGGCTCTTGGCATATTGAAATTGGGAGATTGTGTATGGTCATCAAACCCCGCGTTCGCGGCTTTATCTGTGTGACGACCCACCCGGTCGGTTGCGAAGCCAACGTCAAGCAACAGATCGACTACGTCACCGAACAAGGCACCATCGACGCTGGGCCAAAGAACGTACTGGTGCTCGGCGCTTCCACCGGCTACGGCCTGGCCGCACGTATCACCGCCGCCTTCGGTTGCGGCGCCAACACCCTGGGTGTGTTCTTCGAGCGCGGCAGCGTTGACGGCAAGCTCGGCACCGCCGGCTGGTACAACACCGCGGCTTTCCACAAGTTCGCCGAAGAAAAAGGCCTGTACGCCAAGAGCATCAACGGCGACGCCTTCTCCGACGAAGTCAAGCGCCAGACCATCGAAACCATCAAGCGCGACCTGGGCAAGATCGACCTGGTGGTCTACAGCCTGGCCGCTCCGCGCCGTACCCACCCGAAAACCGGCGAAGTCCTGAGCTCGACCCTCAAGCCGCTGGGCAAATCGGTGACCCTGCGCGGTGTCGATACCGACAAGGAAATCGTTAAGGAAACCACCCTGCAGCCAGCCACCCAGGAAGAAATCGACGGCACCGTGGCCGTGATGGGCGGCGAAGACTGGCAGATGTGGATCGATGCGCTGCACGAAGCCGGCGTCCTGGCTGAAGGCGCTAAAACCACCGCCTTCACCTACCTGGGCGAGAAGCTGACCCACGACATCTACTGGAATGGTTCCATCGGCGAAGCCAAGAAGGACCTGGACCAGAAAGTCATCGGCATCCGCAAGGAGCTGTCGGACCTGGGCGGCGACGCGCGGGTATCGGTGCTCAAGGCCGTGGTGACCCAGGCCAGCTCGGCGATCCCGATCATGCCGCTGTACCTGTCGCTGCTGTTCAAGGTCATGAAAGAGCAGGGCAGTCACGAAGGTTGCATCGAGCAGGTCTACGGTCTGTATAAGGACAGCCTGTACAACCCGAACCCGATCATCGACCAGGAAGGCCGCCTGCGTGCCGACTACAAAGAACTGGAACCTGCCGTCCAGGACCGCGTGAAGCAGCTGTGGGATGAAGTCACCAGCGAAAACCTCTACCAGATGACCGACTTCGCCGGCTACAAGCAGGAATTCCTGCGCCTGTTCGGTTTCGAGATCGACGGCGTCGACTATGAAGCCGATGTCGATCCGGACGTGAAGATCGCCAACCTGATCCAGGTGTAAGCGAACTTAACGCATCATCGCCAACGCCCCTCCCATGAGGGGCGTTGTCGTTTCTGCCCGGGCCGCTGCCTGTCAACGGTCGGCTTGGGTTGGGATCGACATCTGGCGCATCCCTCGTGTTGAATGTCGGCCCATTGCCAAGGGGGAAGACCATGCAAGCCGCACCCGTGCGCATCACCGCCGAAGAGATGCTCTCCGACAACTGGTACCTGCTGAAGAAATACAGCTTCGACCTGCAACGCCGCGACGGCAGCTGGCAGGCGCAGACCCGCGAGGTCTACGACCGCGGCAATGGCGCGACCATCCTGCTGTACAACCGCGAGCGGCGCACGGTGCTGCTGATCCGCCAGTTCCGCATGCCGACCTACGTCAACGAGCACAGCGGCTACTTGATCGAGACCGCCGCCGGCCTGCTGGACAATGCCAGCCCGGAACAGCGCATCCGCCTGGAAGCCGAAGAGGAAACCGGCTACCGCGTCGGCGCGGTGGAGAAGGTCTATGAAGCCTTCATGAGCCCCGGCTCGGTCACCGAGCGCATCCACTTTTTCATTGGCGAATACTCCCCCGACTACCGTATCGGCGACGGTGGCGGCCTGGAGGAAGAGGGCGAGGACATCGAGGTGCTGGAACTGGGTTACCAGCAGGCGCTGGACATGGTGCGCAGCGGCGAGATCGTCGATGGCAAGACCATCATGCTCCTGCAATACCTGGAACTGCGCCTGATGCCGCCGCGCCGCCTGACGATCCTGGTGGCCGCGCCCCGGTACTCGGCAACCGACGATGCGGCGGTGCTGGCGCAGCAGGTCGCCAGCCTGGATGACTGGGCCGCGCGGCTGTTCGAGGCCGGGCACAGCCCTGTGTTCGGCCAGTGGCTGGGGGTGGCGGCGGGCGACTCGAGCGCTGTCGGCGAGTTCCAGGCGCGTGCGCGGCATCAGTTGCAGCGTTGCGACGCGCTGCTGCGCGTCGGCGGAGCCTGCGCCCGTGCCGATGCCCTGGTCGCCATGGGTGAGCAATTGGGCCTGCCGGTCTACCGTTCGCTGCAGGACATCCCGCGTTGCACTTCGGCCAGTTGAGCCAGCGCTCAACAGGCCGGCTGGCCGACGGCCTTGTATCGGAGTGTGTATCGGCCCGCTGCTGATACACCTGCTTGTCCTGGCGCCGGTTGCGCACACAACCCGGATACACCCCGAGGATTAACTACGTCCACCCGCTAGCACCGAGCTTCTCGGTGTCGGTGGCGGGAACCGTTAATCAATCCATCGAAGGGGTATCAGCATGTTCAAACTCTCCAACGTTTCCAACGTCGCGCTTGGCCTGGCACTGGTCGGCGGCCTGGGCCTGTCCACCGCCGCTTCGGCGCTGAGCATGACCGAGCTGTCCCAGGGCTACACCCTGGCCGCGGCCGACGGGGTCAAGACCTCGGCCGAAGGCAAGTGTGGCGAAGACAAGTTCGCCAAGACCGACACTAACCACGACGGCAAGGTCTCCCGCGAGGAGTTCATCGCCGCCGCCCCCGAGCGCGCCGCCGAGTTCGACAAGATCGACGCCAACCACGATGGCGCCATCAGCCTGAGCGAAGCCAAGCAGTACCTGGCGGCCAAGGCCGGTTCGGCCGAAGGCAAATGTGGCGAAGGCAAGTGCGGTGCGGCGATCGAGTCCTGATCGACGGTGGTGGGGGGCACCCGGGTGCCCCCCGGTTTTTTCCGGGGCAACCAGGAGACTGGCCCATGCAACCCTCTCACAGCGTGTTATCTGCCCAGGCTCCGCGGTTGCCTGTTTCGGCAACCGTGGGGCTTGGCTTGCGTCGTGCCTTGCTCGACTCATTGCATACGGCGCCTGCGGGCGCTTTTGACTTTCTGGAACTGGCGCCGGAGAACTGGATCGGCATCGGCGGTGCCCATGGCGCCGCGTTGCGCGCCCTGGCCGAGCGTTACCCGCTGAGCTGCCACGGGCTGTCGTTGTCCCTCGGTGGCCCGGCACCGCTGGACCTGGGGTTCCTGCGGGAAGTGCGGCAGTTTCTCGAGCGTTTTAAGGTGCCGCTGTACAGCGAACACCTGAGCTACTGTGGCGACGACGGGCACCTCTACGACCTGCTGCCGCTGCCGTTCACCGAAGAGGCGGTGCGCCATGTCGCGGCGCGCATCCGCCAGGCCCAGGAGGTGCTGGGCCGGCGCCTGGCGGTGGAGAATGTCTCGTACTACGCCGCGCCGCGCCAGGACATGGACGAGCTGGCGTTCACCAACGCGGTGCTGGCCGAAGCCGATTGCGACCTGTTGCTGGACGTCAACAACCTCTACGTCAACTCGGTGAACCACGGGTTCGAGCCCCAGGCCTTTCTTGCCGGCCTGCCGCCAGAAAGGGTGGTGGCGATGCATGTGGCCGGGCACTACGACCAGTCCGACAGCCTGAAGATCGACACCCACGGTGCGCCGGTCAAAGCGGTGGTCTGGGATTTATTGGCGCGCGCCTACCAACTGTTTGGCGTGCAACCGACCCTGCTGGAACGGGACTTCAACTTCCCGCCATTCGCCGAGCTGTTGGGCGAGCTGGACAGCATCCGCCAGTTGCAGGCCAGTGCCTGCCAGATGCAGGGGAGGCTGGCCCATGGATAAGCCGATGATCGCCCTCGACGCCCAGCAACAGGCCCTGACCGCCTACCTGCGCGACCCCGAGCACCGGGCGCCGCCCGCCGGGATGGACCGCGTGCGAGTGGAGATTTACCGCGAGCTGGTGTTCGACAACCTGCTGTCGTTGCTCAGTGGTACTTTTCCGGTGCTGCGTTCGGTGCTCGGCGAGACGGAATGGCGCCGGCTGCTGCGGGTGTTCCTGCGCGAGCACCGCTGTGCCACGCCAAAGTTCGGCGAGATCGCCGGCGAATTCGTGGCCTGGATGGCTTCCACGCCCGCCGGTTTGCAGGACGGCAGTTGGCCGGCCTTCATGGTCGAACTGAGCCATTACGAGTGGATCGAAATGGCCCTGCAACAGACCGAAGCCGAACCGTTGCCGGCCAGCGACCCGGAGCGGCTGCTGACCCAGCCCTTGCGCCTGTCGCCCCTGGCCTGGCCGCTGGCCTACGCCTGGCCGGTGCAGCGCCTGGGCCCGGCTTGGCATCCCAGCGAACCCGGGGCAGCACCGACCTTGTTGCTGATCTACCGCGATGCCGGCTACCGCGTGCGCTTTTGCGAACTCAGCCCGCTGGCCTGGCGCCTGCTGGAGCGTATCGAGGCGTTCCCCCAACTCCACGGTCGCGCCCAGTTGCAAGGCCTGGCCCTGGAAGCGGGCATCGACGACCTCGACACCTTTCTCGCCAATGGCCAGAGCCTGCTACGACAACTGCACGGCCAAGGCGCTATCGGCCCTGTGTAGCCGCTGGCGCAGCCTGCGCTCGGCGGCGTAGCCGTCGTAAAACCCGCTTGCACGTTGTCCCTGGCACACCGCGTTGCCTGGGTTCGCGTCTGCTGCGCAGCCGAGCGCAGGCTGCGCCAGCGGCTACAGGGATATGCGCCTGTTATCGAACGTTCCCTGCGCAGAAACACCAAGGCTGCGGCGCAAAGCTGCGGCTGCTTTGTAGCAATCGGCGGTTCAATCCGATAGGCGCTTGAACAGATGCCGGCTCCAGCCGTTATTGGCCCGATGTAGCCGCTGGCGCAGCCTGCGCTCGGCGGCGTAGCCGTCGTAAAACCCGATTGCACGTTGTCCCTGGCACACCGCGTTGCCTGGGTTCGCGTCTGCTGCGCAGCCGAGCGCAGGCTGCGCCAGCGGCTACGGGGATATGTGTCTGTTATCGAACGTTCCCTGCGCAGAAACACCAAAGCCGCAGCGCCAGCTGCGGCTGCTTTGCAGCAATCGGCGGTTCAATCCGATAGACGCTTGAACAGATGCCGGCTTCAGCCGTTATCGGCCCAATGTAGCCGCTGGCGCAGCCTGCGCTCGGCGGCGTAGCCGTCGTAAAACCTGGTTGCACGTTCTCCCTGGCACACCGCGTTGCCTGGGTTCGCGTCTGCTGCGCAGCCGATCGCAGGCTGCGCCAGCGGCTACGGGGATATGTGCCTGTTATCGAACTTCCGCCGTAGAAACGCCAAAGCCGCAGCTCAAGCTGCGGCTGCTTTGCAGCGATCGGCGGTTCAATCCGATACGCGCTTGAAAGATGCCGGCTCCAGCCGTTATCGGCCCGATGTAGCCGCTGGCGCAGCCTGCGCTCGACGGCGTAGCCGTCGTAAAACCCGGTTGCACGTTCTCCCTGGCATACCGCGTTGCCTGGGTTTGCGTCTGCTGCGCAGCCGATCGCAGGCTGCGCCAGCGGCTACAGGGATATGCGTCTGTTATCAAGCTTTTCTCCCGTAGAAACACCAAAGCCGCAGCGCAAGCTGCGGCTTTTTTTGCCCCGAGGGATCAGCGTCCGTGGCGCAGGCGCCCGATCAATGCATCCAGGCTGAGTTTACCCGGGCCCTGGAACAGCAGCGGCAGCAGCGCCGCCAGGTAGATCACCGGCAGTTTGAAGTTGCCGTGGCCCTTGTTGCTGATGGCGTATCCCTGGGCCAGTTCACTGAGGCTTGACCAGTCGGCCGGCCAGTGCACGGCGGCGGTGGCGACCACTGTGACCACGATCAGCACCAGCGCGGCGCAGCGGGTGCCCAGGCCCAGCAGCAGCGCCAGGGGGCACAGCAGCTCGGCCCACATCGACAGCTGCCAGTTCAGGCTCGCCGGCAACTGGTCGAAGGGAAAGGGGAAGGCGGACTGGATCTGCTGGAACCAGTTTTCCCCCCGCCATTTTTCCAGGCCCGACTCGAAAAACTCCCAGGCCAGCAACAGGCGCAGGCTGAGGAGGGCGACCCAAGGGGACAGGCGATTGAGGTGGCGTTGCAGCCCGTCGAGGGCGGACGACAGTGTGAGGATCATCGGGTGGATCTCCTGGGCAAAGTGGGGGGCATTACAAAAGCGGCGCCGCCTGCGACGTCGATCGCAGCGCCTGCGCCAGCGGCTACCGGGGCGGTATCAGCTCAGCGCGGGTTCAGGGCCTGGCGTTGCCGGCGTTTGTTGGCCTGGGCCAGCTTGCCCAGCAGGTTGATCGCCATGGCCGAGCAGGTGAGCGTGAAAGGCAGCAGGTACCAGGCGCTCAAGGGGATGCGTTTGAAATTGGAGAAAGCGAATATCGCGGCGATCACCCACATGCCGGTGGTGTGCAAGCGTTTCCAGGCCGTGCGGCTGAGCAGCGAGGCCGGGCCTTTGAACGAGGTCAGGGTCAGCAGCAGGATAAACAGGTAACCCACGGACCCGGGCAGGTTGCCCAGGGTGCTGCGGCCGGGCCAGAACTGCGGGTTCAGTTGCCCGTAGCTGTAGATCAGCAGCGCGTGGAGCAGGTGCGAGAAGGCGAACGCCAGGCCGATGAAACGGCGCTCGCGCACCAGCGTCTGGCTCAGGGGAGAGGGCAGCAGCACGGCGAATGCCGAGGCAGTGAAGGCCAGCAGAAACAGCACGAAGGACGAACGCGCGGTGGCGCGGATGGCGCTGCGGGTGGCCTCGACCAGGTTCGGCTCGAGCAGCAGCACCAGCGCGGTCATCAGCAGCACGGCGGCGGCCAGCAGGCTGAACAGCCGCCAGCCGTGGAAACGCGAGGGAAGGGATGGTGTGGGCATGAGAGGCTCCTTGAGGTTGGGCGCCGCTGTCGCGGCGCGTCCCAGGAGTCTTGCAAGGCCATGTATATCGGCTGTGTCGGCGAGGGGCGGTTATGTAAGCCTGTGTAGCGAGGCGCTCAGAGGCTGGCCTTGTTGCTGACCAGGATCAGCTCCGCGCACAGGCCTCCCCCTTCGCGATTACTCAGGCGCAGCGAGCCACCCAGGGCCACCGCCAGTTGCTGGGCGATGGCCAGCCCCAGGCCGGTGCCACCGGTGTCGCGATTGCGCGAGCTTTCCACCCGATAGAACGGCTTGAGCACTTCGGCCAGTTGCTCTTCGCTGATCCCCGGGCCGCGGTCCAGGACCTTGACCGACAGGCGATCGCCGGCTTGTGCCTGGACTTCGATCCGCGCCGCGCCGGAGAACTTCAGCGCGTTGTCCACCAGGTTCACCAGCACCCGGCGCAGGGCGTGGGGGCGGGTGTCGATCAGCGCGCCGTTCTTGCCGGCCAGCTCGACGTCCTGGCCGGTGTCCTGGTAGTCGAACACCAGGCTGTCGAGAAACGCGTCCAGGTCGATGCGGCAACTGGCCTCGGTGGCGCCATGGATGCTGCGGGCATAGGCCACGCCTTCGCGCACCAGGTGCTCCATTTCACTCAGGTCGTTCCACAGCTTGTCCTTCTCGGTGGAGTCGTCCATGAACTCGGCGCGCAGTTTCATGCGGGTGATCGGCGTCTGCAGGTCGTGGGAAATCGCCGCCAGCAGTTGCATGCGCTCCTTGAGGTAGGCGCCGATCCGCGCCTGCAGGGCATTGAAGGCCTTGGCCGCGTGCACCACTTCGATCGGGCCCTTTTCGTCCAGGTGTACGCCGTGGGTGTTGGGGTCGAGGCTGTCCACCGCCTGGGCCAGCCGGGTCAGCGGGCGCACGGCGATGCGTACCGCCAGCCAGGCGCAGAGGATCAGCACCAGCAACTGCCCCAGCAACACTGCCGGCAACCAGGGCGATATCGGCGTCATCGCCGGGCGCACGTCGATGGTCAGCGGGCTGCCGTCGGCCAGTTGCAGGTGGGCCTGATAGTGCTGGCGCGGTCCGGGGATGGTGTTGAATGTCAGGTGGTAGTCGCCGCCAATGGCGTTCTTGATCGAGTTCACCGAGACCGGTACATCGGCGCTGTCCATGGGCTGGCCGGGTTCGCCGGCGCTGAGCAGGTAGCCATAGTTGCGCCGTTGCAGACGTTGCAGCCAGGCGGGGCGCTCGGCGGCGGGCAGGCGGTCGAGGATGGCGATGGAGGTGGCGACGTCGCTCTCCAGGTTGCCGAGCATGGTCATCTTCGCGCTCTGGTAGCGCTCGTAGGACTGCGCGGCGAACGACAGGCCCTGGGCCAGCGCCAGGCCGATCAGGAAAATCAGCGACAGTCGCGAGGCGAGGGTGCGCGGCCAGTGCAACGCAAGCTTCATGACGCGGCCTCGAGGATCTCCACCGGCAGCGAGAACACATAACCCTCGCTGCGCACGGTCTTGATGTAGGCCGGTTCGCGGGCGTCGTCCAGCAGGCGCTGGCGCAGGCGGCTGACCAGCAGGTCGATGGAGCGGTCGAACAGGTCGGCGTCGCGGCCCTGGGTCAGGTTGAGCAGCTGGTCGCGGTTGAGTACCCGTTGCGGGTGGTCGAGGAACACCCGCAGCAGCCGGTATTCGGCGCCGCTCAGGGCGACCAGGGTGCCGTCCTGGTCCAGCAGATGGCGCGCGGTGGTGTCCAGGCGCCAGCGGCCGAAGCCCAGCAGGCGGCCGCTCTCGGTGACCACCAGGTTCGGCGGCAGCATGCGCGTGCGGCGCAGCACGGCATTGATCCGCGCCAGCAGCTCGCGGGCGGCGAAGGGCTTGACCAGGTAGTCGTCGGCGCCCATCTCCAGGCCGATGATGCGGTCGGTCTCGTCGTTGCGCGCGGTCAGCATCAGCACCGGCGTGGCCTTGTGCTTGCCGGCGCGCAGCTCGCGGCACAGCAGCAGGCCGTCGTCGCCGGGCAGCATGATGTCGAGCACGATCAGGTCCACCGGGGTGGTTTCCAGGAAGCTGCGCATCTGCCTGCCGTCAGCCACTACCGTGGTGCGCAGGCCGTTCTTTTTCAGGTAGTTGCCTACCAGCTCTCTGATTTCGCGGTCGTCATCGACTATCAATACGTGATCGACATGATCCATGGGGTTGCCTCTGCATAGGGTCGTGCTGCCTAGTCTATAGGGCCCGGGCGGGCCTGCCTGCGGGCTTTTGTATTGCAGTGTATCTGGCGCCTGGCTGAATACACGGCGATGCAAAACAGGGTTTTTCCGACGCCTTTGTATCGCTGTGTATCCCCCGGCTGCATGGATACGCAGGGACACCGCAAGGGCGGTTTGCCGACACAAGCGCGATACCTGCCGCGCATTCAATGGGCTCCATCGAGGCACAGCCACTGGCCTCGCAACCCAACCCATTGTCGTTCGAGGAAACCCGCATGAAACGAACCGCCCTCTACGCTGCCTGCCTGTTCGCCGCGCTGAATATCTGCACCCTGTCGGCCCGCGCCGAAAGCACCGTGCAGGCCCAGACCTACAGCTATGGCACCCAGCTGGATATCCAGAAAGTCCTGTCGATGACCGAAGACGCCGAGCCGAGCTGCGGCGTGGTCAATGCCCGCATGACCTACCTCGATTCCCAGGGCCGTACCCAGGCCCTGGATTACCGCAAGTTCGCCAACAACTGTAACGACGGCAACTGAGTGCACTCACTTGTCATGTAGTCCCTGTTGAACATGAGGATCAGCCCATGAACACCCTGAAAACCTGCCTGCTTGCCCTGACCTTGACCCTGGCCGGTGTGGCTGTGGATGCCAGCGCCGCCGATTCGTCCTGCACGACCTGCTTCCAGCTCGCGCCCTTGAGCCAGGGCGGCCAGCCAGAGCGAGCGGCGCCGCTGCTCGCCGAAGGCGGCTACGAGCGCACCCCGCAAGGGATGCGCGCCGACAACCAGGCCTGAACCGGCCTGCCCACCCTGGATACGCCCGCCATCGATGGCGGGCGGGACATTGACCGATCACAGGTGATGCCATGTTGCTCATAGCGTTTCTCGGCGGGGTCCTGACCATCCTCAGCCCCTGCATTCTTCCGGTGGTGCCGTTCCTGTTCGCCCGGGCCGACCGCTCGCGCGGCTCGGTGCTGCTGACCCTCGGCGGCATGGCGCTGACCTTTGCCCTGGTGTCGAGCCTGGCGGTGGTCGGCAGCGACTGGATCGTCCGGGCCAACGGCATCGGGCGCCAGCTGGCGCTGATTGTGCTGGGGCTGTTCGCGTTGTCGCTGATATTTACCCGCTTCGGCAACTGGCTGGCCCGCCCCTGGGTCAGCCTGGGCAATCGCCTGGACGGCCTGCGCCTCGATCGGGCGCGCAAGTTCTCCGGGCCCTTGGCGGCGCTGTTGCTGGGGGTGGCCACCGGCTTGCTCTGGGCGCCCTGTGCCGGGCCGATTCTCGGGGTGATCCTGACTGGTGCCATGCTGCAAGGGGCGAGCGCCCAGACCAGCCTGTTGCTGCTGGCCTACGGCCTGGGCAGTGCCCTGTCCCTGGGGCTGCTGATCTTTGCCGGAAGAGGGCTGGTCAACCGGCTCAAGCCGTCCCTGCCGGCCACCGCCTGGTTGCGCCGTGCCGCCGGTTGCCTGGTGTTGCTGGCGGCCGTGGCGATCGGCAGCGGGGTGGACGACCGCCTGCTGGCCAGCACCTCATCCCAAGGCGGCGCGGCCCTCGAGCAGGGCCTGCTGAAGAGCGTGCCCAAGGCCCTGGACTATCTGATCGACAAGGCTGGCGCGGCACCCGCCGAGACGCTGCCGAGCAAGGGCCCGATGCCTTCGCTGAGTGGCGCGGTGCAATGGTTGAATTCGCCGCCGCTGGACGCCGAAGCCTTGCGCGGCAAGGTGGTACTGGTGGACTTCTGGACCTACGACTGCATCAACTGCCAGCACAGCCTGCCGTATGTGAACGCCTGGGCGAAAAAGTACGCCAAGGACGGGCTGGTGGTGATCGGCGTGCACACCCCGGAATACGCCTTCGAAAAGGTCATCGACAACGTCACGGCCCAGGTGCGCAAGCTGGATATCGGCTACCCGGTGGCCATCGACAACGACTATGCGATCTGGCGTGCCTTCGACAACCAGTACTGGCCGGCCCACTACTTTGTCGACGCCCGCGGCCAGGTGCGCTACAGCCACTTTGGCGAGGGCAGTTACGAGACGCAGGAACAGGTGATCCAGCAGCTGTTGCGCGAAGCCAAGGCGCCTTGAGGGGCCGGGTTGCCGATTGGGGGCAGGGCGGTGGGGCAGGCACACCGCGTTCTTCAGAGCGCCAACCAGCCCCTACAACCACCAGCGCAGCAGGAAAAAGAACGCCATGCTCAGCAGCATGCTGACCAGGGTGTTGCGGGTGTAGATCACCAGCACGATGGCCACCAGCGAGCTGATCAGGTACGGGTTGTCGTAGGCCAGGTTCAGCTGCTGCTCGGGCATGAACACGATCGGCCCGCAGATCGCGGTGAGCATGCCCGGTACGGCAAAGCCGAGGAACTGCCGGGCGTTGCTGCTCAGGCGCACCGGCAGGCGCGGTTCGAGAAACACATAGCGGTTGAGAAACACCAGCAAGCCCATGCCGAAAATCACTGCCCAGACCATCATGTGCGCTCCCGGTAGAACTTGTTGCAGAGAAAACCCGCGGTCATGCCCAGCAGGCCCGACAGCACCAGGGCCGAGCCCCATTGCCAGTAGCTGAACAGCACCGAGCAGAACAGCGACACCGCCACGCAGACCACGGCCGGCACGTTGCGCACCAGCGGCGTGATCAGGGCGATAAAGGTGGCGGCGATGGAGAAGTCCAGGCCCAGGTGTTCGAGCCCGGGGATGGCGCGCCCGAGGACGATCCCGGCCAGGGTGAACAGGTTCCAGGCGATATAGAACGTCAGGCCCACGCCAAGGGCATACCAGCGGTCGAACTGCTGCTTGTCGTGCTGACTGGTCAGGGCGAACAGCTCATCGGTGAGCAGGAAGCCCAGGCCGACCCGCCAGCGCCCTGGTAGCGGCGAAATCACCGAACGCAGGCTCATGCCGTACAGCAGGTGCTGGGAGGTCAGCAGCAGGGTAGTGAGCAGGATCGAGAAGATCCCCGCGCCGCCCTTGAGCATGCCGATCGCCACCAGTTGCGCGGCGCCGGCGAAGACGATGCTCGACAAGCCCTGGCCTTGCAGGGGCGTGAGATTGGCCTCGATGGCCATGGAACCCGCCAGCAACCCCCAGGGCGCGGTGGCCAGGGACAGCGGCAGGATGGCAACGGCACCGCGCAGGAACGCGGTGCGGGGAAGAACAATGCTAGACATGACAGCCTGCAATCAAGGAACGGGAACCGACTGTGCCAGCCCGTGACGGAAATGGCTTGAACGATCTTGCGCACTTGGCGCCAACGATCGTTATTTATCGTTCACCCCGCAGATGCTTCGGTAGGAGCGGCCGGTCGACGCTCGATTGTCGGCGATTGGGGCAGCGCGGTGTGCCTGACACACCACTTCGCGAGCAAGCTTCGCTCCTACAGAAGCGAGTGTTCGCCACAAATCCCACATTCGCCTGGCCATTGCGTAGACGCTGCCCGCTGGCCATGGCGCCAACCCGATCTGTCTGCTAAAACGCTTCGCTAACATCGGCCAGCTTCCCCGCGGGGGAGGCGGCCTGTCATCTTCCTGCAACAGCCCCGTGCCAAGAAGGGTGTCTGGCCGCTACCGGCCAGGTCACTACGGGGCCGTTCACCCACTGCCCCATCCCAAGGAGAGGGTCTATGAGAAAACTGTTTGCAACCGCGGCGCTGGCCGCGCTGATGATCTGCACCGTCGGGGTCAGCCAGGCACGGGAGGCGCGACAGCAGCGCGACTCGGTCGCCGGGGTGTTCGACTACTACCTGCTGTCGCTGTCCTGGTCGCCGACCTTTTGCCTGACCCATCCGGAAAACGAGCAGTGCTCTGGCAAGGGCTACGGTTTTGTCCTGCATGGCCTGTGGCCGCAATACGCCAAGGGCGGCTGGCCGGAATCCTGCCCGCCCTTGACGCAGTTGAACGCCGAAGAGCGGGCCAAGGGCCTGACCCTGTTCCCCACCGCCAAGCTGCTGGAGCACGAATGGAGCAAGCACGGCACCTGCAGCGGCCTGGGCGCCATGGGCTACCTGGAGACCTCCGACCAGGCCCTGGGCAAGGTGAAGATTCCCGAGGTGCTGGAACCTTCGACCACCGTGCATTACTTCGAGGCCCGGGAGATCGAGCAGTTGTTCCGCCAGGCCAACCCGGGCATTCCGGAGAAGGGCGTCGCGGTGTTGTGCAGCGGCCCGGAACTCTCCGAAGTGCGGGTCTGCCTGGACAAGAACCTGGGGTTCGGCGCTTGTGGCAAGGGCGTGCGCACCCAGTGCCGCCAAGGCGATATCCGCATACCGCCGATTCGCTGACCGGCGAGCGGCTGGGGGAGGCGGCATAGGCAGGCCTGA
The DNA here is from genome assembly GCF_900215185.1 of Pseudomonas sp. LAMO17WK12:I10. NCBI lineage: Bacteria > Pseudomonadati > Pseudomonadota > Gammaproteobacteria > Pseudomonadales > Pseudomonadaceae > Pseudomonas > Pseudomonas sp. LAMO17WK12:I10. The sequence goes on along the minus strand of NZ_OBDX01000015.1, from coordinate 156,071 downwards.
GCGTCTAGGGTTGCAAGACGCCCGTCTTCATTCAAGGAGCCCATGATGCTGCATATCCGCACCCCCCTGATCCTGCATCCCGGGTTGTCCACGGCCACCCGGCGCATCTGGCTCAAGCTGGAAAACCTGCAGCCCGGCGGCTCGTTCAAGATGCGCGGCCTGGGCCTGCTCTGTACCCAGGCGGCGCAGCAGGGCAAGCGCCGCGTGGTCTGTCCGTCCGGCGGCAATGCCGGTCTGGCCACGGCGATGGCGGCGGCCAGCCTTGGCCTGCAAGCCTGCATCGTGGTGCCGCAGACCACCGCGCAAACCACTCGCGAACGCATCGCCCGGACCGGCGCCGAGGTGCTGGTGCATGGCCAGGTCTGGGACCAGGCCAACGAACGCGCGCTGCAACTGAGCAGCGCTGCCGACAGCGAATACGTGCCGGCCTTCGACCACCCGGTGCTGTGGCAAGGGCACAGCAGCATGGTCGATGAGATCCTCGAAGACTGTCCGCAGGTCGACACCATAGTGGCGTCGGTGGGCGGCGGAGGCTTGCTGGCCGGCATCCTCACCGGCCTGCTGCGCCACCAGCGCCAGGACTGCCGGATCATCGCCTGTGAAACCACCGGCAGCGCTTCCTTTGCCGCGGGGCTGGCGGCCGGGCACCCGGTCAAACTGGCGAAGATCGACACCGTCGCCAGTTCCCTCGGCGCGGCCCAGGTGGCGGCCTGGCCGTTGCAGCAGATCCAGGCTTTTGCCCATCAGTCGCTGGTGTTGTCGGATGCCGAGGCGATCCTCGGCGTGGTGCGTTATGCCGACGATCTGCGCCAGTTGGTGGAGCCGGCCTGCGGCGTCTCGCTGGCGGTGGCCTATCTCGATCACCCGGCCATCGCCGCGGCGCGGGACGTGGTGATCGTGGTGTGCGGCGGCGTCAGCATCAGCGCCCGCCAGGTGGCGGACTGGGGCGCATCGCTATGATGGCGACCTACATTTTTGGCGGGCGCTATGCCATGCGCACCTTCTCCGCGCGGGTGATGCTGTGGATCAACCGCAGCTGCGCCGGCATGCTCGCGGTGCTGGCGCTGGGCCTGAGCCTGTATCGGCGCAGCGATATCCGCTGAGTCTGCATTAGTCTGACCTGCCGGCGCGCTGCGCCTATCGCCAGCAAGCTGGCTCCTACAGGCTTTGCGGCGAGCGCGGACTCGCGGCAGGCGCCGATCCTGTAGGAGCGCAGCTTGCTCGCGAGGCGGTGTGTCAGGCACACCGCGTCGTCCCTATCGCCAGCAATCGAGCGTCGGCCGGCCGTTCCTGCAGAAGCCTCTTAGAACCTCAAGGTCGCGCCGCTGGTCAGCCAGCGGTCGCGGCCTTCGTTCAACTGGCCACCGAGCACCAGGTCGAGGTCCAGGTTCGCCCCCAGGTGCAGTCGTGGCCCGGCTTGCCAGGCCTGCTGGCCGCCGCGCTGGCCGTAACGCTCGGCGACCAGGGTCAGGCGTTCGCCCAGGTCGTATTCGAAGCCGCCGCCCCAGGTCCAGTGGTGGTTCTGCTGGCCGTCGTCATAGGCGTGGGCCCAGCCGGCGTTGAGGTTCAGGCGCAGGCTGTCCAGGGGCTGATAGGTCAGGGGCAGACCGATGTCGCCACCGTCGAACGAGTGGTTGCGGTTGAGGGCGAAATGCGCGGACGTCGCCAATGCCAGTTGCAGGCCCAGGTCTTCGCGGTTCCACAGTTGCGCCTTGAGTTGCGGGCTCAGCTGGGTTTCCCCGTGGCCATCCTCACGGTTGCGCTCGAGGGCGGCGCCCAGTTGCAGCCTGGGCAGGCCGGCGAAGGTGCAGGCCGGGGAGACCACCGCGCCATGGCTTGCGCCGTGGTGACGCAGGCTCTGATACCAGATATCCAGGTTGCATTCCCCCGGTGCGTTGATTGCGCCGTCGTCCACCACATAGGCGCCGCCCGCGGCGTTGGCCTTGGCGACCAGGGTCAGCAGGCCGATCAGGCTCAGGGTGATGGTGACGAACATCAGGTTGCGTCGCAGCATGCGCCGTTTCGCCGGGGGCAGGTCGCGCGTGAGGCTGGCGAAGCGGTTGTGGCGCGAAGGGCTGTATTTGGACATGTCGGTTCTCGCTAAGGCATGGGCGGCGGCCGCGCTGTGTGGGCCGCTGCGTAGTCGAGTGGGGAAGTAGTCGAGTGGGGAAAAGGGTCATTGCCAGTCGCTCACTGACAGGGTCTGGATGCCCGCGGCCCTGGCCAGGGCCACCAGCTCTTCGGTGTCGTCGCCGCCGGGCAGGGCGATGACCATGTCCGGCCGGCTGTCGCGCAACATGAAGGCGTTGCGCAGGCGTTCGGCGAGCTTGCCGTGCAGTTGCCAGTTGGCCGGGTAACGCACGATGTCGGCGCCGATTTCCCGGCCCCAGTCTTCTATTTGTGCGCCGAGAAACTGGCTGCCGCCGTGGATCAGCACCTGCACTTCATGCAGGCGCTGAAAGGCGTCGAGCACCCGCCGGCACAGCTGGACGTCGGCGCAGTGGCGCCCCGCGCAGATCAGGACACGCATCGTGCGGTCTCCTGCGCCGTCGGCTGGATGCTCAACGGGTTGTCCAGCAGCATTTCACCCAGTTCGGCGTTATCCAGGTCGCGCTCGCCGGCCCGCTCCAGCGCCGGATAGGCCAGGGCCGCGATGTGGTGGTGCACGCGCCGGTAATCGCGCAACACCCGCTGGAAAATGTCGCCGGACTCGGCCCAGGCCGTGCGGTCCTCGCGCAGGCTGCGAAAGTGCTCGCGGCTGGCGTCGGCTTCCAGCCGCCTGACCAGTTCCTTGCGGTTCAGCAGTTGGTGGGCGTTGGCCAGGTCTTCGCGCAGGAACACGGTGATCGCCAGGCTCAGGCTGTCGACCACGGCCTGGTGCAAGGGCTCGATGCAGTCCAGCTCGAACACCGAGAACTGCTCGCCGCGCCGCAGCCGGCGCGCCGCCAGTTGGGTCAGGCTGCTGGAGAGGATGTCGCCGGCGTGTTCCAGGTTGATCACGAACAGCAGGATTTCCTGGGCGCGGTCGGCGTCCTGGTCGCTGATGCCGTCCTGGCCGATATCCGCCAGGTAGGCGCGGATCGCGGCGCTGAGCAGGTCCAGCGACTGGTCGATGCGCCGCACCTCATCTGCACCGGCCGGGGTCGAGGCCTGGAACAGGCGCAGTACCCGGTCGAGCATCAGCGACAGCATGTCGGCCAGGCGCAGGGCTTCGCGGGCGGCGTTGGACAGGCCGATATTGGCCACCGCCAGGCCGGCTTCGTCCAGGTAGTGCGGCATGCCCGGGTCGACGTCGCGCGGCGGCTCCGGCAGCAGGCGGTTGAGCAAGGTTGCCATGGGCCCGGTCAGGCCGATGAACAACAGGGCCAGCACCAGGTTGAACAGGCTGTGCAGGTACACCACCTGCAGGCTGGCATCGACGGCGGCGACCGGCGCGCTCTGGGCGATCCAGGGCAGGCACGGCAGCAGTACGGCGGCGCCGCTGAGGCGCACCAGCAGATTGCCCAGGGGCAGGCGCCGGGCGACGCTGGAATCGGCGTTGAACAGCGATGGCAGGGCGCCGCCGATATTGATCCCCAGCACCAGGGCCATGGCGGTCACCGACGACAGCAGCCCGGTGGCGGCCAGGGACGCCACCAGCAGCACCACGGCGACGCTGGAGTGGCACAGCCAGGTCAGCAGCGCCGCCGCCAGCAGGGCGATCAGCAGGTCGCCGTCGAGGCCACGCATCAGCGCGGCGAACACCGGCGTGCCTTCCACTTCGCCCAGGGTGCTGCCGAGCATGCGCAGGGCCAGCAGCATCAGCCCCAGGCCGATCAGCGCGCAGCCGAGGCTTTCAAAGCGCGAGTCGTCGCGCAGGCGAAAGACGATAAAGCCCGCCAGCAGCACCAGCGGCGTGAGGATCGAGATATCGACGCTGAGCAGTTGCACCACCAGGGTCGAGCCGATATTGGCCCCGAGCATCACCGCCAGCGCGGGGGCCAGGCCCAGGGTGCCGGTGGCGGTAAAGGAGCTGGCCATCAGGCTCACCGCGGTGCTGCTTTGCAGGACCCCGGTGATGGCGATGCCGGACAGCAGGGCCATCCAGCGGTTGTTCAGGTGCTGCCCCAGCCACTGGCGCAGCTGGGTGCCGAAGCCGCGCAGCAGCGCCGAGGAAATCATCTGGGTGCCCCACAGCAGCAGGGCGATGGAGCCAGCGAGGTTGATCAGCAGAGTAGTTCCCGACATGAGGACTCTCCCTTGTGTGTTTCATGGCTTGGCGGATCGCAGCAGGCGGATGCAGCGGCGATGAAGGGCGCTGGCAAGGCCCAGCAGCAGGCGGATCTCGACCCCGCTCAGCAGGCCCCGGGCATATAGCCGCACACTGGCCTTGGTCAGCAGGGTGGCGATCCGTTCCAGGACGATTACCAGCAGCGCGCGCAAGGCGCGTTCGGCCGATGACAGCAGCTCGATGATCGGTTTCATGCTGGGTGCTCCACTTGGGCGGGGCCCGGTGTTTGCGATACCTGGATGGGCGGTGCCTGGGGTAGCGCCGTCTTGCGGCTATCGCGAGCAAGCTCGCTCCTACAAGGGGGGCTGTAGGAGCGAGCTTGCTCGCGATGGCAGCAAAGCGGACCGTCAGGTCCTCAGAACCATTGCTTGAAGCGACGGATATAGAGGGTCTTCATGGTCTGGGCGACGACGCAGTAGCACAGCAGGGTGCCGACCAGCCAAGGGAAGTATTCCCACGGCAGCGGTACCAGGCCGACCATTGCACCCAGCGGCGAGAACGGCACGTAGATGCCCAGGGCCATCACCAGGCCGGTCATCAGCATCACCGGCAACGCCGCGGTGCTCTGGATGAACGGGATCTTCTGGGTGCGCAGCATGTGCACCACCAGGGTCTGCGAGAGCAGGCCTTCGATGAACCAGCCAGACTGGAACAGGGCGGCCATTTCCACGCTGTTGGCGGCGAACACGAACCACATCAGGGCGAAGGTGGTGATGTCGAAGATCGACGAGGTCGGCCCGATCCACAGCATGAAGCGCCCGATGTTCTTGGCGTCCCACTTGCGCGGCTTGCGCAGGAACTCCTTGTCCATCTTGTCCCACGGCAGCGACAGCTGGGAGATGTCGTACATCAGGTTCTGCAGCAGCAGGTGGATCGCCAGCATCGGCAGGAACGGAATGAATGCACTGGCCACCAGCACCGAGAACACGTTGCCGAAGTTGGAACTGGCGGTCATGTTCAGGTACTTCATGATGTTGCCGAAGGTCTCGCGACCCTTGATCACGCCTTCTTCGAGGACCATCAGGCTCTTTTCCAGGAGGATGATGTCCGCCGATTCCTTGGCGATGTCGGTGCCGCTGTCCACCGAGATGCCGACATCGGCGTCGCGCAGCGCCGGGGCGTCGTTGATGCCGTCGCCGAGGAAGCCCACGGTATGCCCGTTGGCCTGCAGGGCCTTGAGCACCCGGGATTTCTGCAGTGGGGTGAGCTTGGCGAATACCGTGCGTTCTTCCACCAGGCGCGCGAGCACCGCATCGTCCATGTGCTCGATATCGCGCCCGAGCAGCGGCTGGCCGACTTCCAGGCCGACCTCGCGGCAGATCTTCGCGGTAACGATCGGGTTGTCGCCGGTCAGCACCTTCACCGTCACGCCGTTTTCGCGTAGCGCGGCGATGGCCGGGCCGGCGGTTTCCTTGGGCGGATCGAGGAAGGTCAGGAAGCCTTCGATGATCAGCTCGCGCTCGTCGCTGGCGTTGTATTGCTGGCGGGTCTGCCCCGGCGCCAGGTCGCGGGTGCCGACCAGCAGCACGCGGAAACCGTCGCGGTTGTATTCCTCGGCCAGCTCCAGCAGCGCCGCCCGGCGCCCGGCGTCGAGGGCCATGGTGACGCCGTCCTGGCGCACCCGGGTGGCGGTGTCGAGCATTTCCTCGACCGCGCCCTTGCACACCAGCAGATGATGGCCGCTGGCGTCGGCGAGGATCACCGAGAGGCGCCGGCGGACGAAATCGAACGGCAGTTCATCGACCTTGCTCCAGGCATCGGGCGCGCTGAACTTCGGGTTGTTTTCGGCGTAGCTCACCACTGCGCGGTCCATCAGGTTCTTCATGCCGCTCTGGTGGTAGCTGTTGAGCCAGGCCAGTTGCAGCACCTGGTCGCAGCGGCTGCCGCTGATATCGACGTGGTGCTCGAGGATGATCCGGTCCTGGGTCAGGGTGCCGGTCTTGTCGGTGCACAGCACGTCCATGGCGCCGAAGTTCTGGATCGCGTTGAGGCGCTTGACCACCACCTTGCGCTTGGCCATGGCCGCGGCGCCCTTGGCCAGGTTGGCGCTGACGATCATCGGCAGCATTTCCGGGGTCAGGCCGACGGCCACCGCCAGGGCGAACATAAAGGCTTCGGCCCAGTCACCCTTGGTGAAGCCGTTGATCAGCAGCACCACCGGCACCATCACCAGCATGAAGCGGATCAGCAGCCAGCTGACGCTGTTCACCCCGCGGTCGAAGGCGGTCTGGGTCCGCGAGCCGACGATGGAGCGCGCCAGGGAACCGAAGTAGGTGCGCGACCCGGTGGCCACCACCACCGCGGTGGCGGTGCCGCTGACCACGTTGGTGCCCATGAAGCAGATGTTCGGCAGGTCGAGCAGGTCCTGCTGGTCGGCCGCTGTGCGGTGGGCGGATTTCTCCTGCACCGCGCCCAGGGTGTCGTACTTCTCTACCGGCAGCGCCTCGCCGGTCAGCACCGCCTGGCTGATGAACAGGTCGCGAGATTCGATCAGGCGGATATCGGCGGGAATCATGTCGCCGGCCGACAGTTGCACGATGTCGCCGACTACCAGGTCGCGCATCGGCACTTCGCGCAGCGCGGCTTTCATGCCCATCTGCTCGCGGCGCAGCACGGTGGCGGTGGTCCGCACCATGGCCTTGAGCGCCTCGGCGGCCTTGGCCGAACGGTATTCCTGCCAGAAGCGCATCAGGCCGCTGACCAGGACCATGACCAGGACGATGATCACCCCGGTCAGGTCGGTTTCCTCGCCGGCTTGCAGGGGCAGCCAGAAGTCGGTGAAGAAGCTGATGGCGGTCAGCGTCATCAGCACATAGATGAACGGGTTGTTGAAGGCTTGCAGCAACTGCACCAGGGCATGCGGCGGCCGGTCGTGGGCCACTTCGTTGAAGCCGTCGCGCTGCAGGCGGCCTTCGGCGTCGAGTTCGGTCAGGCCGTTGGCGTTCGACTTGACGTTGTCCAGGGTCACGCCAAGGCTGTTCTGCGCTTCGCGGGCGGCGCGCATCGACAGTCGGGTGTCGTCGCGGGTGGGGTTTTGCGAGGAGGCGGTGCGGGTTTTTACCGTAGTCATTACGTGTGCTCCTGCCGCAGGCTTGCGGCACGACACACAGACCACTCACCTATTCAAAGACGAGCGAACGTATGTCGAGCCGCAAGTAAGCGATCGATTCAGGTAGTTGCGTTTTATTGGTTTTAACGTTCGCCGCCTATTCAATGAATATGAACAGGCGACGAACCTACTACTGGCTTCGTCCATAACAATGACCACCAACTTTTAGTTGTAAGCAGGCAATAGGAAGTTGCCGAATTCCTTATTAGGGAAAACGTTCAGGAAGGACTTGGAAGTGCCTTCGGTTGAACTAGAAGTGCGAGTCCCGGGACAAGCTCAGCAGCAGGCCGGCCTGCATGAGGAGGCCGGCCAGGCTCCGACTCTGAGGGTCCTGGCTGTCGTCGAAACTCCAGCGTTGCTGGAGCCGGCAGGTGACCGGGCAGACGCGCCAGTTGGCCCGCGGCCGGGTTTGCGAGGAGGGGGTGGAATACAGGGTGCCGACCCGGGAAACGGCCGCGCGCTCAGCGCAGGGCTTGACCCGCATGGTCGATGCAAAGGCGCGTACGCCGGGCATTACAGTGGATTTGAAGTTCATAACAGTTGCCTCGCGACCGGACTGGCTCCGGTGAAGGCAAGTTACGAAGGAGCGTCAAGCTCTAGCGCAGCTCACCCGACCGAAAAGTCGAGTCCCGTCATGTTCTGGGTTAAGTGCCCAGCCTTGCGCAAGCGCATCGACCAGACAGCGTCTAGATACTGTGTCCATTGGCTTCTTTTGTGAGTTGAAAAAAGGCCGGTTTGGCCGGCCCGCGCAATTTACTCAGGCCAACCTGTCAAGTCAAGATTAAATTGCCACGAATCATATGTTCGTTCAGCTTTAAGTAAGGTCTGTAGCGGAACTCAGATAAATGATGGGCAAGTTATATAAGGCAGTTCTGAATGACGGCCATAACAATGCTGGAGATAGTTATTGTGCTGTAGCCGTTGAGAAAGAGGCCGAGGCGCATTGCGCGCCCCGGCGGATATATCAGTCGAGGATCAGGTGCGGCAGGAACCGGCTGGAGTCCTTGGTGATCAGGCTGTCGTCTTCACGCACGCCGATGCCGGCGGCCTGGTCGCCGATGACCCAGGAGCCGATCAGGGTGTAGCTGTCGCCAAAGCGCGGCAGCGGGGCGAAGGACTGCAGGATGTAGGGCGCGTCGGTGTAGGGACCGTCTTCCTTGACCACCTCGTCCTGCGGGGTGCGCAACTCGATGTTGGCGCCTTCGCGGGAAAAGAACGGCTTGCGCACCCAGCCCTTGGGCACCTCGCGTTGCGGGTGTGGGTCCAGGTGGGTCTCCAGCAGGTTCGGGTGGCCCGGGTGGGCCTCCCAGAGCAGCGGCAGGATGCCCTTGTTGGAGAGGATGGATTTCCACGCCGGCTCGAAGAACTGCGTGTCGCTGGCGGCGATTGCCGCGCCGAAGGGCTCGTGGAAGATGAACTCCCAGGCGTGCAGCTTGAACAGGTGCGGGATCCAGCGGTCCTGCAGGTCGACGAAGCGACCTTCGGCGGTGAGGCCGATGTCTTCCACGTCGATGTGCCGCGACTCGATGCCGGCCTTTTCCGCGATCAGGCGCAGGTAGTCGGTGGTGGCGCGGTCCTCCACCGAATCCTTCATCGAGGCGAAATAGAATGGACGCTTGATCCCCAGCTGGGCGAAAGCCTGGTGCAGCCGGGTGTCGATGCTGTTGAACTGGTCGGCATGCCGCGGCAGCAGGCCGCGCTCGATGTTCTGCTCCAGCCAGCCCCATTGGAACGCCGCGGTTTCATAGAGGCTGGTGGGCGTGTCGTAGTTGAGTTCCAGCAGCTTGGCCGGGCCCTGGCCGTTATAGGAAAAGTCCAGGCGGCCGTAGAGATGCGGGTGACCCTCGAGCCATGAAGTGCGGATCATGTCGTAGAAGGCCGGCGGAATGCTCAGGCGATCGAGCAGGGCCTCGCTGCGCACCACCCGGTCCACCAGGTCCATGCACATCTCATGGATCTCGGTGGTCGGGTCTTCCAGGTCGTCTTCGATCTGCTTGAGGCTGAACTGGTAGTAGGCGCTTTCGTCCCAGTAGGCTTCGCCGTCGATGGTGTGGAACAGGAAGCCGAGTTTTTCCGCGGTCTGTCGCCAGTCCGGGCGTTCGTTGCAGGGGATCTTCTTCATGGCGCGCTTCCTTAGCTGCTCGAGCGTCCCGAACTCCAGCTCGAGGAGCTGGAGCCGCCCCAGCCGCTGCGGGCGCTGGCCTGGCTGCCGAAGCCGCCACGGGAGGTGGAGGAGGCCACGGACATCGGCCGGGTGGTGGTCCGGAAGCCGCTGCCCGACTGCGCCTGGCGTGACTTGGAGAAGGTCGAGCCGCTGGCGATGCGCTGGTTGAGCGTCGAGTTGGCGTAGCTGCCGCGGTCGTCGCGATAGCGGTAGACCGGCTCGGAGTAATAGTTGCGGTTGCCGCCGCTGAGCAGGTTGCCGATCAGCAGGCCGGTGAGCAGGCCGCTGTCATTGCTGCTGAACGACGAGCTGCGGCCAGCCTCGGGGCTGACCCCGGCTGCCGCCAGCTGTTCGCGGGTGAAGGCGCCCTGGGCGTTGATCTCAAAGCCGCCGAGCTTGGGCACGAACTTGCCGCTGGAGTCCACCTGGCACCAGTTTTCGACGAAGTCGGCATCGCAGTCGGCCTGGTTGTCGTAGACCGGCGCCTGGGCGCGGTGCTCCGCCATGGCCTTGATATAGGCATCGGAGCAGACGTCCACGGCGATCTTGCCGTCCACGCATTCCTGCACCGACTGGAAGTTGAATTTCTGCTGGACCGCGAGGGTCTCCGGCTCCGAGTTGCAGCCCGAGATCGCCAGGGCCACCGAGGCGGCCAGGGAGAGCTGAACGTATTGGCTTCGTTTCATCGAGGGCTCCGTGCGGTCGATCAGTTCTGCGAAGGGGTCATGCAGGCGGCGTTGAGCAGGCCGACGCTGATGGCCACGGCGGCGACATAGATACCAGCGGCGATTTCGCCGTTGCGGATGCGCTGCGACGTGCCCTTGAGCACCAGGCTGGTCATCAGGAACGCCAGCAGTTGCACCACGGCGGCGATCAGCGCCCAGACGGCGAAGTCCAGCAGGCTGATGGAGTAGGCGATGACGTTGCTCGCCGGGATGGCGAAACCGATGATGGCGCCGCCCAGGGCGATGGCGGCGGAGACGTTGCCCTCGCGGATCAGCTCGAACTCCTTGTGCGGCGTCAGGCGGGTGTAGACGAACTGGAACAGGGCGAACAGCACGGCCGCGCCGAGGATGTAGGTCAGGAAACCGACCACGGCGAATTTGTTCAGGGAAATGGAAAGGGCTTCAAGCATGGGTTCTGGTCCTTGTCAGAGGGTTTGCAGGTCGGTCATGTACAGGGAAATGCCCAGTGAGGTCACCAGGCTGACGCTGCCGTCGGCGTATTGCTCCACGGAAAACAGCAGGAACTCGCGGCGATTGGTCAGGCCGGTGTCGCGGGCATAGAGCATCGAGTGGCTTTCGAAGGCGAAGGTCTCGTCCGGCTTGGACACCTGCTCGCGCAGCGGCACCAGCTCGGTCTGTCCGGCTTCGGTGCCCCATTCGCGCAGGTACTCGACGCCATCGAGGCTGTAGGTGGGCTGGCCGATCAGGCTGTTCGGGCCGGCCAGGCGCCGCAGCTCGGCTTCGCTGTTGACGGCCTGGTTGCTCAGGTAGTTGAACAGGATGATCGATTTGACCTGGCCGTCGATGCCGCCGCTGGTGTGCACCTGCAGCCAGTAGTCCTCGTCGTCCAGGTAGTAGCGCGACAGCCATTCGGACTGGCCCAGGTCCACCAGGCCTTCGCTGTAGACCGCCTGGTCGCCGGGAATCGCCACGCGGCTGTTGTCGGCGAGCAGCAGCTTGAGGCTGGCATCGAAGCGGACGCCCGCGCCCATGCTCAGGCCCAGTGGCCCGGTGGCGAAACTCGAACCTGTGGTGGCCGGGGCCTGGAGCCCCAGAAAGCGTTTAAACCATCCCATTGTCGATGTCCTTGAGGCGGGTGGAAGCGATGTAGAAGAGTTCGCCGCCCTGGATCCGCGTATCGCTGTGCGGGTTGATCTGCGGGTGTTGCGCGCCGCGGGCGCGGTAGCCGATCAGGGTGGCGTTGTAGCGTTCCTTGAGGTGTACGTAGAGCTCGGCGAACCGGCCTTCGTAAGTCTCGGGCAGGCGCATGACGTATTGGGTGGCGCCCTGGCCGACGCATAGCAGTTCGTTGATCACCACCGAGGAGCCCGGGTCCTGGGAGGAGCGCACCAGCATTTCGATGGCCATGCTCGAGGTGCACTCCAGCTTGGGGGCGTAGGAGGCGGCCAGGGTGGCGATTTCGCTGTCGTTGAAGTGGGCGACCACATGGCCGCTGGGGCGCAGCTGGTTGATCGCCAGCACGCTGGCCAGGGTCAGGTCGTCGGAGCTGGTGCGCACCAGTACCCGTTCGGCGCCGGGCACCCCGGCGCGCAACAGCAGGGCCGCGGACGACAGGCTTTCGCCCTTGATGAAGGCGGCCTTGCCCTGCATCGGGTTCTCGTCGAGGCAGGCGTCGCAGATGACGATCAGGTTGTCGTTGGAGGTTTCGTCCTGCAGCAGCAATTCGATCACCCGCTCGCTGGACGCGCCTTCCCAGCCGACCAGCACGGTATGCCCGGTCTTGCCGGTGAAGTCGCCTTTGCCTTTCATGCCTTTTCTCCATACTTCGATAACGCTGCTGGTGGTCTTGCCGATGGCCGCGGTCAGCAGCGCGATGCCGCCGAGCATCACCCACACGGCGACGAACACCCGGCCAGCGGCGGATTGCGGCGACAGGTCGCCATAACCCACGGTCAGGGTGGTGGTGAAATAGAAATAGATGAAGGTCGCGGGCGCGGTGAGGTGCTGCTCGCCCAGGGCCACCAGGCCGAGATAGGAGGTCGCGGCATGCACGCCGAGCGCGATGGCCAGGCCCATCCAGCCGAAGCGCTGGAAGAAGGTGGCCGCGTATACCCGAAGCAAGATGAAAATCGACATCGAATCCCTGATTTCCTGATGAGCTGATCTATCCGTGATGCTGCGCGCCGTGCCCGGGCAAGGCATGGCTCATTGCCGCGCGGCATTAGACATCGGCTTGGCGCCGGATAAAAGCATTTTTGCTGCGATGAACCCCGCGAAGGCGCCAAAGATATGCCCTTCGAAGGACACCCCGGCCCGTGGCAGGAACCCCAGGACCAGGCCGGAATACAGGAACATCGTCACCGCGGCGGCCAGTAGGCTGCTCCAACTGCGCAACAGCCAGGCGCGGGTGAGGATGTAGGCCCACAGGCCGAAGACCCAGGCGCTGGCGCCGACGTGGATGCCCCTGAAGCCGAACAACCAGACCAGTGCGCCGCCGAGCAGGATGATGATCAGGCTGGCCACCACGAAGCGCCGCTGGCCTTCGGCGATCACCATGGCGCCGAGGATCAGGAAGGGCACCAGGTTGGCGGTCAGGTGGGTAAAGGAACCGTGGAGAAAGGGCGAGACGAGTATCCCCGGCAAACCCTGCAGGGTGCGCGGGATCAGGCCGAAGAGATTCAGGCTGTAGCCGCTCAGGCTGTTGAGCACCTGCACGGCGATCATTACCAGGGCCAGGCCCGCCAGGGTCTTGAAACCATTTGCAACGGCCATCGAGGCCCTCCCAGAGGCCAGAAAAAGGGCATTGCTGATGTAGCCGCTGGGCAAGCCTGCGGCAGCGGCTACAAGAGGGGGCTTACTCGGCCGACTGCTGCTTTTTCAGGCGCTCGAGGATGGCGTTGGCGCTGCCCTGGTCCGGCACGATGTTGGCCTCGCGCAGGCGACGTTCCAGGTCATTGCCGTTGCTCGCATCGGCCAGTTGCTCCTGGGCTTCCATTTCCGCCGCGCGCTGGTCTTGCTTGGCTTGCAGGCGGTTCAGGGTGTTGACCGCGGTTTCCAGCTTGCCGTTGGCGCCGCCGCTGGCGATCGAGGCACTGACCTGGGCTTTCTGCACGCTCTCCCGGGCCTTGGCCATGTCCACTTGCTGGCGCAGGCTGCGGATGCGCGCTTCGGCCTTGCCGATGTCCTTGCGCATATTTTCGGCGTAGGCGCCGAATTCGCTGGCTTGCTTCTGCTCCGCTTCCAGGCCGGTGGTCAGGGTCGAGATGGCTTCGGCGACTTCCAGGGCCAGGTCTTCGCGGTTGGCCTGCAGCGAGGCGACGGCCTTGGATTCCAGGTCGGCGATCTTCGCGGTGAATTCGCTGACTCGCTCCGAAGACAGCTTGTGCTTGGCCATGATGGTGACCAGCTCGCGCTTGGCGTTGGACAGGGCGTTGTCGGCGTCACGGATTTCCTGGTCGAGGATGCGCAGGGCCTGCTGGTCGGCGATGCTTTCGCCGACTTCGTTGGCGCCGCCGCGCAGGGCGGTGAACAGTTTGTTCCAGATGGACTGAGTCATGTAGGTGTACTCCGGATTCTCGGCAATCAGTTGAAGAAGCTTTCGAAGGCTTCGGTGGCGCGTTGGACGTTGTCCACCAGGGTCTTGACCTCGGTCACCACGTTGGTCAGGTTCGAGCTGGCGCTCAGGGCGCCGAACATGTTGTAGACGGTCTGGCCGTTGGGCATGGACTCGATGCCGATCGAGGACAGGGGGAACATCTCCCGGCTGCGCAGCACCGCGTCATTGAAGCGGGCGACGTCGTTGATCGACTCCAGGTCCACCAGCACGGTGTCGACGATGATCTGCTCGCCGACCACCGCGATGTAGATCGGCAGGCCGCCGAAGTCGTGCATTTCCAGCTTGATGCTTGGCTCGGCGCCTTGAATCAGGCTCAGGCCGATTTCGTTCGAGGTCACTTCGTCCAGGGCCTGCAAGGCGCCGAAGAGGCGGTCGATGGTCCAGTTCTCACCTGCGATCATGTCATTCTCCAATACCGGTGCGCCGCCGATCAGGGGTTGGCGCAGCTTCTTCTCAATGTGCTTGAGCACGCTCCGGTTTTCCGGAAGTACCCAGGTTTCGTGTTTCACATAACCAGCGGCACTCAGGCCCGCGCGCATCTGCTTCATGTAGAAGCTCGACGGCTTCTTGGTGGAAGCCTTGCTAGGGGCCTTGTTGCTGGAGGCCTTACTGCTGGAAGCTTTCGAGCGCTCTCCTTGTCGACTCTCTGAGGAAGCCGGTAGGTCAGCAGGCTGCCTGGCCGGGAGGGGCTTTTTCATGGGGTGACTCCGTTGTGCACGTATCACGCGTGAGAACATTACAGGGGATTTTGTTACGACTCAATGACTCACGCGTGATATTTTTTCGTTCGGCTAAACAACGGTCGCAAGGCTCTGGAGCGGCATTCTGCGTCAATCAGCCGACTGCCGTGGCTCAGGGGGCATGCCGGTGCCTGGGCGCTGGGCGAGGCTTTTCGGGCCTCGATCACTGTCCGGGCGATGTCGGGATGTGAAATTTATACAGGGTGCAGGGGTAGCCGTCTGCCGTGATCGGATGACAGCTGTAGGCGTCACCGACGAGCGCGGGAATGACCCGGGCCCAGAAGTCCCGGGCCGGCCGGTTGTCATCGATATGGAAGATCTGCCAGTGCCCGGGCAGTAGCTCCAGCAGTCGCGTCACCACCTGCCGACCGATGCCGCGACCGCGAAAGCGCCGGACCACGAAGAAGTAGGCGAGGTTGTACTGCGCCTCGGCGAAGTGCACCTGCTCGTCGACGATGGCAAAGCCCGCCAGCTCGCCGTCGACCCGCAGCAGCCAGGGGCGGGTGCCGGGCTGGCGCCAGGATTCGGCCTGCGGCTGGATGGCGTACAGACCGTGGCGACCGAGATTGATCGGCAGCCACTCGCTGAGTTCGTACAGGTAGAACTGCATCAGGTTTTCCAGGCATTCCAGCTCGTCGCGCTGGGCCGGGTGCAGTTCGATCTGGCTCATGGTTCCAGGCTCCGGGCAGGTTCGTCGGGCGACGCAGCCTGGGCCGCGAACGGGCATGGGGCGCCAAGGCTGTAGCGCGGGCGGGCGTTGAGGGTGAGCGTGTCGGGCATGGGATTCGTCCGTGAGCCAGGGGTATTTTTCTTCAATACAGGGGTCAGCCTGCGCACCTACCTTGGCCACCGGACTCTCCGATTGATCCTTTGAAGGTGTGTGATGAGCGTAGTGTTTTCCATGGCGGCCTTCGCGCTAGCCTCTTCGATTACCCCCGGCCCGGTCAATATCGTGGCCCTGAGTTCCGGCGCGCAGTTCGGCTTTCGCGCCAGCCTGCGGCATGTCGGTGGCGCGACCCTGGGCTTTGTCCTGCTGCTGGTGCTGATCGGCCTGGGCCTGCATGAGCTGTTGCGGCTGTGGCCGTTCCTCACCCGCGGCATCCAGCTGTTCGGGGTGGCCTTCCTGCTGTTCATGGCCTGGAAGCTGGCGGTGGACGACGGCCGGCTGAGCAGCGATGGCCAGGCCAAGGCGCCGTCGGCCTGGTACGGCGCGATCATGCAATGGCTCAACCCCAAGGCCTGGCTGGCCTGCGTCGCCGGCATGGGGGCCTTTGCCGCCAATGGCGAGGCGCTGCTGGTGTGGCAGTTCGCGCTGGTGTACTTCGTGATCTGCTACCTGTCGATTGCCTGCTGGGCCTACGCCGGGACGTTTTTGCGCCAGTACCTGAGCAACCCGAAGGGCATGCGCCTGTTCAACCGCAGCATGGCGGCGCTGCTGGCGGCGAGCGCGGTGTATCTGTTGTTGCCTTGAATCGGCGTTGGCTTTATCGCGAGCAAGCTCGCTCCTACAGAGATCGCGTCCTCTGTAGGAGCGAGCTTGCTCGCGATGAGGGCGTCAGGTCTGCCAATCACCCGCGATACTGCCCCGGCGTCGCCGCCAGGTGCTGCTTGAAGGCCCGCTGGAAGTGCGCCTGGTCGGCGAAGCCGGCTTCCAGGGCCACGTCGGCGATCGGCTCGCCGTCACGCAACCGGGACTGGGCGAACTGCACCCGCTGGTTGACCACGAAGGCGTGGGGCGTCATGCCGTAATGCTGCTTGAAGGCGCGGATCAGGTAGGACGGCGACAGTTCGGCGGCCTGGCAGATTTCCTCCAGCTTCAGCGAACGGGTGCAGTGTTGGCGAATGTAGTCGGCGGCCCGTTGCAGTTTCTGGTTGCGCTCGCGCGGCGGCCGGCTGGCCGGGTTCAGGCGCTGCTGCAGGTCGCTGAAAAACGCCACCGTGGCGCTGTGCTTGTGCAGCGTCTCGGCCTGTTCGTCCACCAGCACCTCATACAAACGGTTGAGCCCGGCATAGAGTTCGGGGTCATCACTGTGGGGCGTGGAAAAGGCGCGAAAGCCCAGGTCCTGGCTGAACCCCAGCTGATGCTGCAGGTCGGTCAGCCAGGACGTGTCGACATAGAGCATGAGATACGACCAGGGCTGGTCGTCGATGGGGTTGCAGGCGTGCACTTCGCCGGGGTTCATCAGCACCACGGTGCCGGCGCCGATACGAAATTGCGCCTGCTCGTGCAGGTAGGTGCTGTGCCCGGCGGTGATGGCGCCGATGGAAAAATGCTCGTGGGCATGCCGGGCGTAACAGACCTTGCGCCCGTCGGCGATCGAGCGGGCCTCGATAAAGGGCAGCGCCGCATCGCGCCAGAACTGCGGGGCGGTATCGGGGCTGTGGCTCAAGCTCGGCTTCATCAAAGGCATCCCATCGGCAAGCGTCGGCCACCGAGTGTATTAGCTCTCGCCGGCGAAGGCTCGTTCCAGCGCGGCGATATCGAGTTTTTTCATCTGCAGCAGGGCCTGCATCACCCGCTGCGACTTGGCCGTGTCGGGGTCGGTCATCCAGTGGTTCAGCGCGCAGGGCACGATCTGCCAGGACAGCCCGAACTTGTCCTTGAGCCAGCCGCACTGCTGGGCCTCGGGCGCGCCGCCGTAGGACAGGGCGTTCCAGAAATGATCGATTTCGCCCTGGTTCTGGCAGTTGACCTGCAGCGAGACCGCTTCGTTGAACTGGAACACCGGACCGCCGTTGAGGCCGGTGAAGGTCTGCCCGTCGAGCTCGAAGGACACGGTCATCACCGAGCCTTCGGGGCGGCCGTGGAACTCGAAGCCGGCCTTGCCGTAGTGGGTGAGGGCGGTGATGCGCGAGTGCTCGAAGACCGAACAGTAGAACTGGGCGGCGGCTTCGGCCTGGTGGTCGAACCACAGGCAGGGGGTGATGCGATGAATGTGCGACATGACGGTTCTCCTCGGCAGGTGATCCACGCTTGAGCAAGCGTAGTCAGCCGATAGTCGTCCGGGGTTGCCGTAGATCGACAACTCACCGCCCTTCATCCGGGGGCGACGGGTGCATGACCGGCGGTCGCAGAATCCGACCTGTTCGGCAAACTGCGCTTAGCTGTATGGAAAACCTCGCGGCGCGCGTAGGCCTTCGGCCACAGCGACACCGCTCCAGGATCCCGTGAATCCTGTCCCCCCTCGGCCTGAGGAGTTGCGCATGCTGACACTCAATATCAATGGCAAGGACCAGCAGCTTGAAGTGCCCGCGGACATGCCGCTGCTCTGGGTGCTGCGCGATGTGGCGCACCTGACCGGTACCAAGTTCGGCTGCGGTATGGCGCAATGCGGCGCCTGCACCGTGCATGTCGACGGCGCGCCGCTGCGTTCCTGCGTGACCCCGGCCGCGACAGTGGCCAACGGGCAGAAGATCCTCACCATCGAAGGCCTGTCGGCAGACGGCTCGCACCCGGTGCAGCGCGCCTGGGCCGAGCTGGACGTGGTGCAGTGCGGTTACTGCCAGTCCGGGCAGATCATGTCGGCCGCGGCCTTGTTGGCGAAGATCCCGTCGCCCACCGACAGCGATATCGACCAGGCGTTGTCCGGCAATATCTGCCGCTGCGGCACCTACCCAAGGATCCGCGCGGCGGTCAAGCGCGCCGCTGAAATCGGCTGAGTCGGCATTAAGAGGGGCAAGGCATGATCACTGCATCGCGTCGTGGGTTTCTCAAAGGGGGCGCGCTGCTCGGCGGCGGGCTGGTGGTGGCGTTCGTCATCCCGGGAGCCAATCGTTTTGCCCGGGCGGCGAGCGAAGAATTCGTGCCCAATGCGTTCTTGCGCATCGCTCCGGACGGCATGGTCACCGTGGTGCTCGGCCATTCGGAAATGGGCCAGGGCATCTGGACCGGGCTGTCGATGCTGATCGCCGAGGAGCTGGATGCCGACTGGTCGAAGATTCGCGTCGAGCACGCGCCGGCCGCCGCGGTGTATGGCTTGCCGGCGTTCGGCGGGATGCAGATCACCGGTGGCTCGACCTCGACCTGGATGGAGTTCGACCGCTATCGCCAGGCCGGCGCCGCGGCCCGGCAGATGCTGATCGAGGCGGCGGCCAAGCGTCTGCAGGTGGCGCCCTCGACCCTTCGCACCGAGCAGGGCTGGGTGGTGGCCGGCGACCAGCGCCTGAGCTACGGCGACCTGGCCAACGACGCCGGGCAACTGCCAGTGCCGGACCCGGCCTCGTTGAAACTGAAGGATGCCAAGGACTGGCGGCTGATCGGCAAGCCGACCCCGCGCCTGGATACCCCGGAGAAAATCACCGGCCGCGCGCAATTTGGCATGGACATGTATTTCGACGGCCTGCTGACCGCCGTGGTCCTGCGTTCGCCGGTGTTCGGTGGCACGCTCAAGTCGTTCGATCCCCAGGCGGCGCTGGCGGTGCCCGGGGTGATCAAGGTGCTCCAGGTGCCCACGGGCGTGGCGGTGGTCGCCGAGCATTACTGGGCGGCCAAGCAGGGGCGCGATGCGCTCAAGGCCGAATGGGACCTGGGGCCGAACGCCAACATGAGCAGCGAAAGCCTGATGCAGAGCTTTCGCAAACTGGCGCTGACCCCCGGGACCAAGGCCGCCGAGGCCGGCGATGCGGCCGGGAGCATGGCCAAGGCAACGCAGGTACTCAAGGCCGAATACAGCGTGCCGTACCTGGCCCATGCGCCGATGGAACCGCTCAACTGCACGGTGCGCATCGGCGCCGACAAGTGCGAGATCTGGACCGGCACCCAGTTCCAGACCCTGGACCAGATGGTCGCGTCGAAGATCACCGGGCTCAAGCCGGAACAGGTACAGATCCACACGCAATTTTTGGGTGGCGGTTTCGGCCGTCGGGCCAACCCTACCTCGGACTTCGTCAGCGAAGCGGTGGAGGTGGCCAAGGCCGCCGCCGCCCCGGTGAAAACCGTCTGGTCGCGGGAAGACGACGTGCGCGGCGGCTACTTCCGTTCGGCGTTCCTGCATCAGGCGCAGGTCGGCCTGGACGCCCAGGGCCTGCCGCTGGCCTGGCAGCATGTGCTGGTGGGGCAGTCGATCATGGCCGGCACCTCGTTCGAGGCCAGCTTCGTCAAGAACGGCATCGACAACACCTCGGTCGAGGGCCTGGCGGACGGGCCTTACCTGAAGGGCACGCCGAACCACCGGGTCGACCTGCATTCGCCGATGACCGGCATCACCGTGCTGTGGATGCGCTCCGTGGGTCATACCCACACCGCGTTCGTCGTCGAATCGTTGATCGACGAGATGGCCGCCGCGGTGGGCAAGGACCCGGTGGAATACCGCCGCACCCTGCTCAAGGATCACCCGCGGCATCTGGGCGTGCTCAACCTGGCGGTGGAGAAGGCCGGCTGGGGCAAGCCCATGCCCAATGGCCATGCCTTGGGCGTCGCGGTGCATGAGTCCTTCGGCAGCTACGTGGCGCAAGTGGCCGAGGTGTCCCTGGAGGCCGAGCGGATTCGCGTGCACCGGGTGGTCTGTGCGGTGGATTGCGGTATCGCGGTGAACCCGCAAAGCATCGTCGCGCAGATGGAGTCGGGCATCACCTTCGGCCTGGGCATGGCCCTGCACAGCCGCATTTCCTTCAAGGACGGCCGGGTGGTGCAGTCCAACTATCACGACTTCCAGGTGTTGCGCCTGAACGAGATGCCCGAGGTCGAGGTGCACATAGTCGCCAGCAGCGAGAAGCCCGGCGGTATCGGCGAGGCGGGCGTGCCGCCCACGACGCCGGCGGTGGCCAACGCGGTGTTCGCCCTGACCGGCCAGCGCCTGCGCGAGCTGCCGCTGCAACTGGCGGGGGTGTGAGATGAAACGCCACCTGCTCCTCGGCTCGCTGATCCTGATCGGCCTGGGCGGTTATGCCTCGGACCTGTTCGCCGCCGATGAACCGGCGCTGGCGGCATTCGCGACAGTGCAGAAGGTATTCCAGAGCCCGCGCTGCCAGAACTGCCACATTCCCGGGGATGCGCCCTTGCAGTTCGACGCCGGCACACCCCATGCCATGGCCGTGGTCCGTGGCCTGGACGGCAAGGGCGCGGCGGGGCTGCCGTGCGCCGCCTGCCATGGCGCAAGCAACCCGCCGGACAGCTACGGCCCGCACACGCCACCGGGGGCACCGCACTGGAGCCTGCCGCCGGCGGCGCACAAGATGGCCTGGATCGGCCTGCCGGCCGACCGCCTGTGCCAGATGATCAAGGACAAGGCCAGCAACGGCGATCGCGACTTTGCCGCGCTGATCAAGCATGTCAGCGAAGACAAGCTGGTGCTCTGGGGTTGGAATCCCGGTGGCAACCGGGCGCCGGTACCGGTGCCCCACGACGTGTTCGTCAGCCAGTTCAAGCGCTGGGCCGAGGCGGGCGGACCCTGTCCGGCGGTCGGAAGTTGACGCCAGGAGCCCCCAGCGAGGGCTGGTTGCGGGGCAGTCGCGGGCCCCGGCAACTAAGCTCTATAGGTGATACCCGCCAATGGAGTGTGCGATGTTTTCCCCAGACAAGCCTGTCCAGGCACCGGACCAGGTGCCAGCCCCGGAGGCGGACGACCCGTCCCGGCAACTGTTGCGCGATCAGAACCGCCGGGCCGAGCAGGAGCTGGCCGCGGTGCAGGTAGCCAACCTCGATAAACTGACCCTGCTGCCCAACCCCCACGGCTTTGCGGTGCTGGCCGGCGATGCGCTGCAGGCCTGCAAGGACCTGAACTGCCCGGCGACCTTGCTGCTGTTCGATCTTGACGATATCTACCGTATCGCCCGCACTTATGGGTCGGAAGAAGGCGAGGCGGCGCTCAAGACCTTCGCCGACGGCCTGCGCATCGCCTTTCGCGAAAGCGACGTGGTCGGGCATCTGGAGTTCCAGCGTTTCGCGGTGCTGCTGACCGGCTCGGAACGGATGGAAAAGCTGGCGATCATCGCCCGCCTGCAGGCCATCCTCGACGAGCGCACCACCACCCAGCAGTGCATTTACGACATCTGCTTCAGCATCGGCCAGATCGAGTTCGATCCGGCCCGGCCGGTCGATGTGGAAACCTTGCTGGCGGATGCCGACAAGTCCATGAGCAGGCCGGGCCTCGGGCCGCAGGTAAAGGGGTAGCCGCCGATCCACGGAGGTTTTTTCGTCAAACGGCTGTGTGGGCTGGACGGGGAGAAGGTCCAGCCGATAAAAAACCGCCCAAGGGCGGTTTTTTATCCTGTGCTGGTCACTCGGCGGTGGGCACCAGGAACGCGGCTTCCAGCAACTGCCGGGTGTAGGGATGCTGCGGCGCGGCGAAGATGTGCTGTGCGTCGCCTTGCTCCACCACCTGGCCATGCTTGACCACCATCAACTGGTGGCTCAGGGCCTTGACCACCGCCAGGTCGTGGCTGATGAACAGGTAAGTCAGGTTGTACTTGGCCTGCAGCTTGCGCAGCAGTTCCACCACCTGGCGCTGCACGGTGCGGTCGAGGGCCGAGGTCGGCTCGTCCAGCAGGATCAGCGCCGGCTTGAGCACCAGGGCGCGGGCGATGGCGATGCGCTGGCGCTGGCCGCCGGAGAACTCGTGGGGGTAGCGGTGCCGGGTTTCCGGATCGAGCCCCACTTCCTTGAGCGCTTCGATGATCGCCTGTTCCTGCTCGGCGGCGCTGCCGATCTTGTGGATGCGCAGGCCTTCGCCGACGATCTGGCTCACGCACATGCGCGGGCTGAGGCTGCCGAAGGGGTCCTGGAACACCACCTGCATCTCCCGGCGCAACGGCCGCACCTGCTGCTGCGACAGGCCGTCCAGTTGCTGGCCTTCGAAGCGGATGGCGCCCTTGCTGCCGATCAGGCGCAGGATTGCCAGGCCCAGGGTGGATTTGCCCGAGCCGCTTTCGCCGACGATGCCCAGGGTCTGGCCCTGGGGCAGGCTGAAGTTGATGCCGTCCACCGCCTTCACATGGTCGACGGTGTGGCGCAGCAGGCCTTTCTTGATCGGGAACCAGACCTTCAGGTCCTCGACCTGCAACAGCGGCGGGCCGACCACATTGCTCGCCGGCTTGCCGCTGGGCTCGGCCGCCAGCAGTTCGCGGGTGTAGGGATGCTGTGGCGCGCGGAACAGTTCTTCGCAGGATGCCTGTTCGACGATGCAGCCGCGCTGCATCACGCAGACGCGGTGGGCGATGCGCCGGACCAGGTTGAGGTCGTGGCTGATCAGCAGCAAGGCCATGCCCAGGCGCGCTTGCAGCTCCTTGAGCAGTTCGAGGATTTTCAGTTGCACGGTGACGTCGAGGGCGGTGGTCGGCTCGTCGGCGATCAGCAGTTCCGGTTCGTTGGCCAGGGCCATGGCGATCATCACCCGTTGCCGCTGGCCGCCGGACAGCTCGTGGGGCAGGGCCTTGAGGCGCTTGTGCGGCTCGGGGATGCCCACCAGTTCCAGCAGCTCCAGGGTGCGCCGGGTGGCGACCTTGCCGATCAGGCCCTTGTGCAGGCCCAGCACCTCGTTGATCTGCTTCTCGATGCTGTGCAGCGGGTTGAGCGAGGTCATCGGCTCCTGGAAGATCATGGCGATGCGGTTGCCGCGAATATGGCGGATGGTTTTTTCTTTCTGGGTCAGCAGGTCCTGGCCGGCGTACTGGATGGTCCCGGACGGATGGCGGGCCAGCGGGTAGGGCAAGAGGCGCAGGATCGAGTGCGCGGTCACCGATTTTCCAGAGCCGCTTTCGCCCACCAGGGCCAGGGTTTCGCCGCGCTTGATGTCGAAGCTGATGCCCTCGACCACCCGTTGCGTGTGCTCGCCGACGCCAAATTCGACGGCGAGGTCGCGGACTTCGATCAGATTGTCCTGATTCATCTCATTTCCTCGGGTCGAAGGCATCGCGAGCGGACTCGCCGATAAATACCAGCAGGCTCAACATGATCGCCAGCACGGCAAAGGCGCTGATGCCCAGCCACGGCGCCTGCAGGTTGGATTTGCCCTGGGCCACCAGTTCGCCCAGGGACGGCGCGCCGGGGGGCAGGCCGAAACCGAGGAAGTCGAGGGCGGTCAGGGTGCCGATGGCGCCGGTGAGGATGAACGGCATGAAGGTCATGGTCGAGACCATGGCGTTGGGCAGGATATGGCGGAACATGATCGCGCCGTTCTGCATGCCCAGGGCGCGGGCGGCGCGCACGTATTCCAGGTTGCGCCCGCGCAGGAACTCGGCGCGCACCACGTCCACCAGGCTCATCCAGGAGAACAGCAGCATGATCCCCAGCAGCCACCAGAAGTTCGGCTGCACGAAGCTGGCGAGGATGATCAACAGGTAGAGCACCGGTAGCCCGGACCAGATCTCCAGGAAGCGCTGCCCGGCCAGGTCGACCCAGCCGCCATAGAAGCCCTGCAGCGCCCCGGCGATCACGCCGATGATCGAACTGAGAATGGTCAGGGTCAGGGCGAACAGCACCGACACCCGGAAGCCGTAGATCACCCGCGCCAGCACGTCGCGGCCCTGGTCGTCGGTGCCCAGCAGGTTGTCCGCCGAGGGCGGCGCGGGGGCCGGGACTTTCAGGTCGTAGTTGATGCTCTGGTAGCTGAACGGGATCGGCGCCCACAGCACCCAGGCGTCCTTGGCCGCCAGCAGTTCGCGGATGTATGGGCTCTTGTAGTTGGCCTCCAGCGGGAACTCGCCGCCGAAGGTGGTTTCCGGGTAGCGCTTGAGCGCCGGGAAATACCAGCCGTCGTCGTAGTGCACCACCAGAGGCTTGTCGTTGGCGATCAGCTCGGCGCCCAGGCTTGCGCCAAACAGGATCAGGAACAGCCACAGCGACCACCAGCCGCGCTTGTTGGCCTTGAACAGTTCGAAACGCCGGCGATTGAGGGGGGACAGGTTCATCTCAATGCTCCCGGCTTTCGAAGTCGATGCGTGGGTCGACCAGGGTGTAGGTCAGGTCGCCGATCAGTTTCACCACCAGCCCCAGCAGGGTGAAGATGAACAGGGTGCCGAACACCACCGGGTAATCGCGGTTGATCGCCGCCTCGAAGCTCATCAGGCCCAGGCCGTCGAGGGAGAAGATCACCTCCACCAGCAAGGATCCGGTAAAGAAGATGCCGATGAAGGCCGAGGGGAAACCGGCGATCACCAACAGCATGGCGTTGCGGAACACATGGCCGTAGAGCACGCGGCGTCTGGTCAGGCCCTTGGCCCGGGCGGTGACCACGTACTGCTTGTTGATCTCGTCGAGGAAGCTGTTCTTGGTCAGCAGGGTCATGGTGGCGAAGTTGCCGATCACCAGGGCGGTCACCGGCAGCGCCAGGTGCCAGAAGTAGTCGAGGATCTTGCCGCCCCAGCTCAGCTGGTCGAAGTTGTTCGAGGTCAGGCCGCGCAGCGGGAACCAGTCGAAATAACTGCCGCCGGCGAACATCACGATCAGCAGGATGGCGAACAGGAACGCCGGGATCGCGTAGCCGACGATGATCGCCGAGCTGGTCCAGACGTCGAAGTGGCTACCGTGGCGGGTGGCCTTGGCGATCCCCAGGGGGATCGACACCAGGTACATGATCAGGGTGCTCCACAGCCCCAGGGAGATCGACACCGGGAGCTTTTCGCGGATCAGGTCGACCACCTTGGCGTCGCGAAAGAAGCTGTCGCCGAAATCCAGGGTGGCGTAGTTCTTGATCATGATCCACAGGCGTTCCGGCGCCGACTTGTCGAAGCCGTACATCTTCTCGATTTCCTTGACCAGGGCCGGGTCCAGGCCCTGGGCCCCGCGGTAGCTTCCACCTGCCACCGAGACTTCGGCGCCGCCGCCGGCGATCCGGCTGGTGGCGCCTTCGAAACCCTCGAGCTTGGCGATCATCTGTTCCACCGGGCCGCCGGGCGCGGCCTGGATGATCACGAAGTTGATCAGCAGGATGCCGAACAGCGTGGGGATGATCAGCAGCAGTCGCCGCAGAATGTAAGCCAGCATCTTATTGCTCCACGCCGTCGGGGGCGGCCTGCGAGTGGGTGTCCAGGGTCACGGCGGGCTTGGCGTCGGGCTTGATCCACCAGGTCTGGATGCCGACGTCGTACTTGGGCGAGACGCTCGGGTGGCCTATGTGATCCCAATAGGCCACGCGCCAGGTCTTGATGTGCCAGTTGGGAATCACGTAGTAGCCCCATTGCAGCACCCGGTCGAGGGCGCGGGCATGGGCCACCAGGCTCTTGCGCGAGTCGGCGTTGATCAGGTCTTCCACCAGGGCATCGATGGTCGGGTCCTTGAGGCCGATGAAGTTGCGGCTGCCGGGGTTGTCGGCGCTGGAGGACTTCCAGTATTCGCGCTGCTCGTTGCCCGGCGAACTTGATTGCGGGAAGCCGCCGACCACCATGTCGAAGTCCCGCGAGCGCAGGCGGTTGATGTACTGGGAAACGTCGACCCGGCGGATCACCAGGTCGATCCCCAGGTCCGCGAGGTTGCGCTTGAACGGCAGCAGCACGCGCTCGAACTCGGTCTGCGCCAGCAGAAACTCGATCACCACCGGCTTGCCCTGGGCGTCGACCATCTTGTCGTCGACGATGCGCCAGCCGGCTTCCTGCAGCAGCTGGTAGGCATGGCGCTGCTGGGCGCGGATCATGCCGCTGCCATCGCACACCGAGGGCTGGAAGGCTTCAGTGAAGACCTGGTCGGGGATCTTGCCGCGCAGCGGTTCGAGGATCTGCAGTTCGTCGGCGTCGGGCAGGCCGGTGGCGGCCATTTCCGAGTTCTCGAAGTAGCTGCGGGTGCGGGTGTAGGCGCCGTTGAACAGTTGCTTGTTGGTCCACTCGAAGTCCAGCAGCAGGCTCAGGGCCTTGCGCACCCGCACATCCTGGAACAGCGGACGGCGGATGTTGTAGACGAAGCCCTGCATGCCGGTGGGGTTGCCGTTGGGGATCTGTTCCTTGATCAGCCGGCCTTCGGTCACGGCCGGGATGTTGTAGGCGTTGGCCCAGTTTTTCGCGCTGGTTTCCAGCCAGTAGTCGAACTGGCCGGCCTTGAGGGCTTCCAGGGCCACGGTGTTGTCGCGGAAATAGTCGGTGGCCATGACGTCGAAGTTGAACTGGCCGCGGTTGATCGGCAGGTCCTTGCCCCAGTAATCCTTGACCCGCTCATAGCGCACCGAGCGCCCGGCCTTGACCTCGACCACCTTGTACGGGCCGCTGCCGAGGGGGATTTCCAGGTTGCCCTTGGAAAAGTCGCGGTGTTCCCACCAGTGCTTGGGCAGTATCGACAGCTGCCCGAGGATCAGCGGCAGTTCGCGATTGTTGGTGTGCTTGAACTTGAACAGCACCTTGAGCGGGTCTTCGGCGATCACGTCCTCGACATCGGCGTAGTAGCCGCGGTACATCGGCGCGCCGGCCTGCATCAGGGTCTGGAAGCTGAACACCACGTCTTCGGCGCGGATCGGATGGCCGTCGTGGAAACGCGCCTCGGGGCGCAGGTAGAAACGCACCCAGCTGTTGTCCGGGGCTTTCTCGATCTGCCCGGCGATCAGGCCGTATTCGGTGAAGGGTTCGTCCAGGCTCTGGCGCATCAGGGTGTCGTAGATCAGGCCGATATTGTCCGCCGGCACGCCTTTGTTGATGAACGGGTTGAGGCTGTCGAAGCCGCCGAAGCCGGACTCGCGGAAGGTGCCGCCCTTGGGCGCGTCCGGGTTGACGTAGGCGAAGTGCTTGAAGTTCGCCGGGTACTTCGGCGGTTCGTTGTACAGGGTCAGGGCGTGTTGCGGGGCGGCCTGGGCGAGGCAGGCGATCCCCGCCAGCAGCACGCCGCCGGCCCACGGGAGCAGGGCACGCAGGGGCATCATTGGGCTTTCTCCAGAGACTTCAGCCACCAGGCGCTCAGGCCCAGTTGGTAGGGCGGCGTGGTGACGAAGGCGAACCGGTTGCGGTACGCCAGGCGATGATAGTTGAGGTACCAGTTGGGGATGATGTAGTGCTGCCACAGCAGCACCCGATCCAGGGCCCGACCGGCGGCCAGTTGCTCGTCGCGGCTCTGCGCGGCGAGCAGGTGTTCCAGCAGGTGATCGACGATGGGATTGTCGATGCCCGCATAGTTCTTGCTGCCCTTGACCCCGACCTGGCTGGAGTGGAAGTACTGCCATTGCTCCAGGCCCGGGCTCAGGGTCTGGTTCAGGGTCATGAGGATCATGTCGAAATCGAACTGGTCCAGGCGCTGCTTGTACTGCGCCCGGTCCACGGTGCGCAGGCGCGCGTCGATGCCGATGCTGGCCAGGTTTTCGACGTAGGGCTGGAGGATCCGTTCCAGGTTCGGGTTGACCAACAGCAGCTCGAAGCGCAGCGGTTGCCCGTTGCTGTCGAGCAAGCGCTGGCCGTTGAGCTTCCAGCCGGCTTCGGCGAGCAGGCCCAGGGCCCGGCGCAGGGTCGCCCGCGGGATGCCGCGGCCGTCGGTCTGCGGCAGGCTGAAGGGCTGGGTGAACAGGCTGGCGGGCAACTGCTCGCGGTAGGGCGAGAGCAGCAGCCATTCATGGCCGACCGGCAGGCCCGTGGCGGAGAACTCGCTGTTGGGGTAGTAGCTGGTCGCGCGCTTGTAGGCGCCGCTGAACAGGGTGCGGTTGGTCCACTCGAAATCGAACATCAGGCCCAGGGCTTCGCGCACCTTGCGCTCGGCGAAGATCGCCCGGCGGCTGTTCATGAACAGGCCCTGGGTCTGGGTCGGGATCTGGTGCGCCACCTGGGCCTTGATGATGTCGCCGCGATTGACCGCGGGGAAGTTGTAGCCATTGGCCCAGTTCTTCGCCTGGTGTTCGATGTAGATGTCGAACTCGCCGGCCTTGAAGGCTTCGAAGGCGACATCGCTGTCGCGGTAGAACTCCACCGCGACCTTGTTGAAATTGTTGAAGCCGCGATTGACCGGCAGGTCCTTGCCCCAGTAGTCCTTGACCCGCTCGAACAGCAGCGAGCGCCCCGGTTGCACCCGGGTGATGCGGTAGGGGCCGCTGCCCAGCGGCGGCTCGAAGGTGGTGGCCTTGAAATCGCGGTCTTTCCAGTAGTGCTGCGGCAGCACCGGCAACTCGCCCAGGCGCAGGATCAGCAACGGGTTGCCGGAGCGCTTGAAGACGAAGCGGATGCGCTGCGGGCCGAGAATGTCCACCCGCTGCACTTCCTGCAGGTTGGTGCGGTATTGCGGGTGGCCTTCCTTGAGCAGCAGCCTATAGGAAAACGCCACATCGTAGGCGGTGATCGGCTGGCCATCGTGGAAGCGTGCCTCGGGGCGCAGGTTGAACACCACCCAGCTGCGGTCTTCGCTGTATTCGACGGAACGGGCGATCAGGCCGTAGCTGGAAGTCGGCTCGTCGCCGGACGGCGCGTACTGGCCGGTGCCGACCATCAGCGGCTCGTTCAGTTCGTTGACCCCGTATTGCAGGAAGTTGGGCGTGGAAACCGGGCTGCTGCCCTTGAAGGTGTAGGGGTTGAGGGTGTCGAAGGTACCAAACGCCATGACCCGCAAGGTCCCGCCTTTGGGCGCGGCGGGGTTGACCCAGTCGAAATGGGTGAATTTGGCGGGGTACTTGAGCGTGCCGAACTGCGCGTAACCATGACTTTCAGTGATCGTTGCGCTTGCGGGAAAGCTCAAGGCCAGACTGATTAGGGACAGGAGGAGGGGACGCATCAAGTCAGAGATCCGATCCAGGCGGCTTGGGCTTTGTGCTCCGTACAGTAACAGCTTGTATCGACAGGAAAAAGGCCGCCCCGGGCTGGCCACGACATTTGCTTGTCGCCGCTGGATACAGCGCAATCCGTAGCCGCTGCCGCAGGCTGCGAACGACCGGCACGGTCGTGGGGATCTTGCTGGCGCAGGAGGGCCTGCGCCAGGAGCTACAGATCAGTGAGGCAGGTAGACGGTCAGCATCTGGCCCGGCTTGAGGGCCTGGCCGGCGCGGGGATTCCAGCGCTTGAGGTGCTGCATCTCGACGTTGAAGCGCTTGGCCACCATGTACAGCGAATCGCCTTGCTTGACCTTGTACTGGGTCGACTTCTTGTCGGCGCTGGCGACCAGGGTCTTCTTGCCGGAAGCCTTGGCGCTGGTCTTGCTGCTGGCCTTGGCCCGGGTGTCCTGCATGACCAGGGTCTGGCCGACCTTGAGCTGCTTGCCGCTGAGCTTGTTCCAGCGTTGCAGGTCCTTGACGTCGACCTTGTTGGCCTTGGCGATCTGCGACAGGTTATCGCCACGCTTTACCCGATAGTTGCGCTTGGCCTGGGCCATTTCGCGACTGTCGGCACCCTCGAACACCGGCTTGAACGAACGCTGGCTGATCAGCTCTTCGGGTTTCATGGTCGACAGGCTGGCGCTGAGCAGTTGCGCCTTGGACGTCGGCACCAGCAGGTGCTGGGGACCGTCGATGGTGGTGCGCTGCTTGAAGGCCGGGTTGAGCTGGAACAGCTCGTCTTCGTCGATATTGGCCACCGCGGCGACCTTGGACAGGTCCATGCGCTGGTTGATTTCGACGACCTGGAAGTAGGGTTCGTTGGCGATCGGGTTCAGGTTCACGCCATAGGCTTCCGGCGCCAGCACCACCTGGGACAGGGCCAGCAGCTTGGGCACGTAGGCCTGGGTTTCCGACGGCAGCGGCAGGTTCCAGTAGTCGGTGGGCAGGCCGAGCTTCTCGTTGCGCTCGATGGCCCGGCTGACTGTGCCTTCGCCGGCGTTGTAGGCCGCCAGGGCCAGCAGCCAGTCGCCGTTGAACATGTCGTGCAGGCGGGTCAGGTAATCCATGGCCGCGGTGGTCGAGGCGGTGATGTCGCGACGGCCATCGTAGAAGCGGGTCTGGCGCAGGTTGAAGGAACGCCCGGTGGATGGGATGAACTGCCAGAGGCCTACCGCGTCGGCCCGGGAATAGGCCATCGGGTTGTAGGCGCTCTCGATCACTGGCAGCAGGGCCAGCTCCAGCGGCATGTTGCGTTCTTCAAGGCGCTCGACGATGTAATGGATATAGAGGCTGCCGCGTTCGCTGGCATTCTCGAGAAACGAGGGGTTGCTGGCGAACCACAGGCGCTGCTGTTCGATGCGCGGGTTGACGCCGATGCCTTCCTGCAACTGGAAACCTTCGCGCATGCGCGCCCAGACGTCCTGGGGCAATTGCGGGCTGGGTTTTTCATTCAGCCAGATGGGTTTCTGCTTGATGCGGGCGTTGAAATTCTGGGTGTGCGAAGCGTCGGTTTGCGGGACGTGGCTCGTGCTTTGGCAGCCCGCCAGGGTGGCGGACACAGCCACCGCGATGGCTTGAGCCAACCGCGTCAATGCGTCTGAATTGATGGATTTACGAATAGATGACGACATTGGCTGGAAGTAAGTTCCGGGCAAAAATGTCGGGCGATTCTAGAAAGCGCACCCGGTGCGGTCAACCATTCAGAATTTTCGTACCAACCCGCAACCTGCTTAGAACTTATCTTTCCAAGCCCGCAAGGCAGCAAAAACCGCACTCTGAGCCCGGTTATCGAGGCCATTCCGTTCGTCCGCTTTTTGTTTAACGGATGTTTCACCGGTACGCAGGAAAGGATTGGTGAGCTTTTCCAGGGCCAGGGTGGAGGGCAGGGTCATGCGGCCGTTTTCCCGCAGTTCGCTGACTTTGCGCAGGCGCTCGGCGATGTCCGGGTTATCCGGTTCCACCGCCTGGGCAAAACGCAGGTTGCTCAAGGTGTATTCGTGAGTGCAGTACACCAGGGTGTCCGCGGGCAACGCGGCCAGGCGGCTCAGCGAATGGTGCATCTGCTCCGGCGTGCCCTCGAACAGGCGCCCGCAGCCGGCGGCGAACAAGGTGTCGCCGCAAAACAGCAGGCCGTGATGGTAGTAGGCAATATGCCCCAGGGTGTGCCCGGGCACCGCGTAGATGTCGAAGTCCCAGCCAAGGATGCTGGCCCGGTCGTTGTCGTTCAGGGCCACGTCGCGCCCCGGGATGTTTTCGTTGGCCGGGCCCCAGACCTTGGCGCCGCTGGCTTTTTTCAGCTGTTCGACACCGCCGACATGGTCGTGGTGGTGATGGGTCACCAGGATATCGCTCAGCACCCAGCCCGGATGTTCGGCGAGCCAGGCCTGCACCGGTGCGGCGTCACCGGGGTCGACCACTGCGCAACGCTGATGGCTGTGGTCCTGTAACAACCAGATGTAGTTATCGGTGAACGCGGGCAGGGCACTGATCTGTATCATCGTTGGAGTCGCCAAGCGGAAAACATTGGCGCATCTTAGAACTTCTTGGCGGGTTGGAGAATGCAATGACCGATAAAGCGTTCGCTCAGGCCGATCCTGACTGGCTGGCCCTGATCAGTGCCGCCCGTGAGTGGCTGTCCGGGCCACTGGGGCAATTTCTGCTGGATGAAGAACGGCGCATGCTCGACGACGAGCTGGGGCGCTTCTTCGGCGGCTACCTGGTGCATTACGGCCCGTCGGCGCAAACCCCGCCGGCGGCGCCCCAGGTGCAGCGCAACGTCCGCCTGGGCGCGCCGCTGCCCGGCGTCGAGATCGTCTGCGAGGAGCAGGCCTGGCCGCTCAGCGAGCATGCTGCGGATGTGGTGGTGCTGCAGCACGGCCTGGATTTCTGCCTGTCGCCCCACGGCCTGCTGCGCGAAGCCGCCAGCGCCGTGCGACCGGGCGGGCATCTGTTGATCGTCGGTATCAATCCCTGGAGCAGTTGGGGCCTGCGGCATGTGTTCGCCCATGACGCCTTGCGCAAGGCGCGCTGCATTTCCCCGTCGCGGGTCGCCGACTGGTTGAACCTGCTGGGCTTCGCGCTGGAGAAACGCCGCTTCGGGTGCTATCGTCCGCCGCTTGCCTCGGCGGCCTGGCAGGCTCGGTTGGCCGGCTGGGAGCGCAAGGCCGGGGACTGGCAACTGTCCGGCGGCGGCTTCTACCTGCTGGTGGCGCGCAAGATAGTGGTCGGCCTGCGCCCGGTGCGCCAGGTACGCCGCGAGCCGATGGGCAAGCTGGTGCCGCTGCCGATGGCCAAGGTCAACCGCCGGCACAGCGAGCCCCCTCTTTAATTCAGCCGGGCCGAACCTGCCCGGCTTGGGCGTTGTCGATCGACGATCGGCAAGCCACAGGTATTTTCGATTGGAAGTCTGGCATGAGCGATAGCGTAGAAATCTTCACCGACGGCGCCTGCAAGGGCAATCCTGGCCCGGGGGGCTGGGGCGCACTGCTGGTGTTCAAGGGCGTGGAGAAGGAACTCTGGGGCGGCGAAGCCAACACCACCAACAACCGCATGGAGCTGATGGCGGCGATCCGCGGCCTGGAAGAGCTCAAGCGCGAGTGCCAGGTGGTGCTGGTCACCGACTCGCAGTACGTGATGAAGGGCATCAACGAGTGGATGGCCAACTGGAAAAAGCGCGGCTGGAAAACCGCGGCCAAGGAACCGGTGAAAAACGCCGACCTGTGGCAGCAGCTCGATGAGCAGGTCAACCGCCATCGGGTCACCTGGAAATGGGTGCGCGGCCATACCGGCCACCACGGCAACGAACGGGCCGACCAACTGGCCAACCGCGGCGTCGACGAGGTGCGCGGTTACAAGCAGGCCTGATGCTTTGAGCCTGTAGTCAGTTGCAACGCAGCGGCCGTTCGAGCCGCTGCTTCACTTCCCGCATCGCGCGGGGCGAATCCACCAGCACCGCGTCCATCTTCAGGCAGGCGGCCGCCTGGTAATCCTCGGCCGTGTTGATTCCAATCGCCAGCATCCGCACCTTGCCCCGGGACTGGAGGCAGTCCACCGCGGCGGGCGTCCACAGCCGGGCATCGACCTTGGAGCGGGCCTCGCCCAGGGTGAAGGCCTCGACCAGTTGCACCGGGCGCCGGTACTCGAAGGCCACCCAACTGTCTGGCGCCGGCGGTGCCGTGCAGCTGTGGGCCAGGGCGACGCTGGCCAGTCGATCCCGGGTGTCGTCCCGGGACTCGAACAGCCGCGCCTGCGGATAGTGCGCGAACGCCTGCTGGTAGCTGGCATCGGTGGAGTAGATCAGCACCCGGTTCCAGGCATGCAGTTGCTCCAGCACCTGGGCGACCGCCTTGGCCTGGGGCGCAGCGGGCAGGGCCTTCATGTCGAGAACGACCGGCACCGAGCCGGGGATCGCCGCCAGCGCCTGCTGCAATGAGGGGATGGTCACCGCCTGGGCGCGATAGGGAAAGGACACCTGGCCATCGGCCGCGGTCTGCTTGAAGTTCCAGCCGGCATTCAGTGTTTGCAACTGCGCCAGGGTTTTCTCGCTGACCGCGCCGGACGCCGGGGTATTGGCGCTCAGGTCCGCCGGTCGATACAGCACCGGCACGCCGTCGCGGCTCAGTTGCACCGTCAGCCAGAGCATGTCGACGCCGTTGCGCAGGGCGTTGTCGATGGCCAGCAGGGTGTTCTCGGGAAAGTCCGCCGTGCCGGCGCGATGGGCGACGATCAGCGGCCTTGGCCCGGCGTCGCTGTCGGTTGCCGGAAGGGAAGAACAGCCACTGATGAAGGCCGCGGCCAGCAGCAGTGGAAGCATCTGTCGAGTCTCGAGCATGGGAGGGCGGTTTCCTGGAAATGAGCGCAAGGCCGGGTGCCAGCCCCCGCCCGCCTGAGTGGGCCGTACGGTAGCGCAAGGGCCTTGCTCAGTTAAAGAAACGCGTAATACGAGGGCTGAATTAGTGATTCTGTTCCGGGACGGTCAAAGGGTAAGGATGGCGCTGGCCAGTTGCAGGTCGGAGTACCCTGGGTTGCCGAGCGTCTGGCGAATGTGCCGCATGGCCGCTTCCAGCTGGGCGCCGCGGATCTCGCCGGCGCTGGCGACAAAGGCCGCGGCATCGGTCTTGGCGGCGAGGACGAGTTTGTCGTCCTTGAACGAGCTGGTGGCTTTCGAGCTGCCCTCGGTGGTGCTCAAGGCCAGGCTCATGGTGATGTCGGTGCTGATCACCAGGCTGGTGGCCTGGCCGATGTCGGCGAACAGGCAGGCGCAGAGCAGCAAGGTCAGGCGGGTTTTGCAGGGGGTCATAACAGGGCGAGGTCCGCTGAAAATAGGGTCGGGCACCCTAACAAGCCGCCGCGCGGCGAACTGCATGAGCTTTGCGAATGATTGTTAAAAACTGCGCACGCCGGGCCAGGCGAATCCGCCATGCGTGCCATGCCGCGAGAGCGTGCTAAAATCCCGCGCCTTGAAAGACTTCCACCGTTGAGAACTGACCCCTGATGGCCAACAGATCTGTTGTACTCGATACCGAAACCACCGGCATGCCGGTGACCGACGGCCACCGGATCATTGAAATCGGTTGCGTCGAGTTGATCGGACGGCGCCTGACCGGTCGGCATTTCCATGTCTACCTGCAACCGGATCGCGAGAGCGACGAGGGCGCGATCGGCGTCCACGGCATCACCAACGAGTTCCTGGTGGGCAAGCCGCGCTTCGCCGAAGTCGCCGACGAGTTCTTCGAATTCATCCAGGGCGCGCAGCTGATCATCCACAACGCGGCGTTCGACGTTGGCTTCATCAACAACGAATTCGCCCTGATGGGCCGGCACGACCGCGCCGACATCACCCAGCACTGCACCATCCTCGACACCCTGTTGATGGCCCGGGAACGCCACCCCGGCCAGCGCAACAGCCTCGATGCCTTGTGCAAGCGCTATGACGTCGACAACTCCGGCCGTGAACTGCACGGCGCCTTGCTCGACTCGGAGATTCTCGCCGACGTCTACCTGACCATGACCGGCGGCCAGACCAGTCTGTCCCTGGCCGGCAACGCCTCGGACGGCAACGGCAGCGAAGGTTCGGGCAACCGCGCCAGCGAAATCCGCCGGCTGTCGGCGGATCGCCAGCGCGGGCGGATCATTCGCGCCAGCGAAGCCGAACTGGCCGAGCACCAGGTGCGTCTCGAGATCATCGCCAAATCCGCCGGTGCCCCGGCGCTCTGGACCCAGCTGGCCGAAGCCAAGGCCCAGCAGCAGTAGTTGTTCGTGGGCGACCTTTTGTTACAGGAGGTCGTTGACGGGGTTACGCGCCGGCCCCCGAGCTTCTACCCTGAGGTGATTGGCGGACCCTTGTCCGCCGCCTCAGGATGCCTGGTGCCATGTACAAAGACCTGAAATTCCCCGTCCTTATCGTGCATCGCGACATCAAGGCCGACACTGTCGCCGGCGACCGGGTGCGGGGGATCGCCAGGGAATTGGAGCAGGAAGGCTTCAGCATCTTTTCCGCGGTGGACTATGCCGAAGGGCGCCTGGTGGCCTCGACCCACCACGGCCTGGCCTGCATGCTGATCGCCGCCGAAGGCGCCGGGGAAAACACCCACTTGCTGCAGAACATGGTGGAGCTGATCCGCCTGGCCCGGGTGCGCGCGCCGAACCTGCCGATCTTCGCCCTGGGCGAGCAGGTGACCCTGGAAAACGCCCCGGCCGACGCCATGAGCGAACTCAATCAGCTGCGCGGCATTCTTTACCTGTTCGAAGACACCGTGCCGTTCCTGGCGCGCCAGGTGGCGCGGGCGGCGCGCAATTACCTCGATGGCCTGTTGCCGCCATTTTTCAAGGCGCTGGTGCAACACACGGCGGACTCCAACTATTCCTGGCACACCCCGGGGCACGGCGGTGGCGTGGCCTATCGCAAAAGCCCGGTGGGGCAGGCGTTCCATCAGTTCTTCGGCGAGAACACCCTGCGTTCGGACCTGTCGGTGTCGGTCCCGGAGCTGGGTTCGCTGCTCGATCACACCGGGCCCCTGGCGGAAGCCGAGGCGCGGGCGGCGCGCAATTTCGGCGCCGATCACACCTTCTTCGTGATCAACGGCACCTCGACCGCCAACAAGATCGTCTGGCACTCCATGGTCGGTCGCGATGACCTGGTGCTGGTGGATCGCAACTGCCACAAGTCGGTACTGCACTCGATCATCATGACCGGCGCCATCCCGCTGTTCCTCTGCCCGGAGCGCAACGAGCTGGGGATCATCGGCCCGATCCCCCTGAGCGAATTCAGCCGCGAGTCGATCCAGGCCAAGATCGACGCCAACCCGCTGACCCAGGGGCGGCCGCCCAAGGTCAAGCTGGCGGTGGTCACCAACTCGACCTACGACGGCCTTTGCTACAACGCCGAGCTGATCAAGCAGAGCCTGGGCAACAGCGTCGAGGTGCTGCACTTCGACGAGGCCTGGTACGCCTATGCGGCCTTCCATGAGTTCTTCGAGGGGCGTTACGGCATGGGCACCTCGCGCAGCGCCGACAGCCCGCTGGTGTTCACCACCCATTCCACCCACAAGCTGCTGGCGGCCTTCAGCCAGGCCTCGATGATCCATGTGCAGGACGGCGGCGCCCGGCAGCTGGACCGCGACCGCTTCAACGAAGCCTTCATGATGCACATCTCCACCTCGCCGCAATACAGCATCATCGCCTCGCTGGACGTGGCCTCGGCGATGATGGAGGGGCCGGCGGGGCGCTCGCTGTTGCAGGAAATGTTCGACGAGGCCCTGAGCTTCCGCCGGGCCCTGGCCAACCTGCGCCAGCACATCGCCGCGGACGACTGGTGGTTTTCCATCTGGCAGCCGGAGCGGGTGGAAGGCATCGACCGGGTCAGCACCGCGGACTGGCTGCTGGAGCCGGAAGGCGAGTGGCACGGGTTCGCCGGGGTGACCGACGACTATGTGTTGCTGGACCCGATCAAGGTCACCCTGGTGATGCCCGGGCTCACTGCTGGCGGTGCCCTGAGCGAGCGCGGGATCCCGGCGGCGGTGGTCAGCAAGTTCCTCTGGGAACGCGGCCTGGTGGTGGAAAAGACCGGCCTGTATTCGTTCCTGGTGCTGTTTTCCATGGGCATCACCAAAGGCAAGTGGAGCACCCTGCTGACCGAGTTGCTGGAGTTCAAGCGCAACTACGACGCCAACGTCAGCCTCGCCGCCTGCCTGCCGAGCATCGCCCAGCAGGACATGGCGCGCTACCAGGGCATGGGCCTGCGCGACCTGTGCGATCAGTTGCATGCCTGCTACCGCAGCAATGCCACGGCCAAGCACCTCAAGCGCATGTACACCGTGTTGCCGGAGGTGGCGATGAAGCCCGCCGACGCCTACGATCAGTTGGTGCGGGGCGAGGTCGAGGCCGTGTCCATCGATGCCCTCGCCGGGCGGGTGGCGGCGGTGATGCTGGTGCCATACCCGCCGGGTATTCCCCTGATCATGCCGGGCGAGCGCTTCACCGAGTCGACCCGCTCGATCATCGATTACCTGGCTTTCGCCCGTACGTTCGATAGCAGCTTTCCCGGCTTTGTCGCGGATGTGCATGGATTGCAGCATGAAGACGAAGGCAATGGGCGGCAGTACACCGTCGATTGCATCAAGGTTTGAGGACGTTTCCCGCTATGCAGCCAATGATCAATCCCAAGTACCCCGGCCTGTCGGTGCGCGTTGCCGACGACGGTTTCGCCGCGTATGTCTGGGGTAGCGATTTCAGCTTCGAAGTCAGCGCCTATGCCCAGGCACAGAGCGGGCAGGTGGTGGCCAAGTGGCCGTTGCACCCCATCACCCCGTACCGCAAGTGCTACGGCATCGACCCCGAAGAGTTCAGCAGCTATCGCGATGCCGCGGACAGCGCGGTGTTCATGGCCTACCTGGACGACGAGCCGGTCGGCCATGTGGTGGTCAGCACCAACTGGAACGGCTACGCCCATATCGACGAGCTGGCGGTGCACGCGCCGGCGCGGCGCCACGGGGTGGCCAAGGCCCTGCTGGATGTGGCGCAGTTCTGGAGCCGCAAGAAAAAACTGCCGGGCATCATGCTCGAGACCCAGAACAACAACCTGGGGGCCTGCCGCTTGTACGAGCGCTGCGGTTATGTGGTGGGCGGCATCGATCATTTGCGTTACCGCGGGATCGACCCGACCACGGCCGAGGTGGCGATTTTCTGGTATCGGCTGTTCAACGACGAGCTGGCACGGCAAGCCGGGGCCTAGCCGGCCAGCATCCCTTCAGCCTTTTCCGTGAGGGTTTCCAGCAGCGCTTCCAGGGTGGGTGAGGATGGACTGCCGCCGCGGGTCAGCGCATAGAGGGTGACCGGGATCGGCGGCGACAGCGGGCAGACGTCCAGCCCGCCTTCGCGCGCGCCCAGGGCGGTGAAGGGGTCGACAATCGCCAGGCCTTCGCCGGCCTCGACCATGCTGCGCATCATCTGGTGGGTCTGTACCCGGGTGTGGATGGTCGGGCTCGGGCGCAGGTTCTGCAGCTTGCTGTCGAGGGTCACGCTCAGCGGGTCCTGGCCTTCGAGGCCAACCATCGCCTGGCCCGCCAGGTCCTGCAGGGAAATGTACTTCTGCTTCGGTTGCAGCCAGCCGTGGGGCGCCAGCAATTGCAGCTTGCCCTGGGCCAGGGCCACGCACTGGA
This sequence comes from Pseudomonas sp. LAMO17WK12:I10, assembly GCF_900215185.1. Classification (NCBI taxonomy): domain Bacteria; kingdom Pseudomonadati; phylum Pseudomonadota; class Gammaproteobacteria; order Pseudomonadales; family Pseudomonadaceae; genus Pseudomonas; species Pseudomonas sp. LAMO17WK12:I10. The sequence goes on along the minus strand of NZ_OBDX01000015.1, from coordinate 117,188 downwards.
TATCGGGGTGGTCGGGGTGGTGCAGGCTCAGGCCCAGGTCGCCTTCGCGCAGCAGCAGGCTCTTGACCATGTCGCGGGTGCCCTGGCTGGCGAGGTGGCACGGGGTGTCGGGAAAACGCCGGCGCAGGGCGGCGATGCTCTGCGGCAACAGTTGCTGGGCCAGGGGCGGGGTGCCGATGATGCGCAAGGGCGGCGCCTGGTATTGCTTCAGGCTGTCGGCCAGGCGTTGCACGGGTTCGAAGGCGTCATACAGGGTGGCGATCGCCGGCTGTAGCTCGCGGGCCTCGCGGGTGGCTTGCAGGCGTCCGCGAACACTGGCGAAGAGCATGAAGCCCGATTGGCTTTCGGCGTCGCGCAGGATCGTTTCCACCTCGGCCACCGGCAATTGCAGCAGCTCGGCGGCCGTGCCCAGGTGTCCGGTTTGCAGGAGCGCCTGAATCACTTCGATATGACGTAAACGCATGCTTGAAGTCCATGTCCAGCCGGTGGGGGATTCACACTGAATCCTAACCCATGTCCGCGCCTATGACTTCTGCTCATAACGGTACGTTATGAAGGAAGGATGGTCTCGGGTTCGCGAATGAGGGTGATGCCCGATTGCACGAGGAGGAACTGGTTGTCGTCCATTTTGTTGACGCGATCGCCAATGGCCAGGCGATAGGTGGTGACGGGCTCCGAGCCGGCGATACCCTCTGGCGAGGGGGTGGATTCCTGGAACTCATGCACCGAATAGACACGGCCTTCCGCGTCCCTTGCATGAAATTGTCCGACGAGTACTGCTGCCATCTTTAGAGCCTCTGGAGATAAAACACTCAATTTGCGGTCCTGTAGACCGTGCCTGGGCGAACTAAGTTTAGCGGCGGAAAAAAAATAGTCCGCGGCCCTGATTGCAGCTGGCGTGAAGCCTGGAAAAGCCCACGGAACTTCCTTCGACGGGTGGCTGTGGGCAGGGTGGATCATCTATAACTACCAGCCTCCTCAACCAGAAGTCGGGAATTCGCTATGAGCAACGTTTACACGATTGCAGTGCTGGTGGGCAGCCTGAGAAAGGCCTCGATCAACCGGAAAGTGGCGCTGGCCCTCGCGGAACTGGCGCCGGCCAACCTGCGGCTGAATATTGTCGAGATCGGCGATCTGCCGCTCTACAACGAAGACATCGATGTGGATCCACCGGCAGCCTACAGGACTTTTCGTGAACAGGTGAGAGCAGTCGACGCCGTGCTGTTCGTCACTCCGGAATACAACCGCTCGGTTCCCGCACCGATGAAAAACGCCATCGACGTGGGGTCGCGCCCCTACGGCAAGAGCGCCTGGAGCGGCAAGCCGGGGGCAGTGATCAGCGCCTCCCCGGGCGCCATCGGCGGTTTTGGCGCCAACCATCACCTGCGCCAGTCCCTGGTGTTCCTCAATGTGCCATGCATGCAGCAGCCGGAAGCCTACCTGGGTGGCGCCGGTTCGGCCTTCGACGAGGCGGGCAAGCTGTCCGAGTCGGTCAAGCCGTTCCTGCAGAACTTCATCAACGCCTATGCCCAGTGGGTCGAGCAGCATAAAAAGCCCTGATCCTGGCAACGCGGGAGTCGGCCAGCCGGCTCCCGCGGGTGATGGATATTCCACTCGCCACGGTAAAAGCGCTTTACCACATATCTGAATATTCATATATTCGCCGCTCCAAATGCCTGGAGTGGCCCTGGTGTCCGACTCTCTCAACCCCGCCGAGCTGTTCAAGGCGCTTGCCGACGAAACCCGCAGCCGCATCGCCTTGCTCGTGACCCGCGAAGGCGAATTGTGTGTCTGCGAGCTGACCGCCGCCCTGGGCCAGAGCCAGCCGAAGATCTCCCGGCACCTGGCGCTGTTGCGCAGCTGCGGCCTGCTGGCCGATCGCCGCCAGGGGCAATGGATCTATTACCGGCTGCATCCGCAGTTGGCCCCCTGGGTGACCACCCTGCTGCAGGACACGCTGCAGGCCAACAGTCCTTGGCTGCAGGAGGACCTGCAACGCCTGCAGACCATGATCGATCGCCCCGTGCGCTGCTGCTGAATTCCCCCTTTACCTCACTTTCTGCTCAAGGCTGCCTGGCATGCTGACTGCTTCATTGATTTTCCTGCTGACCATTACCCTGGTGATCTGGCAGCCCAAGGGCCTCGGCGTGGGCTGGAGCGCGGTGTTCGGTGCGGTGCTGGCACTGCTGTTCGGGGTGGTGCAACTGACGGATATCCCGGTGGTCTGGCAGATCATCTGGAACGCCACCGGCACCTTCGTCGCCTTGATCATCATCAGCCTGCTGCTCGACGAGGCCGGGTTTTTCGCCTGGGCCGCCTTGCATGTGGCGCGCTGGGGGCAGGGCAGCGGACGCAAGCTGTTTGCCTTTATGGTGCTGCTGGGGGCGCTGGTGTCGGCGCTGTTCGCCAACGACGGGGCGGCGCTGATTCTCACGCCGATCGTGATTTCCATGCTGCTGGCGTTGCGCTTCTCCCGGGCGGCGACCCTGGCGTTCGTCATGGGCGCCGGGTTTATCGCCGATACCGCGAGCCTGCCGCTGGTGGTGTCGAACCTGGTGAACATCGTTTCCGCGGACTTCTTCAACATTGGTTTCAACCAGTACGCCGCGGTGATGCTGCCGGTGAACCTGGTCAGCGTGGCGGCGACCCTGGCGGTGTTGCTATGGTTTTTCCGTCGCGACATTCCGCAGGCCTATGACCCCGAAGAGCTGGCACAGCCAGCCAGCGCGATCCACGACAAGGCCACCTTCGTCGCCGGCTGGTGGGTGCTGGTCATCCTGCTGCTGGGGTGTTTTGCCCTGGAGCCGCTGGGCATTCCCATCAGCGCGATTTCGGCGGTGTGCGCGGCCCTGTTGCTGGGCATCGCGGCCAGGGGCCACAAGATCTCCACCCGCAAGGTGCTCAAGGAAGCGCCGTGGCAGATCGTGATTTTCTCCCTCGGCATGTACCTGGTGGTGTACGGCCTGCGTAATGCCGGGCTGACCACCCACCTGGCCGGCTGGCTCGACCGCTTCGCCGACTACGGCATCTGGGGCGCGGCCATGGGCACCGGGCTGCTGACCGCAGTCTTGTCATCGATCATGAACAACCTGCCCACGGTGCTGATCGGCGCGCTGTCCATCGACGCCAGCCAGGCCAGCGGCCTGGTCAAGGACGCGATGATCTACGCCAACGTGATCGGCAGCGACCTGGGGCCGAAGATCACCCCGATCGGCAGCCTGGCCACCTTGCTCTGGCTGCACGTGCTGGAGCGCAAGAACATTCATATCGGCTGGGGCCGCTACTTCAAGGTCGGCATCGTACTGACCCTGCCGGTGCTGCTGGTGACCCTGGCGGCGCTGGCCGTGCGCTTGTCGGTGATGTGAGGGTCCACCGCGCCCCCTGTAGGAGCCAGCTTGCTGGCGATGCAGGCACCGTGGTGTGTCAAGTATGACGCTATCGCGAGCAAGCTGGCTCCTACAGGGGGCAGGCGGAGGCTCAACTGGTTCCGGGGACGTTCGGCCAGAGGTCCGCCACCAGGAACAGGCGTTCGGCTTCTTCCCAATCGCCGGCGCGGTTTTCCGTCAGGCGCACCAGCAATTGCGCCGGAGCGTGCGGGTCGAGCTCCTGCAGCCAGGCTTGCAGCCGGGGGGCGCTCCAGGTTTGTTCCGCCGGGTAGGACGCTGGCGCCAGCCAGGCCTGGCGCGGCAAGGGTTGCCAGCGCCCGGGCGGGCTTTGATCGATAAAGGCCGGCCAGTCGCGCTGATGCAGCCAGCGTCCGCGCAGGTGCTGCGGGTGGGCGCCGCGGGGCGGTTGCGTGGTGCCGGGCCAGGGGTAGAGCAGGTAGCCGCCGAGCCACAGGTGGGCGCTGAAGTCCTGGATATCCATGGCCGCCAGCACCTCCAGGCTGTCGGCCCGGGCGGAGATCGGCAGCTGATGCTCGTTCAGGTGCGCCAGCTTGCGGTCCAGGCGGTCGTGGCAGCCGGGGCCCAGCCATAACGCGGTGTCCGCGCCGTTGCCGGATTGCGGGCCGAGGTAGAGCTTGATCGCCAGTTCCAGGTGGTGAATGCCGTCGCGATCGCGCAGCAGCATGTCCAGTTCGCCCAGGGTGTGGCCGGCGCGGCGGATCGGCAGGTTGGCCGCCAGCAGCTCGACACCGGGCGCGTGCTGTACGGCAAATTGCCACAGGCGTTCGTAGTAGAGCCCCAGGCGCTTGGTCGGCCCGAGAGCCAGCCAGCGGCGCAGGGCACGGCCGTCCTGGTCCAGCTGGCGCAGCCAGTGCGCCAGCAGCTGCGGCGCCTGCACCCAGTCGCTGCCGGCCAGTGGATGGCGCTGCGGCCAGGGGGTCTCGTCGAGCATCGGCGGCGCGAGGATGACCCAGGCCAGGTCGCGCACTTCAGGGTGGCGCAACTGGCGGGGGAGGTCGAGCAAGCCGGGAAACAGGATCATTCTGCGAGCATAGCGCCTAACGTCGAGGCTGAAAGGATTTTGTCTATGGCCGGCTTTCGCCCATAATCTCTGCTTTGCCCGTCCCAGAACCCCTGCAGGAGCCCCATGGAGCAATTTCGCAATATCGGCATTATCGGTCGCCTGGGCAGTTCGCAGGTGCTGGACACAGTTCGCCGACTGAAAAAGTTTCTGCTCGCCCGCCACCTGCATGTGATCCTCGAAGACACCATCGCCGAAGTCCTGCCCGGCCACGGCCTGCAGACCTCCTCGCGCAAGCTGCTGGGCGAAGTCTGCGACATGGTGATCGTGGTCGGTGGCGACGGCAGCCTGCTGGGCGCGGCCCGTGCCCTGGCGCGCCACAACATCCCGGTGCTGGGGATCAACCGCGGCAGCCTGGGCTTCCTCACCGACATTCGTCCGGACGAACTGGAGGTCAAGGTCGCCGAGGTCCTCGACGGCCACTACCTGGTGGAAAACCGCTTCCTGCTGCAGGCCGAAGTACGGCGTCACGCCGAAGCCATCGGCCAGGGCGATGCGCTCAACGATGTGGTGCTGCACCCGGGCAAGTCGACGCGGATGATCGAGTTCGAGATCTACATCGACGGTCAGTTCGTCTGCAGCCAGAAGGCCGACGGCCTGATCGTCGCCACGCCGACCGGCTCCACCGCCTACGCCTTGTCCGCCGGCGGGCCGATCATGCATCCCAAGCTCGACGCCATTGTGATTGTGCCGATGTACCCCCATACCTTGTCGGGAAGGCCGATCGTGGTCGATGGCAACAGCGAGCTGAAAATCGTCGTGTCCAAGGATATGCAGATCTACCCGCAGGTTTCCTGCGACGGGCAGAACCATTTCACCTGTGCCCCCGGTGACACCATCACCGTCAGCAAGAAGGCGCAGAAGCTGCGCCTGATCCATCCGCTGGACCACAACTATTACGAGGTCTGCCGGACCAAGCTCGGCTGGGGCAGTCGACTGGGTGGTGGAGGCGACTGATGCTCGATCCCGCGCGTAGCTACGACCTGATCGGTGACGTGCACGGTTGCGCCATGACCCTTGAGCACCTGCTGGACAAGCTCGGTTATCGCAAGCAGGGCGGAGTCTGGCGGCATCCATCGCGCATGGCGGTGTTCCTCGGCGACATCATCGACCGTGGCCCACGGATCCGCGAAGCCTTGCACATCGTCCACGACATGGTCGAGGCCGGCCAGGCGCTGTGCGTCATGGGCAACCATGAGTTCAACGCCCTGGGTTGGGTCACCCCGGCACCTCCCGGTAGCAGCAGGCAGTTCGTGCGCGAACACACGCCGCGCCATGCCCGCCTGATCAACGAGACCCTGGCGCAATTCGAGCAGTACCCCAAGGACTGGCACGATTTCCTCGACTGGTTCTACAAAATGCCGCTGTTCGTCGACGCCGGGCGTTTTCGCGTGGTGCATGCCTGTTGGGACGCCGGCCTGATCGAGCCGCTGCGGGCGCAATACCCCGATGGCTGCATCGACGAGCACTTCCTCCAGGCCTCGGCGATCCCCGGCAGCTTCGCCAATAACGTGTTCGACCGCCTGCTGCGCGGCACCGACATGCGCCTTCCCCATGGCTTGACCATGACCAGCGGCGATGGCCTGACCCGTTCGTTCTTCCGTACCAAGTTCTGGGAGGACGACCCGCAGACCTACGGCGACATCGTGTTCCAACCCGACGCGCTGCCCGAGCCGGTGGCCCGCACGCCGCTGTCCTCGGCGGAGAAAAACAACCTGCTGCGCTACGGCGTCGATGAGCCGCTGCTGTTCGTCGGCCATTACTGGCGCAGCGGCAAACCGGCGCCGATTCGCTCGAACCTGGCCTGCCTGGATTACAGCGCGGTGCTCTACGGCAAGCTGGTGGCTTATCGCCTGGACCAGGAAACCCGCCTGGACCCGGATAAATTCGTCTGGGTCTATGTCGAGCGGCCGGAGGAGCAGCAATGAGTGCGGTTGCAGTATTGCGTCTGCCGTTGAATGTGGACCTGAGTGGCTTCGTCAAACTGCTGCAGCGCATGCAGGTGCCGCACCGGGTCAGCGAGGAAGCGGGGGAGCAGGTGCTCTGGGTGCCGGACGCCATCAGCGAGGATGTGCGTTCGTTGTACGAGCGTTTTCCGGCGGGCGACCCCGAGCAGCAACTGGACATCCCCGAGGCCGGCGCCGCCATGCGCCGGCCGGGGTTCGTCGAGCAATTGCGCCGTAGCCCGGCCACCGCGCTGATCCTGCTGCTGAGCCTGATCGTCGGAGCCCTGACCCTGCTTGGCGAAAATCTCGGCACCCTGCGTTGGCTGACCTTTCTGGAATTTCGCGTGGTCGGCGACTACATCCAGTTCACGCCCCTGGCCGACAGCCTGGCGGCGGGGCAGTGGTGGCGCCTGGTCACGCCGATGCTGATCCACTTCGGCTTCCTGCACATCGCCATGAACGGCATGTGGTACTGGGAGCTGGGGCGGCGCATCGAACAGCGCCAGGGCAGCATCAACCTGCTGGGCCTGACGCTGCTGTTCAGCCTGGTGTCGAACTACGCGCAATACCTGTTCAGCGGGCCGAGCCTGTTCGGCGGCTTGTCCGGCGTGCTGTACGGCCTGCTCGGGCATTGCTGGATCTATCAGTTGCTGTCGCCCAACCCGGCCTATCGCCTGCCTCGCGGAGTACTGGCGATGATGCTGGTGTGGTTGCTGATCTGTATGTCGGGGCTGATCTCGGTGATCGGCTTCGGTGAAATCGCCAACGCCGCCCACGTCGGTGGGTTGCTCGTCGGATGCCTCACAGGTTTGTTGGGCGGCTTGTACAGTCGCCGTAAACTGGCCCTCTAATGCTGGAGACCGCTTATGTCGTCGTTTGTTGAAATGATTGAAAACATCACCCCGGACATCTACCAGAGCCTGAAACTGGCGGTAGAGATCGGCAAGTGGTCCGATGGCCGCAAGCTCACCGCCGAGCAGCGCGAGCTGTCCCTGCAGGCGATGATCGCCTGGGAAATGCAGAACCTGCCCGAAGAGCAGCGCACCGGTTACATGGGCCCGCAGGAATGTGCGTCGAAGTCGATCGAAGTGCCGAACATCCTGTTCAAGTCGGATGCCATCCATTGATCGAGATCGGCCGTGGTTCCATCAGTAAAATGTCGGCGCGCCTGGACGGGGCGGACGTGCAGTATGCCTTTCGCCTTGGCGACACCGAGGTGCCGGTCAATCCATTGATCGGCAGCACCGTGCGCCTGGAATACCTGGGGGCGATCCACTGCACCCATTGCGGGCGCAAGACCAAGACCAGCTTCAGCCAGGGTTACTGCTACCCGTGCATGACCAAGTTGGCCCAGTGCGATATCTGCATCATGAGCCCGGAACGCTGCCACTACGACGCCGGCACCTGCCGCGAGCCGTCCTGGGGCGAGCGGTTCTGCATGACCGACCACGTGGTGTACCTGGCCAACTCGTCGGGGATCAAGGTCGGCATCACCCGCGCCACCCAGTTGCCGACCCGCTGGCTCGACCAGGGCGCCAGCCAGGCGCTGCCGATCATGCGCGTGGCGACCCGCCAGCAGTCCGGTTTCGTCGAGGACCTGTTCCGCACCCAGGTGGCCGACAAGACCAACTGGCGCGCGTTGCTCAAGGGCGACGCCGAAGCGGTGGACCTGGTGCAAGTGCGCGACCAGCTGTTCGCTTCCTGCGCCGAGGGCCTGCGCGCCTTGCAGGAACGCTTCGGCCTGCAGGCGATCCAACCGGTCAGCGATGTCGAGCCGATCGAGATCCGCTACCCGGTCAAGCAGTACCCGGCCAAGATCGTCAGCTTCAACCTGGACAAGAACCCGATTGCCGAAGGCACGCTGCTGGGGATCAAGGGCCAATACCTGATCTTCGATACCGGCGTGATCAATATTCGTAAATACACGGCCTACCAGCTCGCCGTGCATCAGTAGAAGGATTCGCCGCATGCGCACCGAACAACCGAAGATGATTTACCTGAAGGACTATCAGGCGCCCGAGTACCTGATCGACGAAACGCACCTGACCTTCGAGTTGTTCGAGGACCACAGCCTGGTCCATGCGCAACTGGTGATGCGCCGCAACCCGGCGCATGGCGCCGGCCTGCCGCCGCTGGTGCTCGACGGCCAGCAGTTGGAGCTGCTGTCGGTGTCCCTGGGCGACCGCGAGCTGACGGCCGCGGATTACCAGCTGAGCGCCAGCCACCTGACCCTGCAGCCGACCAGCGAATCCTTCACCGTCGACACCAGCGTCAAGATCCACCCGGAAAGCAACACCGCCCTGGAAGGCCTGTACAAGTCCGGCGGCATGTTCTGCACCCAGTGCGAGGCCGAGGGCTTTCGCAAGATCACCTACTACCTCGACCGCCCGGATGTGATGAGCAAGTTCACCACCACCGTGGTGGCCGAGCAGCACAGCTATCCGGTGCTGTTGTCCAACGGCAACCCGATCGCCAGCGGGCCGGGCGAAGACGGCCGGCACTGGGCGACCTGGGAAGACCCGTTCATGAAGCCGGCCTACCTGTTCGCCCTGGTGGCGGGCGATTTGTGGTGCGTCGAGGACAGCTTCACCACCATGAACCAGCGCGAAGTCGCGCTGCGCATCTACGTCGAGCCGGAAAACATCGACAAGTGCCAGCACGCCATGACCAGCCTGAAGAAGTCCATGCGCTGGGACGAACAGACCTACGGCCGTGAGTACGACCTGGACATCTTCATGATCGTCGCGGTCAACGACTTCAACATGGGCGCCATGGAGAACAAGGGCCTCAACATCTTCAACTCCAGCGCCGTGCTGGCCCGCGCCGAAACCGCCACCGACGCCGCGCACCAGCGGGTCGAGGCGATCGTCGCCCACGAGTACTTCCACAACTGGTCGGGCAACCGCGTGACCTGCCGCGACTGGTTCCAGCTGTCGCTCAAGGAAGGCTTCACGGTATTTCGCGATGCCGGCTTCTCCTCGGACATGAACTCGCGCACGGTCAAGCGCATCCAGGACGTGGCCTACCTGCGCACCCACCAGTTCGCCGAAGACGCCGGCCCCATGGCCCACGCCGTGCGCCCGGAAAGCTTTATCGAGATCTCCAACTTCTACACCCTGACCGTGTACGAGAAGGGCTCGGAAGTGGTCGGCATGATCCGCACCCTGGTGGGCGCCGAAGGCTTCCGCAAGGGCAGCGACCTGTACTTCGAACGCCACGACGGCCAGGCCGTGACCTGCGACGATTTCGTCAAGGCCATGGAGGACGCCAACGGCATCGACCTGGGCCAGTTCAAGCGCTGGTACAGCCAGGCCGGCACCCCACGCCTGGCGGTCAGCGAGGCCTATGACGCGGCGGCCAGGACCTACAGCTTGACCTTCCGCCAGAGCTGCCCGCAAACCCCGGACAAGGTGGAAAAACTGCCGTTCGTGATTCCGGTCGAGCTGGGCCTGCTGGACGCCAAGGGCGCGGCCATTGCCCTGCGCCTGGCCGGCGAAGCCGCCGCGCAAGGCACTTCGCGGGTGATTTCGGTGACCGAAGCCGAGCAGACCTTCACCTTCGTCGATATCGCCGAACAGCCGCTGCCGTCCTTGCTGCGCGGTTTCTCGGCGCCGGTGAAGCTGAGCTTCCCGTACAACCGCGACCAGTTGATGTTCCTCATGCAGCACGACAGCGACGGTTTCAACCGCTGGGACGCCGGCCAGCAACTGGCGGTGCAGGTGCTGCAAGACCTGATTGCCCAGCATCAGCAGGGCCAGGCGCTGGTGCTGGACCAGCGCCTGGTCACCGCGCTGGCTACGCTGCTGGCCGATGACAGCCTGGACCAGGCCATGGTCGCGGAAATGCTTTCGCTGCCGGGCGAGGCCTATCTGACCGAGATCAGCGAAGTGGCGGATGTCGAGGCCATTCACGCGGCGCGCGAGTTCGCTCGCCAGCAATTGGCCGATAGCCTGTTCGACGCGCTGTGGAAGCGTTACCAGGCCAATCGTGAGGTCTCCCGGAGCACCGACTATGTCGCCGAGTCCGCGCACTTCGCTCGCCGCGCCCTGCAAAACATCGCGCTGTCGTACCTGATGCTCACCGAGAAGCCGCAAGTGCTGGCGGCCGCCATCGAACAGTTCGACGCCGCCGACAACATGACCGAGCGCCTGACCGCGCTGGCGGTGCTGGTCAACTCGCCGTTCGAGGCTGAGAAGGCCAAGGCCCTGGCAGTGTTCGCCGAGCACTTCAAGGACAACGCCCTGGTCATGGACCAGTGGTTCAGCGTCCAGGCCGGCAGCACGCTGCCGGGCGGGCTGGAGCGGGTCAAGGCCTTGATGCAGCACCCGGCGTTCAACATCAAGAACCCGAACAAGGTGCGCGCCCTGATCGGCGCCTTCGCCGGCCAGAACCTGATCAACTTCCACGCCGCGGACGGCTCCGGCTACCGCTTCCTGGCCGACCTGGTGATCCAGCTCAACGGTTTCAACCCGCAGATCGCCTCGCGGCAACTGGCGCCGCTGACCCGCTGGCGCAAATACGACAGCGCCCGCCAGGCGCTGATGAAAGGCGAGCTGGAGCGCATCCGTGCTTCCGGCGAGCTGTCCAGCGACGTGTTCGAAGTGGTGAGCAAAAGCCTCGCCTGACGCCGGGCTTGGGCCTATGTAGGCTCGACAGCTGTAGTCGCTGCCGAGCCTGCGAGGCTGCGAAAAGCCCCGCAGGGGCTTGCCTGACGATCTCCCGTCCAGCCTCTTGCGTCCCCGCGGGCCGTTCGCAGCCTGCGGCAGCGGCTACAGGGTGGTGGTCAGGGCGCTGCTCAGGTCAGGGTGATAGTTCTGCGCGCCGATGGCGTGCAGAATGCCGACCCGCTCAAGCTTGGTGTGGACCTTGAGGTTGGCTTCGCACAGCTTCACCACAATCCCGCGTTTATGCAGCTGGCCAATCACTTCCTCCAGCATCTGCAAGCCCGTGATGTCCATGAAAGGCACGTGTCTCAGGCGAATGATCAGCACCCGCGGGTCGCTGTGAGTCTGCGCCAGCGCTCGTTCGAAAGTCTCCGCGGCACCAAAGAACAGCGGCCCCTCGATGGTGTAGATCAGCACGCCCGGTGGCAGATGCAACTGGCCGTTGCCGTGCAGCTCGTGCTGCAGGTCCTGCTCCACCACCTGTTGCACCTCCACCGAGGAGGCCATGCGCCGCAGGAAATGCAGCATCGCCAGAATCACCCCGATATTCACCGCGATCACCAGGTCGCTGAACACCGTGAGGGTAAAGGTGGCCAGCAGAATCGCCACGTCCGCCCGGGGCGCCCGCTGCACCATGCGCTTGAAGTGGTGCAGCTCGCTCATGTTGTAGGCCACCACGAACAGGATCGCGGCCAGGGCGCACAGCGGAATATTGGCCGCCAGCGGCGCGAGAAACAGGATGATCAGCACCAGGACCAAGGCATGGACGATGCCCGCCAGCGGGCTGCTGCCGCCGTTGCGGATATTGGTCGCGGTGCGGGCAATGGCGCCGGTGGCGGCGAATCCGCCGAACAGCGGCGTGGCCAGGTTGGCGATGCCCTGGCCGATCAGTTCCTGGTTGGAGTCGTGGCGGGTACCGGCCATGCCGTCGGCCACCACCGCCGACAACAGCGACTCGATGGCGCCGAGCATGGCGATGGCGAAGGCCGGGCCGATCAGGTCCAGCACCCGGGGCAGGCTGATCTCAGGCAGTTGCAGCGCCGGCAAGCCCTGGGGAATGCCGCCAAAGGCACTGCCGATGGTGGCCACTCCGTCGAACTGGAACAGTGACTGCAGGGCCGTGGCCAGGGTCATGGCGACCAGGGGCGCCGGCAGGCGTTTGAGCTGCGCGACCCTGGGCACGCCCCACAACAGCGCCAGGCTGAGCAGGGCCAGCAGGGTGGTGGCCAGGTGCAGGTCGGGCAGGGCCTGCAACAGGTGCCAGAGCTTCTGGTGAAAGTGCTCGCCGCCGACGGCGGGCAGGCCGAAGAAGTCCTTCCACTGGCTGACCCAGATGATCACCCCGATCCCGGCGGTAAAGCCGAGTATCACCGGGTCCGGGATGAACTTGATCAGGGCCCCCAGGCGACTGATGCCCAGCAGGAACAGGATGATCCCGGCCATCATGGTCGCCAGTTGCAGGCCGTCGACCCCGTACTTGGCGGTGACTCCGGCCAGAATCACGATAAAGGCCCCGGTGGGCCCGGCGATCTGCAAGCGGCTGCCGCCGAACAGCGACACCAGCAGGCCGCCGACGATGGCGGTGTAGATCCCCTGTTCAGGCTTGACCCCGGAGGCGATGGCGAAGGCCATGGCCAACGGCAGCGCCACCACGCCGACAATCACCCCGGACACCAGGTTGCGGGCCCAGTGCGCGCGTCCCAGCAATCCGGCTTTCCACGCCTCGCGTATGGCAATCATGGCTCACTCCTGAAGTCCGGCTTGCAGACCACGCAGCTCAATCATAGCCAAAGCCGGGAGGCGCGGCCCCTGGCCTGAATCAGTCTTTGCGCGGCTATCGGCTGCAGATGCTTGGGGATCGAGGGGCGCAGTCCGCGGCGTTGGTGTTCCAGCCTCAGCTACGCTTCGTACGTTGCCTCAGTATCGACTGAGCAGTCAGGTTCCAGGCCGGGTACGGTGGTTAACAAAAGATAACGTGGCGTCGATTGTCAGACGTTTCTAAAGCCCGATAGGATAGGTCAGCTTCCGAAGGGGCTCTAGATTGCAGGTTTCAGGACGGTGTCCTGGATCCCATGCCCCGAACGGCGCCCTGTAAAGGTTGAACGACCTAACAATAATAAATGGGGGAAAGGTCTATGAGTGAGCCTGTCATGGGTGTGAGTTCCTGTCGCCCGCCGGCCTTGCGCAGATTTGCGTTGCTGGCTACAGCGCTCTCGCTGTTGGGGGTCGCCCTGTTGCCGGCTCCCGTCCAGGCCGCTGCGTCCGCGGCGGACACTGTCTACTCCACCGAATCGGCCAAGGCCAGCAAGGGCCTGATGCTCGATGTCGTGCATGCCGGTTCGCGCCTGGTCGCCGTTGGCGATCGCGGGCACATTCTCTATTCCGACGACCAGGGCCAGACCTGGACCCAGGCCAAGGTACCGACCCGCCAGCTGCTGACCGCGGTGTACTTTGTCGACGCCAAGCACGGTTGGGCCGTCGGCCACGATGCCCAGGTGCTCGCCAGCGAAGACGGCGGCCTGACCTGGACCAAGCAATTCGAAGACCTCAAGCGCGAAGCGCCGCTGCTGGATCTGTGGTTCCAGGACACCCGCAACGGTTTTGCCGTAGGTGCCTACGGCGCGCTGCTGGCCACCATCGACGGCGGTAAAACTTGGGAAGACGCCAGCGACCGCCTGGACAACGAAGACCAGTACCACCTCAACGCCATTGCCGCAGTGAAGGATTCCGGCCTGTTCATCGTTGGCGAACAGGGCAGCATGTTCCGCTCCGCCGACTGGGGGCAGACCTGGGAACGCCTCGAAGGCCCTTATGAAGGTTCGTTCTTCGGCGTGATCGGCACCGCCCAGCCCGCCACGCTGCTGGCTTACGGCCTGCGCGGCAACCTCTATCGCTCCACCGATTTTGGCAGCACCTGGGAGCAGGTCGAGCTCAAGGCGGCCCGCGGCAGCCTGGAGTTCGGCCTGTCCGGCGCCACGCTGCTGGACGACGGCTCCCTGGTGATCGTCGGCAACGGCGGCAGCGTGGTGCGCAGCACCGACAACGGCGTGACCTTCAGCGTCTACAACCGTCCGGACCGGATCTCCCTGGCAGCGGTGACGGCGGCCGGCAATGGCAACCTGATTCTGGCGGGGCAGGGCGGTGTGCGCTCGACCTCGGCGAATGGCGCCGATCTCGGAAAATAATCAGGGCAAGCAAGCCGGGCCAATAATAAGAAGGCGGGAACACTTCCATGAGCAGTCATCAAACCGACAAGGCGACGTTTCTCGAGCGTCTGATTTTCAACAATCGCCCGGCAGTGATCGTCATCTGCCTGCTGGTCAGCGTTTTCCTGTTCTGGCAGGCCACGCTGATCAAGCCGTCCACCAGCTTCGAAAAAATGATCCCGCTCGAGCATCCCTTCATCGAGAAGATGATGGAGCATCGCAACGACCTGGCGAACCTGGGCAACACCGTGCGCATCTCGGTGGAAGCCAAGGACGGCGACATCTTCACCAAGGAGTACATGGAGACGCTGCGGCAGATCCACGACGAGGTGTTCTACATCTCCGGCGTCGACCGCTCGGGCCTGAAATCGCTGTGGAGCCCCAGCGTGCGCTGGACCGAAGTGACGGAGGAAGGCTTCGCCGGCGGCGAAGTGATCCCGCAGAGCTACAACGGCTCGGCCGACAGCCTCGACCTGCTGCGCAACAACGTGCTCAAGTCGGGGCAGGTCGGGCGCCTGGTGGCCAACGACTTCAAGTCGAGCATCGTCGACATCCCGCTGCTGGAGTCCTACCCGGACCCGGAGGACCAGGGCAAGCTGCTGGCCCTGGACTACCAGAAGTTCTCCCACGAGCTTGAGGAAAAGATCCGCGACAAGTTCGAGGCGCAGAACCCCAATGTGAAGATTCACATCGTCGGTTTCGCCAAGAAGGTCGGCGACCTGATCGACGGCCTGATCATGGTGGTGATGTTCTTCGGCGTCGCCTTCCTGATCACCCTGGTGCTGCTGTACTGGTTCACCTGGTGCATCCGCAGCACCATTGCCGTGCTCATCACCACCCTGGTGGCGGTGGTCTGGCAGCTGGGCCTGATGCACGCCGTGGGCTTTGGCCTCGACCCTTATTCGATGCTGGTGCCGTTCCTGATCTTCGCCATCGGCATTTCCCACGGCGTGCAGAAAATCAACGGGATCGCCCTGCAATCCAGCGGTGCCGACAACGCCCTGACCGCGGCCCGGCGCACCTTCCGCCAGTTGTTCCTGCCGGGGATGATCGCGATCCTCGCCGACGCCGTGGGCTTCATCACCCTGTTGATCATCGACATCGGGGTGATTCGCGAACTGGCCATCGGCGCGTCCATCGGCGTGGCGGTGATCGTGTTCACCAACCTGATCCTGCTGCCGGTGGCGATTTCCTATGTCGGCATCAGCAAGCGCGCGATCGAGCGCAGCAAGAAGGATGCGACCCGCGAGCATCCGTTCTGGCGCCTGCTGTCGAACTTCGCCAGCCCGAAAGTCGCCCCGGTGTCGATCTTCCTGGCCCTGCTGGCCTTCGGTGGCGGCCTCTGGTACAGCCAGAACCTGAAGATCGGCGACCTCGACCAGGGCGCGCCGGAGCTGCGTCCGGACTCGCGCTACAACAAGGACAACAACTTCATCATCAACAACTACTCCACCAGTTCCGACGTGCTGGTGGTGATGGTCAAGACCGCCTCCGAAGGCTGCTCGCGCTACGAAGCCATGGCGCCGATCGACGAGCTGATGTGGAAGATGCAGAACACCGAGGGCGTGCAGTCGGCGATTTCCCTGGTGACCGTGTCCAAGCAGATGATCAAGGGCATGAACGAGGGCAACCTGAAATGGGAAACCCTGTCGCGCAACCCGGATGTGCTGAACAACTCCATCGCCCGGGCCGACGGCCTGTACAACAACAATTGCTCGCTGGCGCCGGTGCTGATCTTCCTCAACGACCACAAGGCCGAGACCCTCGACCGCGCGGTGCATGCGGTGCAGGCGTTCGCCAAGGAGCACAACAAGGAGGGCCTGGAGTTCCTGCTGGCGGCGGGTAACGCCGGGATCGAGGCGGCCACCAACGAAGTGATCAAGCGCTCGGAACTGACCATCCTGGTGCTGGTGTACATCTGCGTGGCGGTGATGTGCATGATCACCTTCCGCTCGTGGGCGGCGACCCTGTGCATCGTGTTGCCGCTGGTGCTGACTTCGGTGCTGGGTAACGCGCTGATGGCGTTC
This sequence comes from Pseudomonas sp. LAMO17WK12:I10, assembly GCF_900215185.1. NCBI lineage: Bacteria > Pseudomonadati > Pseudomonadota > Gammaproteobacteria > Pseudomonadales > Pseudomonadaceae > Pseudomonas > Pseudomonas sp. LAMO17WK12:I10. The sequence goes on along the minus strand of NZ_OBDX01000015.1, from coordinate 100,878 downwards.
ATGGGCATTGGCGTGAAGGTCGCGACCTTGCCGGTGGTGGCGCTCGGGGTGGGGATCGGCGTGGACTACGGGATCTACATCTACAGCCGCCTGGAAAGCTTCCTGCGTGCCGGCCTGCCGTTGCAGGAGGCCTACTACCAGACCCTGAAGTCCACCGGCAAGGCGGTGCTGTTCACCGGCCTGTGCCTGGCCATCGGCGTGGCTACCTGGATCTTCTCGGCCATCAAGTTCCAGGCCGACATGGGCCTGATGCTGACCTTCATGCTCCTGTGGAACATGTTCGGCGCTCTGTGGCTGCTGCCGGCGCTGGCACGGTTCCTGATCAAGCCGGAGAAACTGGCGGGGCAGAAGGGCAACTCGCTGTTCGCCCACTAAGCCCTCAAGGCTGCAAGCAAAACCGCGACCCAGGTCGCGGTTTTTTATTGCCCGTCTCCATGACCGGTAGCCGCTGCCGAGCCCGCGAGGCTGCGATCGACCGGCACGGTCGCGGCGGTCTTCCTGGCGCAGGAGGGCCTTCGGCCCTGGCGCAGCCTGCGGCAGCGGCTACAGGGTTTGTAACAATGGGGCGCGCGAACTTTGCAATGCCACTACAGCCGCGCCGCGCCGGACCCGCTATCATGGCCGCTTTCCATTGCTGACTGACGACCATGACTGCCGCTACAGACACTTTGCTGACTGCCCTCCAAGCCTGCGACATGCTGGAAATCGACGGGCTGCATGCCTTCGACTTCACCCTTGACGACCAACAGCTGCTGATCGAATGCATGGACGGCCGCGCGGCCAAGCGCTGGAGTTTCAGCCTGGCCCAGGTCAACGCCGCGACCTTCGACGACACGCTGCAGAGCTGGACCATCGTCGGCGATTGCGGTGAGCACCGCCTGGTGTGCATGAGTGCTTTCAGTGCCCGTAACGATGAGGAGGATGAACATGAGGATGCGTAACTTCTGGCCACTGCTGATGGCTGGCAGTGTCGGCGCCATGGCTGTGCAGGCCGCGCCGGTCGAGACCCAGGAACTGCTGGTCGGTTCCTACACCCAGGGCCAGAGCGAAGGCATCTACCGCCTCAAGTTCGACGGTCGCACCGGCAAGATCGACGCCAAGCCGCTGCAGGTGGTCAAGAGCGCCAACCCGTCCTGGCTGACCCTGTCCAAGGACCAGAAACAGCTGTTCGTGGTCAACGAGAACGGGCCAGGACAAGCCGACCCGATCGGCCGGGTCAGCAGCTTTGGTATCGAAGCCAAGAGCCGCAAGCTGAACCCGATCAACCAGGTGCAGAGCCTGGGCAACGAGCCGACGCATTCGAGCCTGAGCGGCGATGGCCGCTACCTGTTCGTCAGCAACTACTCGGTGGTCGCGGATCCAGGCGGCAGCCTCGCGGTGTTGCCGGTTGGTACCGATGGCAAGCTGTCGCCGGTGGTCCAGCTCAGCAGCCACCCAGGCAGCCGGGTCAACCCCGAGCGCCAGGTGGCGGCCCACGTGCATTCGGTGGTGTCGTCGCCGGACGGCCAGTTCGTGTTCGCCAGCGACCTGGGCGCGGACAAGATCTTCGTCTACCGCTACGACCCCAAGGCCAACGCCGAGCGCCCCCTGACCGCGGCCGAGCCGGCATTCGTCGAGCTGCCGCCGGGCAGCGGCCCACGGCACCTGCTGTTCAGCGCCGATGGCAAGCACGCCTACCTGACCCTGGAAATGAGTGCCCAGGTGGTGATGTTCGATTACCAGGACGGCAAGCTGACCCAGAAGCAGATCCTCGACTTGACCAGTGGCGGTAAGGATAAGAAGGCGGCGGGCGCGCTGCATGCCTCGAAAGATGGCAAGTACCTGTACGTGAGCAACCGCGGCACGGCCAATCAGTTGCTGGTGTTCGCCATCGACGAAGCCACCGGCCAGCTCAAGGAGATCCAACGGCGTTCGGTGGAGGGCGATCACCCTCGCGAGTTCAGCCTCGATCCGAGCAACAAGTACGTGCTGATCGGCAACCAGAAGAGCAACGAAATCGTGGTGATCGAGCGCGACGCCAAGACCGGTTTCCTCGGCAAGACCGTGCAGAAACTGCCGTTCGATTCACCCAGCGATATCAAGTTCCTGGTGCGTCAATAAGCCACAGGCCCCGGTTGACGGGGCCTGAGCCTTTCTATTAATGACGCTGATATCTGCTACTGCTGGAAAAGATTTCAACCCGCCAACCCTCGGGCGTAGTTTTGCTTCACGGCCCGGCGCATCAAGGCTTCCGGGCAAACCAGCCGACTGCATACGAGGGTTACCCGAATGAACTTCAATCTCTTCTCCGTGATCGCCGCTTCCGCCATCTCCGCTACCGTGGCCCTGCCAGCCAGCGCCAACGTGGAAATCAGCGAGAAAAAATCCGCGACCAACACCTACACCCAGAAGTACCTGCAACAGAGCGCCAACTTCTACGCCGCCCTGGATCACAAGATCCAACACTGAAATTCCCCGCAACGCCCAGGTATGCAGGAGCGAAGTCACTGGCTTCCCTGAATGGACTCGTTCATCCAGCGGACCGGCAGTGATGTCGCTCCTGCATCACCTGTATGCGACGTTTTCCCTCATGCCGGGCAAATTAGCTTGGTAATGTCATATCGCCATATGTTTAAATTTGACGCTAATTAATTGACTCCTCCTTTCCAAGGATTGACAGCATGGCGATGCGTCTGGCAGTGGTTCTTCTGTTCCTTTATTCCACCCCGATTCTCTCGGCTGCCCAGCCCGTCGAAGGCGAGCCGGAAACCTCTCGCGAGCGCATGCTGACCCTGCTTGGGGATTGATTGGCCGCGGATTCACGATCAATCCAACTGATGGTGACTATGCACCGAGGTTGTTTCTGCGGCGGGCGCTTTTAACGGATTCTGTGGGCACGCAAACATGCCCACGGAGACCACCATGGCCCACTCGATCCTCACCTCTGCCAAGCGCGGCGCCTATGTCGCCATTGGCCTGTACCTGGCCATGGTCCTCCTGGTCAGCCTCTCGACCCAGACCCCGTCGGCAGTGCAACCGCCGATCCAGGTCGCTTACCCGGCCATCCAGTTCGAACACCGCGCGCAAGCCGCCGAACACCCTGCGGATGCGGGAGTGGCGCTGCTATGAGAGGACGCAGGTTCTGGGTCATTGCCGTCCTGGCGTTCATGACCAATGGCGCGTCCTTGCTGGGGATAGGGCAGGGCTCGGCAGGCTCGCTGGCCCGGGCCATCGAATGCAATCACAACATCGCCCACAACATTGAAACCGCCAAGGCCCTGGGCCTGTTGGCCGGCAACCCGCCAGCCAAACCCAAGGCCGCGTTCTTCGGCCCGTTCAGCGTCGATTGCTCGGCGTTGCAGATGTGCAGTGTGCTGGCCTGATCCGAGGAACAACCCTGCAGCCGCTGCCGCAGGCTGCGGTAGGTCCGAAGGACCTCCTGCGGTCGGGAGATCGCAGCGCCCGTTCCGGTCGATCGCAGCCTTCGGCAGCGGCTACAAGGGCGGTTTGGCCATCACCTGGGTGAACAGCTCCGACTCCAGGAACCGCTGCAACCAGCGCTGCAAATGCCGGTAAGGCGTCTTCGCGAACCATTCGCGATCGACATGGGCGAACTGCCGCACGAACGGCGCCAGGGCCATGTCCGCCAGGCTCGGGTGATCGGCCAGCAGGTAGTCGCGCAGGCTCAACAGTTCATCCAACTGCCGTAGAAATACTTCTCCCTGGCCGCGGTAATGCTCCATCGGCTGCTCGGGATAACGCTCGGCGTATTTGTAGCGATTGAGGTGCAGCTTGAACACCTGGTCGTTTTCCGCGATCAGCGCGTCGATCCGGTGCTGCGCCGGCCCATCGTCCTTCAGTAACCAATCCTGCGGATCGTGCTGGGCCAGGGCCCAGCGCATGATATCCAGGCTTTCGTCGATCACCCGGCCGTCAACATTGAGCACCGGCACCGTGCCCTTGGGCGACAGCGCCAGCATCTCGGCCGGCTTGGCCTTGAGGCTGACTTCGACGATCTCCAGCGGCACCCCGCTGTAGCGCAGCGCGAGGCGCGCACGCATGGCGTAGGGGCAGCGACGGAACGAATACAACGTATTCATTTCACCTCCAGGGTACTCAGGCCGTTGCCCTGGCGCCGTACCTGGATCTGCACCGGAATCCGCTCGTGCATTTCCTGCACGTGGGAAATCACCGCCACCTTGCGCCCCTGGGCCTGCAAGCCGTCGAGGGCGTCCATCGCCAGTTGCAGGGATTCCGGATCGAGGCTGCCGAAGCCTTCGTCGATAAACAGCGATTCGATCTTCAGCGTGCTGGAAGCCATGGACGCCAGGCCCAGGGCCAGCGCCAGGGACACCAGGAAGGTCTCGCCGCCGGACAGCGAATGCACCGAGCGCAGTTCATCGCCCATTTCCGTGTCCATCACCAGCAGGCCGAGCATGCTGCCGCCGCGCTTGAGGCGATAGCGCCGCACCAGCTGGCGCAGCTGCGCGTTGGCGTGATGCACCAGCAGATCGAGGTTGTAGGCCTGGGCGATCTTGCGGAAGGTGTCGCCGCTGGCCGAACCGATCAAGGCATTGAGGCGCGCCCAGCGCTGCCATTCGGTGTAGGCCTGGGCGATCTGTTCGCCCAGCGCCTGGTTGGCGTCTTGCCGGCGCTGGTCTTCGGTCTGCTGGGCGCGCAGTTCGGCGCTCAACTGTTCGCTGGCGGCCAGCTGGTTGTGCAGCTCGCCCAGGGCGCCGGCCAGTTGTTCGGCGTCGAGCTGGCCGTTGTGCTGGGCCTGATGGCTGTGCAGGCGCTGCTCACGTTCAGTGACCAGGACCCTGGCCTGTTCCACCGCCTTTTCGCGCTCTTGCAACTGCTGACGCAATGCGGCGACCTGCTGGTCGTCGAGGCTGAGCAATTGCTCCAGCGCGCCGTCGTCCAGCTCCGGGTGCTGCTGGCGCCAGACGGCGATCTTGCTGCCCAGCTCCTGCTGCTCGGCTTCAAGGGCCAGCAGGCGTTCCTCCTTGCCTTGCAGTTCCGCGCCCAGCTGCACCAGCAGGCGACGGACTTCCTGCAACTGCTGGTTGGCCAGCACCTCGGCGGCGCGCGCCTGTTCCACGGCCTGTTCCAGATGCTGCTGCCATTGTTCGGCACTGGCATGTTCGCCCAGCAGTTGCGCGAGCTTGTTGTGGGCCGCCTGCTGCTGTTCGGCCAGGGTATTGAATTGTTCCTGGGCGGCTTGCAGTTGCTGCAAGCGGGTCTGCTGGCGGTCCTGTTCCTTGTCCAGGGCCAGCTGGCGCTGTTGCTGCTCTTGCACTTCTTCCTTCTGCTGGTCGAGCTGCTCCAGGCGTTGCATGACCTGCTGGTCGATCTGCATGAACGTCGCGGCCGGGTCGTTGCGCAGGGCTTCGAGGGTATCGGCCGGCAATAGGGTGGCGAAGGCCGACAGCTCTTCTTCCAGGCGCTGGCGGTCCGCGCCCAGCTGCTGTTGCTGCTGGGTCAGCTGGTGCGTGGCCTCGTGACTGGCTTCGATCGCTGCCTGCAGTTGCTGTTGCAGGCGCCCGGCGTCCTTTTGCAGTTTCAGCAGGGCGCCTTGGCGCTGTTCGTCCTGCTGGATGCTCTGGTTCAGCTGGCTCAGTTGCTGGTTCAACCAGGCATCGCGCTTGTCGGCGTCCAGGTCGAGCAGCGCCGCCGACAACGGATGGGCTTCGATGCTTGGCGCCAGGGCCTGCTGCTGGCTGGCCAGTTGTTCCTGTTGCTGGAGGAATTCCTTTTGCTGGGCGATCAGGCCGCCGACCTGGCTGCGCAGTTCGGCGAGTTTTTCCTTGAGTTCATCCACCGCCTTGCGTGCGTTGGCTTCTTCGCTTTCGTCGTGACGGCCCAGGCTCTGCAACAGCGCCTCGGGCTGATGGTAGGGATGCTCGTGGCTGCCGCAGACCGGGCAGGGCTGATCGTCCTGCAACTGTTCGCGCAGCTCTTCGACACTGGCACTGCGCGCCAGGCGCTGGCGTTCCAGCAGTTGCTGGGTCACCGTCAGGGTCTGTTCGGCGACCGTGAGTTCGGCCTTGCTCTGCAGGCCGATCCGGTTCAGCTCTTCGCGCTGGCGCGCCGCGGCCTGCAGTTTGTCCGCCAGTTCCGCGCCGCGTTTATCCAGCTCCTGTTGGCTGGCCCACAGCCGCGCCAGTTCTTCGAAGGCACGCTGTTGTTTGCGGTTGTCTTGCAGCAGGTCGCTGAGGATCTGCAACTGTTCGGCCACCGCGTGGGGCTCGGCGCCGGCTTCGCTGTACAGCACTTGCAGTTCATCGCGTTGCGCGGCCAGTTGCTGCGCGGCGCTGGCGGCCCGTTGTTGCAGGCCGGGCAGTTCTTCCTGGCCCTTGTTCAGCCGGTTGCCGGCCAGCATCAACTGTTGCAGGCGATCGCGGTAGGCGTTCCAGGCATCGCTCAGCGGCGCCAGATGAGTACTGTGTTCCAACTGTTCGGCAATCCGCTGCAGGCGTTCGCCCACCAGGCGCTGCTGTTCGAGCATGGCCTGGATCGCCTGCTGGCCTTGTTCGCTGGCCTGTTGCAGTTTGTCCTTGAGCGCGCCGGCTTCACCGCAGGTTTTGCCCAGGTGGGCGAGGGTGCTTTGCTCGGCAAAGGCCTCGCGCAGCAGCGGCGCGCTGGTGTTTTGCTGTTCCTGGGCGGCGAGCAACGCGGCCTGGGCCGCGCCCAGTTGCTGCTCCAGTTCGCTTTGGCGTTGCTGCTCTGCGCCTTGTTGCTGGCGTTGTTGCTGGATCTGTTCGCGCAGCGGCGTCAGTTGCTGGTTCAGTTCCACCTGCCGGGCGAACTGATGGCGTTGCGGCGCCAGCTGCTCCAGGCGGGTCAGCCGGGTCCGCTCGCTGGCCAGGCCTTCCCAGGCCGATTGCGCCTGTTGCAGTTGCTCGGCGGCACTATGCTGCTGGTCCTGCAACTGCTGCAATTCCTTGAGCCAGCCGTGTTGCAGCTCCAGCTGCTTGAGCTGCGCCTGCTGGGTCTTGAGCTGCTGCTGGGCGGCGTCGAAGCGCTGGTCCAGTTCGGCCCGCGCCTCGGGCTCCAGCGGGGTGATGCCGCTGGCCTGGGCCTTGAGGGTCTTGTGCTGTTCCTCGGCGTCCTTGCTCTTGCTGTAGGCGCGCCGCCCCAGCTGGCTGTAGATCGAGGTGTTGGTGAGCTTTTCCAGTAGCTCGCTGCGTTCCTTGTCATCGGCCTTGAGGAAGGCGCTGAACTCGCTCTGGGCCAGCATCACCGCACGGGTGAACTGCTCGAAGTTGAGCCCCAGCTTGGCTTCGATCAATTGCTCGTAGTCGCGCTTCTGGCTGGCCAACAGTTGATTGCTGTCCAGGTCGTGCAGGCTCTGCTTGCTGGCCTGCAGCTTGCCGTTGGCCTTGTCCCGGGCGCGGTTGGTTTCCCAGCGGGCGCGGTAGCGATGGCCGTCGATGCCGACGAAGTCGACCTCGGCGTAGCCGCTGCCGGTGCCACGGCGCAGCAGGGTGCGCGGGTCGCTGGTGAGCATTTCGCTGTCGACCTCCGGCACCTTGGTTTCGCGGCCGATATTGTTCAGCCGCGGCACCGCGCCGAACAGCGCCAGGCACAGGGCGTCGAGCAGGGTGCTCTTGCCGGCGCCGGTGGGCCCGGTAATGGCGAACAGCCCGGCGCTGGCCAGGGGCTCGGCGGTGAAGTCGATTTCAAAGGGGCCGGCCAGGGAGGCCAGGTTCTTCAGGCGGATGGCAAGAATCTTCATGGCTGCTCGTCCTCGTGCTGCACTTCCTGGAGCAGTTGCGCGAAGTCCTTGAGGGTCTGTTCGTCCACCTCGCTGCCGTAGCTGTCCAGCCAGGCGCGGCTGAACAGGTCCTGTGGGCTGAGCTGGTCCAGCTCCACCAGTTGCGCGGCGCCGTCGTCGCCCTCGCGGCCGCCGTTGCCGGCGTATTCGGCGGCGATGCGCACCAGGCGCACGGCCTTGCCCTGCAGGGCGCTTTCCACTTGCTGGCGCAGGTCCGGCTGCGGCTCGTCCAGGCGCACCCGCACCTCCAGCCAGGGCTGGCGCTGTTCTTCGGCCAGCAGATCGATGTCCGGCAACTCGGCCAGTTGCAGCAGGATCTCCGCCAGCGGCGCCGGGCCCAGGCGTTGCAGGTTGACCGCCCGCGGGATCAGCCGCGGTTCGACGCTGACCAGGGTCTCGCCGTCGAGCTGGATGTCGAGGATCTGGTGCTGGTAGCCGATCTCGGAGAACGACAGCGGAATCGGCGAACCGCTGTAGCGGATGCGCTCCTCGCCATTGACCTTCTGCGGCTTGTGCAGATGCCCCAGGGCCACGTAGCTGATGCTCGGGCCGAACAGGCTGGCGGGCAGGGCCTCGGCGTTGCCGATGATCAGGCTGCGCTCGGAGTCTTCCGATACCGAGCCACCGGCCATATGCGCGTGGCTGATGGCGACCAGCGCCTGGCCCGGCTGGCGCTTGGCGTTGGCCGCGGCGATCAGCCATTCATGCACCTGGCCAATGCCCCGCAGGTAATCGTCACCCAGGTGCGCGCCGGTGACTTCCGCCGGGCGCAGGAACGGCAGCGCCAGGCACCAGCCGGCAATCGCGCCGCTGGCATCCGGCAACGGCAGCAACAGACGCTCGCTGTCCAACTGCCCGTCGTCCAGCCACAACACCCGGCCCAAGGCATGGGTGCGCAGACGCCGCATCAAGGGCGCCGGCAACTCGATGCGCGAACCCGAGTCATGGTTGCCGGCGATCATCACAATGGTCAGGCCGGGCTGCTGTTCATGGGCGCTGACAATAAAGTCGTACAGCCGCTCCTGGGCTTTGACCGGCGGGTTGACCGTGTCGAAGATATCGCCGGCAATCAGCAGCACATCAGGGCTGTGCAGCGCCAGCTGGCGCAACAGCCATTCAAGAAAGCAGGCATGCTCGAAATCGCGTTCCTGGCCATGGAGGTTCTGCCCCAGGTGCCAGTCGGAGGTGTGAAACAGACGCAAGGCAAACTCCGCAAACAATCAGGTGAGCCGCAGGGAGGAGGAGAGCGGCGTGAGGGGGGAGAGTTTACTGCAAATCGGCTGGGGGGCTTAGTTGGATGGCGAATAGTGGTGCCGTTTAGCGGCAGCCAACAGTTGACGCTCGGCAAGAGAGCGCTTGAGTCATGGGACGACGCTTGCGCGGATCATTCAAGTCGCTTCGAAAAAAGCGAGCCAGGGAGCGGGGTAATGACCCCACCCCCATTCATTTCTCTAACCTCGCACGAAAGCGAGCAAATCGGCGTTGATGGTATCGGCGTTGGTGGTAGGCATTCCGTGTGGGAAGCCCGAGTAGGTTTTCAGCGTGCTGTTTTGCAACAGCTTGGCGGACAACAGCCCCGAGTTTTCATAAGGCACAATCTGGTCGTCATCGCCGTGCATCACCAGCACGGGGATGGTGATGCTCTTCAGGTCCTGGGTGAAGTCGGTCTGGGAAAAGGCCACGATCCCATCATAGTGGGCCTTTGCGCAGCCCATCATGCCTTGCCGCCACCAGTTCCAGACAATGCCCTCGGACGGTGTCGCGCCAGGGCGGTTGTAACCGTAGAAAGGCCCGGCCGGGACGTCGTAGTAGAACTGCGCACGGTTGGCCTTGAGCTGTGCCTGCAAGTCATCGAAAACCGACTTCGGCAAGCCGCCTGGATTGCTGTCGGTCTTCACCATCAGCGGTGGCACGGCACTGATGATGGCCGCCTTCGACACGCGGTCTTCGCCGTGGCGAGCAATGTAATGGATGACTTCGCCACCGCCGGTGGAGTGCCCCACATGGATGGCGCCCTGCACGCCAAGATGGTTGACCACGGCCGCTACATCATCGGCATAGTGATCCATGTCATGCCCGTCCCAGACCTGGCTGGATCGCCCGTGGCCGCGCCGGTCGTGGGCGATGACCCGGTAACCGTTAGCCAGGAAAAACAGCATTTGCGCATCCCAATCGTCCGCGCTGAGTGGCCATCCGTGATGGAAAAAAATCACTTGGGCATTGCGTGGACCCCAGTCTTTGTAAAAGATCTCGACACCGTCCTGCGTAGTGACATACCCCATGTTCGCATCTCCTGTGTGGAAGGTAGGCCATGACCGAAGCGAGTTCCGATCGCGGCCTTTCATGAGCAACGTGCGCCCTGTCCAATAGGCATTCCGGCGGGGTTGGCTCTGGTCTGGTGTCCACTTTCCCCTGGGTCCATGGCGGTCGAGCAGTGCTTTACACCTGCGCTGCTTGGCCGCCAATTTACTTTAGGTTTAAAGTAAACTTTAAGGTCAATGTTTTTTCGGGTGGGAATATGAGAATTGGCGAACTGGCGAAAATCAGCGGATTGGCGCCTTCACGCATCCGCTTCTACGAAGCGAGCGGCCTGATCAAATCCGTCGAGCGCAAAGCCAACGGGTATCGGGACTACGCACCTGACACCGAGTGGGTCCTGGAGATCATCACCGGGGCACAGGCGGCAGGTTTTTCGCTGGAGGAGATCCGCCAGTTACTGCCGACGAATGCCAACGGATGGCGGCATGAAGAGTTGCTCAGTGGGCTCAAGCGCAAGGTCGAGGAAATCGAAATCCTCCAGCAACGGCTGGCCCAGAATAAAGCCCAACTACTGCTTGTGATCGAGGGTGTCGAGAGTAAGCCCGAGGGCGTGGGCTGTGTGGAGAACACGCAGTTGTTATTGCATCGTCTGCGCGAAGAGGGGGTGACGCCCGCTTCAGGCCGCCGTAATGGTGCGTCTTCCAAGTAACACGCAACCTGTCAGGCTGATAAGGCCTGACAGGGGTAAAAAGCCATGCCCCTTTGATCAGTGCGTACCAACCAGGGTAACCAGTGGTTTTGGCGCGTAGAGCGCGCTTTGGAACGCTGGCACATATTCGTACTTCAGCATTTTCCCAAGCTGCAAGGAGCGGATGTAGTTCGACAGGCTGCCATTGCCAAGCGTAAGGGTTGCCGAGCCCGCGCTCCTGCTGGAACCGTGGCTGAGCTGGCGGGAAACCGCGTACCCATAGGCTAATTGGCCCTTGTGATCGAGATTGGTGAAGCTGTTGGTGACGATATCGACGTCGCTGGACAGGTCATCGAGTTTCTTCGCTGTGAAGGACACGTCCACCTGGCCGGTCTGGCTGTCGGTAATGTCATAGACCACCGAGGTAGCCTCTTCTTTTCGGTCAATGCCCGTCAGCCATTTCGGCAGGTTATAACCGACGACGCCGCGAACCCTGGCAAGCTCGGTATTGACCGGCAGCTTGAGGACATAACCCCAGAAGTCTCCAGACATCGACTGGCCAATCAAGGTGAAGGGGCCAAGATTGGCTTTTCCAGGCTTGTTGGTGATGATCGATACGGCGACTTCGTTATAGGCGTCGTTATCGCAGTGCTCGTAGGTATACGCGGTAAACGCGATCAAGCCCCGGCCTGGCCAGACTTGCAGGGGTTGGACGGTTGCCAGCACCTCGGCCGGCATCAGCGCCCGAAGCTTGTCCAGGTCTGCCGTATAGACAGCGGTTACGCGACTGTTCTGGTAGTAGAAGTTGGGGGAGTAGGACTCGAAGCCGATGTCGACCCTGGTCTTCTCCAGCCCTTTGAACCAGCTTAAATCAACGCCCGGGACTTCTGCGGCAATCACCGACAAGGGAGGGTTGGAGCGAAAGCGGTCATACAAGCCGCCCTTGACCACAGGCACCTGATGGCCCGCGATATCGATCAGGGTGCTGTCGGTCTGGCTGAGCATTTCAGGCATCCCCGCCAATGCGTGATTGGCAAAAGTGTTTAAAAGCAATCCTGTTAAAACGGCTGCACTTGCGAGTTTCAATGGGTTTCTCTCCAGGTGATTGCATCTGCTCGATGGCGTCGACCAGAGAATTTCGCTGAGCACTCGATGCGCTCGATGCCTTACGCCGTTCACGCCAGCCGAAATTCGCCAGGGCAGGCTTTTGAAAGCCGCCGAAACTGAACTTTAAGGTCAAGTGCCGTGAGCTGGCTTTTTTTCGTTGGTTTTCAGCGTGCCGTTTGCAATGGCTCAGCGAGTTTTATTGCCCGCCGAGAGCAAGGCCATCACGGCTTCAGCCACGGCCCTGGGCGACTGAGGGTTCTGCCCCGTCACCAGGCGTCCATCGGTGATGGCAAATGAGGTGAATGGCAACCAGGCCTTGCGGTAACGCGCACCCTGGCCGACCAGCCTGTCCTCGAGGAAGAAGGGAACCTGGTTCTTCATGCCCGAAAGCAGCTCTTCGCGATTTGAGAAACCGGTGATGTTCCTGTTCTTGATAAGTGCCTGGCCTTGCTCATCCTTGAGATCCACCAGTCCCGCCACGCCATGGCAGACGGCTGAGACGATGCCGCCCTGGTTGTAGATCTTTTCGGCGACACGACGCAGGTCCGGGTTTTCGGGAAAGTCCCACATGACGCCGTGGCCCCCCGTGAAATAGATGACGCTGAACCGGGAGGGATCGATGTCGGCGATCGGTATCGTGTTGTTCAGGCGAGCGCGAAACGCCGGTGACTGCAAATGCTCACGGGCGGCCTTGTCCATATAGAGCCAACCGAGGCTGCGCTCGTCCAGCGGAACCGCTCCGCCCTTGGGGCTGGCAAAAACCGTCGTATAACCGGCGGCCTCGACGACATCCGTGAAATGCGTCAGCTCGGTCAACCACAGCCCCGTGGTGTCGGTGCGTGAGGGATAGCTGGCGTGGTTGGTCATGATCACCAGTATCTGGCGATCCTTCGGTATTGCAGTGGAAGGGTTGGTTTCAGCATTTGCAAAAGTCATGAATACACCGCCTATCAATACCAACGCACAAGAAACAAGGGTCTTCAACATCATCCGGGCTCCGACTGTCATGCAGTGCCAGTCATGCTCACCTTGAACCATGCTTTAAGGTCAACCCCACATTTGCAAAAAGCTTCCATTGGCGCTGGCGCGCTTCTGCTTGACTCTAAACCTGACTTCAACATTAGCGTCTGGCGCCGATTGGGCAAGAACGCACTTAACCATCCAGCCAGGAGCCACAGCATGAGCCAGCAAGACCACCCCGTGACGCAGATGAAATGGATGATCTATGGCGCCTACGGGTATACCGGCGAGCTGATCGCCCGCGAAGCCGTCAAGCGTGGGCTCAGGCCGGTGCTGGCGGGGCGCAGCCGCGACAGGATCGAACCCTTGGCCCGGGAGCTGGGGCTTGAGGCACGTATTTTCGGGTTGGATGACGAGGTGCGACTGCTGGCGCAGATCAAGGGGCTTGGCTTGGTTCTGCATTGCGCGGGGCCGTTTTCGGCGACCGCCGCACCAATGATGGACGCTTGCCTGCGGGCCCATTCGCATTACCTGGACATCACCGGCGAGATTGCCGTGTTCGAGCATGCCCAGTCCCTGCATGAGCGTGCGCAAGCGGCGGGCGTGGTGATTTGCCCCGGCGTCGGCTTCGACGTGATCCCCACCGACTGCGTCGCCGCCGCACTCAAGGCCGCGCTGCCGGATGCAACGCACCTGGCCTTGGGGTTCGATTCGCGCTCCAGCTTGTCGCCGGGCACCGCCAAGACTTCGATCGAAGGCCTGGCCCAGGGCGGCAAGGTACGTCGCGAGGGGAAAATCGTGTCTGTACCCTTGGCCTATCGGGTGCGTCGTATCGACTTTGGCGCTGGAGAAAAGCTTGCCATGACCATTCCCTGGGGGGACGTTTCCACGGCCTATCACACCACCGGCATTGCCAACATCGAGGTGTTCGTGCCGGGCTCCGCCGGCATGATTCGCGGCGCCAGGTTCGCCAACTTCATTCGCCCGCTGCTGGGCTTGTCGTTCGTGCAGAAGCGGCTCAAGGCCCACATCGGCAAGACCGTGATCGGCCCGGATGACGAAAAGCGCGCCGATCAGGGCACCTATGTCTGGGGCGAAGCCCGTAATGCTCGCGGCGATTGCAAGGTGGCGCGCGTGCACACCACCAATGTCTACAGTCTGACGGTCTACGGTGCGCTGACCGTGGTCGACTACCTGTTACAGGCGCGCCCGGCTGGCGGTGCCTACACGCCTGCGAGGTTGCTGGGCGCCGATCTGGTGACGCGCTTGCCAGGATCGGGCGCCTTGAACATCGAATAGGCGGTGTCCGATGAAACTGTCGGATGCAGTTGAAAAAGAGGTCTTGACCTTCAAGTTCACTTCAAACTTAGGCTGGCCCCACGTCAAATGAGGGACTGCCCATGAATGTGTTCGACACCCTGATACTCCCCAATGGTTCGACCATCAAGAACCGCGTCGCCAAAGCCGCCATGGAAGAGAACATGGCGGACGCCGACCAGGCGCCCTCCGAAGAACTGATGCGCCTGTATCAGGCGTGGGCCGATGGTGGCGCCGGGCTGATAATCACAGGCAACGTGATGGTCGATGGCCGCGCCATGACCGGGCCGGGCGGCGTGGTGCTGCAGGATGACCAGCAACTGGACAAGTTCAGGCGCTGGGCGCGGATCGGTCGATCCGGCGGTGCGCAGTTCTGGCTGCAGATCAATCATCCCGGCCGCCAGATGCGGGCAAGCCTTGGGCAGAAGACCTGGGCACCGTCAGCCATACCGCTGAACCTGGGCAAAATGTCCAAGCACTTCGCCACGCCCCACGCGATGACCCCCAGCGTGATCGAAGAGGTTATCCAGCGCTTCGCACGGGCTGCGCGCCTCGGTGAAGAGGCCGGTTTCACCGGCGTGGAAATCCACGCGGCCCATGGCTATCTGTTGAGCCAGTTCCTGTCACCGCTGACCAATCAGAGAACGGACGAGTGGGGCGGCTCCCTGGAAAACCGGGCACGCCTGCTGCTTGAGATTGTCACGGCGGTACGGGCCGTGGTTTCCCCAGGCTTTGCGGTGGCGGTCAAACTCAACTCGGCCGATTTCCAACGTGGCGGATTCACCGCCGATGACGCGAAAAAGGTGGTTGAGCTGCTTAACGACCTGGGTGTGGATCTGGTCGAGTTATCCGGTGGCAGCTACGAAGTGCCGGCCATGCAAGGCGAGGCGCGCGATGGTCGCACTCTGGCGCGTGAGGCCTATTTCGTCGAGTTTGCCCGTGACATCCAGACCGTCGCCAGGATGCCGGTGATGGTCACCGGTGGCGTACGCCGGCGTCCCATTGCCGAAATGGTCGTCAAGAGTGGCGTGGACATGGTCGGTATCGGAACGGCCTTGGCCATCGATCCCTACCTGCCGCGTGATTGGCTTCTGGGTAAAGACAATGCTCCGCAATTGCCACCGATCACCTGGAAAAACAAGAGCATCGCGTCCTTGGCCAACATGGCAGTCGTCAAGTTCCAGCTGCGCAAACTCAGCCAGGACAAAAAGCCCTATCCAGGCGTGTCACCGTTACGCGCGCTGCTCTTGCAACAGCTCGCCAATGCCTGTCGCACTCGCCAATACCGGCGGTGGATAGAACGGCGTTCGGCGTGATTCGATGCCCATTTCAACCGCAAAGGCTCAAGGGTGAAATCCACTTTGGCAAGTAACTGACAGCGTCTGCTTTGGGATGTGGATTAAACCGGTCCTCAGCATCATCGACAGGATGCTGAGGTTGCCAACAGCAGCCGCTGGCCTCATATCCTTGCTAGGGCCTATCAAGAAGGCTCGGGATGTCTACTTTTTTACCATGAGGGAATGCCCTCTAAACGGACATCCCCATCTCCAGCGCCCGGGGCTCGAACCCCAACTCCGTGTACATACGGGTTGCACGTGCATTGAACGTCCACACCGACAGCCTTAAATCTTTGGCATTGTGTTCGATTGCCCAGTCTTGAACGAGTCGTACAAGGGTTCGACCAATACCCTTTCCCCAAAATTGCTCGTCTACACACACCGATCCAATACGAACGAAATCCAGCGGTTGCATCAGCGGACCGGAGCTTGTCGACAGGCTGGCGGAAATGAAACCAGCAGCCTGGTGGCCGATATTCGCAATGAAAACAACCTGGGTCGGTTTCTCGAAAAAACTCATCCAGTGCGGGAGGTCGCGCGAAAAGTCCAGGGTGGCAGCAGTGTAAATATCGGGACGGGCAGCGTGATGAATCGCGTTGAGTAATTGTCCCAACTCACAAATGGTCAGCGCATCCTCTACGGTCGCCGTTCGGTACCTGATGGCTGTATCCATGATGGGCAATTCTCCTTGAGTGTGTGGGGGCTCGGCAGGGCTCGCCGTCCTTGTCTCATAACGGGATGGATATTTCGATGAACACTTCTGGTTGATAGCGGCCTAGCCAAGAAATCTGGTTAAGTGTGGGGCGGCACGGCATCGCTGTGCCAGGCTTCGACTCCAATGGCTATCGCTCCAGCCGCTTCAATCTGCAGTTCGATACTTGTCGCGATGCCTTAGCTCGCAAGCAACCGCTGTGCTTCCTTCTCCCTTGCCACTATTGAATCTATCTGAATCTTTGAGTTAAGCGGTAGGTCCGCCGGTGAATGATGAATCGCCCCTGGTTTGATAGGCCTCATCGGGTGGCAGCTTTCGGCCAGGAGCGGACGACCTGGCCTGTAAATAAATCTGTCCCCTTTTCTCTCAAGCCCAAAGGAGGATGACCACTGGCCAGGAAAATACTTGCGACCTAGGTCACTGTCGACTAGCGTTCAAGCAACGCAATGACGCACCCCGCAGGCTGGATGCCAGTTATCTTCCTTCCTGCTTGGCACTTACAGAATTTCAGTGGGCTTTCAGCCGATGACTGGAAATGACCTGTTAAAAGAGGCCGAGCCATGATTTACGACAACACTTCGCCGAGAAGTCGTGGCCTGTACCTAAGTATTCTTCATGCAGGCGGGGTTTGGAGGTTGGACTGTCCATGCCGGCTTTTGGGAACTGTGTTTTTATACAGGACGAGAAAAGGGGACAGATTTGAATGGCACTTACTTAGCGTTTAAGTAAGTGCCATTCAAATCTGTCCCCTTTTCCCATCACTGACCACGGTCCCTTTTATATCCTGGAGGTACCATGATATTCAAAATGACGGTTCCAAAGGTGGCGCAAGACAAAACGATGTCCTGCTGGTACGCCGCTGCCTGTATGGTGGCTTTCTATCGAGAGCAAGGGCCACGGCTCGGCATCCCTACTGTCTACGCCGCAAACACTGGCGTTACGCCCGCTCAGATACGGTTACTCGCGAAGAACGAAGGATTGACAGACGCCGAGCTGCCTGTTGGATGCACGGCCGAACAAATCGAGGCCGCTCTACGGCAGTACGGACCACTCTGGCTAGATGGCGATTGGTTTGGGCCAGCGCATATTATTGTTGTTACTGGAGTGGATACCACTTCAAAAGAAATTATCTTTAATGATCCTGATGGTGGGACCGAGAAGCAAGAGAGCGTTACATGGTTTAACTCAAAACGCTATGTAGCTAATCCTCCCTTGTATCAGCCGCCAAAGCCTTGACTATCTAGACAGTATGGCGCCGCTCCAATGAAAGAAAAGGGACGGCGGTTGCAGGAGCTGAGTGCAACCGCCCCGCATAAGAATTCCAGTTATATTTTCAGGCGAATTGAATGCCCCAGAGCCTGGGATACGCCAAGCCAGATAGCCAGCGATCGCTCCGATTCTAGCGAGGGCATTTAGTTACTCGTATTAGGTGAATTGGCCCTAGTGGTGTGGGCACTTCCGGGCCTCATGGCGAAGCTATACGAGCGAGCGTCCCTATCCGACTAGGCCGTCCGCCTGAGGCCGCTTCTGGCCGAAAGCAGATACGTCAGCGAAGTGTCGATTTCCCATCGTCAGGCTCACCCGATACCGGGTAAATCCGCGCCAGCAATCTCAGGTACATCTTTTCAACAAGGCTCCCGCACCACAGCCAGGCGGCACCCAGTCCGCGTTGTTCATACTGTTCGAACAGTTCAAAGCGCTCCATGCGCCGCCCAGTAGTGCACAGCGCTGGGGAGTCGGGCAGGACCAGTCGGCACAGGCAGGCATCGATCTCCCGATAGGGCTGGTTCGACTGGATCAGCCACCCCAACTCCGTCTGCTCGACATTGCAGAACAACAACTGGCAATCGGCGTTCAGTTCATGATCGAGAATCGAGTTCAGCCGCTCACGCAGGTGGTTGGTTGGCTGGAAGGCGCTGCCACTCAAATGGGTGATGAGCAGAAAACGGGCGCTGGAGGTGATGATCAAAATGCGTGGCCTGCCTCGACGGGGGAGAGCGGGGATTAGCTCACTCTCGGCCCGTGCTGGGGAAGGGGACAATTCTGAAATAGGGTGCAGAAACCGCAGCGCAAGGCTGCGCGGTTTCCTGGGTTATTTCGGGTAGAGCGGCGGCAGGCTGCTGGTGTCGGCCAGTGGGGCCTGGACGTGTTCGGCGATCGGGATGGCGCGGATCGCGCGCCACAGTTCTTCGCCTTGCCAGTAGTGGCCGGTTTCGCTGTAGAGCGCGCCGTTGAGGCCATCCAGGGCGTCGGACAGGGGCACGAAGCGGGCGGCCATGTCGGCCAGGGTTTCCGGTTGCTGGCGGGCCCAGGCGTCCAGGGCCTGGCGGGTGGCTTGCGGGTCGTTGGCCAGGCAGGCGCGCTTGAGGTCGTCGAGCAGGGTGCGCGGGTTGGGGCCGGCCTGCACGGCGCGCAGGATTGCCGGTTGCCAGCGTGCGCGCCACCAGAGGCCGAAGCCGAGCAGGGTGGTGCAGGCGAGCAGCAGGGTGCTGAGTTTCCAGGCCCACAGTGTGCCGCTGTCGTCACCGGCGCCAGATGGCGTCGTGCCGGCCGGGGTGTCCACCACCAGGCTCGGGTTGTTCGCCACCTGCAGGGTGCGCGCCGGCAGGCTGCTGCGTTCCAGGTGGTCCTCATGGGTGTTCCACCAGACCACCTCCAGCGCCGGCAGGTCGATGCTGCCGCTGCGGTTCGGCACCAGGGCCTGGCTGTCTTCGCGGCTGCCGATCAGCCCGCGGTCGCTGACCTGGTTGCTCAGCTGCGGCTGGTCCGGGTAGCTGCGCAGGCCGTTGGCTTCGGTCACCGGCAAGGGCGGCAACTGCGAGCTGGACAGGCCTTCGGCCTTGAGGGTCAGGCTGCGGGTCAATGAGTCGCCGACCTGGCTGTGCTCCGGCTCGGGGTTCCAGCTTTCCCCCAGGCTCAGGCTGCGGGCCGGCAGCCAGGGCGCGTCGGCCGGGTATTCGGCTGGCTTGGCCTTGACCGTCAGCGGCATCTGCGCCGAGCTCACGTGCATCAGCTTGCCCGGCTTCAGGCCGGGCGCCGGGTCCTGGGTGCTGGCAGTGTCGGCCAGGGTAGCGCTGAAGGTCAGCTCCGGAATGTCCAGCACGCCGCTGTGCTGGGGGAAGATTGCGTAGCGGATCTCGATCACGCCGTGGCGCACGCCGTTGATGACTTTTTCATAGGTACGCGACTCGCCGAGCTGTTCGACCCGGGCGTCGTCGATCCGCAATGGCGTCAGGCTGCTGTCGTCGTACAGCGACACCGAGTGATAGATGTGCAGGGTCAGCACTGCCTGGGCTTGCACGTAGACGCTGTCCTGGTCGAGGCTGGCATCGATGAACACCGGCTCCAGCGGCGCGCTGTCGCTGCGGCTTGCGCTTTGCAGCACCTGCAGGGTGATCGGTTGGCTCTGTACTTCGCCCAGTTGCAGGGCCGGGATCACCACGGTGCCGGTGGTCCTGGGCAGCAGGGTGATGATCCAGCGGGTGATGGCGCGGTTGTCGCCGTTGAGGCTGGTCAACTGGTTGACCTGGCGCGTGCCCTGGACCTCGAACTGCGCTTGCAGCGGGGTCAGGTCGGGCTTGCCGAACAGCGTGACATTGTTGGATTCCAGGGTCAGCTCGACGGTTTCCCCAGAGTTCACGCGACTGCGGTCGACACTGGCGACCAGCCCCTCGGCCCGGGCCGCAAAGGCGCCGAGTGTCAGTACAAGCGTGAGTAAGAGGGCGGTGAAGCGGGTCATCGAATTTTTCCCTGATCCTGATGTTGTTGCTGTTCGTACCAGAACTTGCGGCGCAGCAGTTCGCCCGGATCGTCCGGAATCTGCCGCAGCCATTGTTCCAATGCCTGACGGTGTTCGCCGTCGAAATTGTCCTGGGCATCGCGCAGCGGCGGCGTGGTGGTCTGTTCGTCGCCCAGTTCGCTGCCGGGAACCGCATCGTTGCCCGGGGTGGCGACCTCGTCGTCCGTCGCCTCGTCGGCGCTGGTGGGGTGGCTGTTCTCCGGCGGCTGCTGGCCCGGGGTGACCGGTGCCTGGGTCGCCGCGCCGGCTTGCGGCGGCTGGCGGGTTTCGTCGTTGTCCTGGCTTTCGCCCTTGGCCGGTTCTTCCGGCGGCGCGGGCTCGGTTTCCTGCAGCAGGCGTTCGACCAGGGCCTTGTTCTTTTGCGCGGCGGCAAGCTCCGGTTGCAGCTCCAGAGCCTGCTCGTAGGCATCCAGCGCGGCTTCCAGCTCGCCGCTCTTGGCCAGGGCGTTGCCACGATTGTAGTGGGCGCGGGCGTCGTTGCCTTCGGCAAAGCGCTGAGCGGCAGCGGCGTAGTTGCCGGCCTCGTACAGCGCCACGCCTTGCCACTGTGGGTCCTCGAAATGCTGCGCGGCCTCGCCGGGCCGCTTCTGTTCCAGCAGGCGCTGGCCCTGCTGGTCGGGGCGCAGCCACAGGTCGTTGAACTCGAAGGCGTAGCTGGGCTGCGGCACGGCGAACAGCAGCAGCGGCAGGCAGAACAGCCAGCCGCGGCGCCCGGCGCAGGCGGCCAGCAGCAACAGCGGCAGGAGCAGCCAGTAACCCTGGTCGGCCCAGGTGTCCAGGCGCAGGGTCTGGCCGTCGCTGCGCAGGTTCTGCGGACCGCTGAGCAGGCCCAGGCCGCGCAGGTCGTTATCGTCCAGGCGCGCCGGGCGATAGCGGCCGCCCATTTCGCCGATGAAGCGCTTCAGGCTCGGACCGTCGAGGCGCGACATGAGGATCGCGCCCTGTTCGTCCTTGAGAAAGCTGCCATCTTCCTGGGCCACCGGCGAGCCCTGGCGGCTGCCGATCCCGAGCATCAACAGCTGCGGCGCCTGGCCACCGAGGGCCTGGCGGATGCCTTGGCGTTCCTGCTCGCTCAGGGACGAGCCGATCAGCAGGATCCGGCCCTGGCCCAGCGCGCCCTGGTCCAGCAGCTTCAAGGCTTTTTGCAGGGCCAGGTCGGCGCGATGGCCGGGCTGGGGCATGATCGATGGCTTGAGGGCTTCCAGCAGGTTGCGGCTGGTGGCCAGGTCGTCCGACAGCGGTACCAGGGTGTGGGCGCTGCCGGCGTAGACCACGATTGCCGTCTGCGCATCGCTGCGTACCTGCAGCAGGTCCAGCAGCTTGCGCCGGGCCTGTTCCAGGCGATTGGGCGGGACGTCGCCGGCGAGCATTTCCGGGGTCAGTTCCAGCAGCACCACCAGCGGGTCGGCCGGTTTCTGGCTGGTCTGTTCGACCCGCTGCCAGCCGGGGCCGAGCAGGGCCAGCACGGCGAGAATCCAGGCCAGGCCGAGGGCGATCCACGGCAGTTTGCTTTCGCGGCCGTTGCCGCCGCTGAGCAGGGCGGCGTGAAAGGCCGGCGGCAGGATCATCTGCCAACGGCCGGCGCGTTTCTGCCGGTGCCACAACTGCCACAACAGCCAGCCGAGCAGCGGCAACAGCAGCAGCCACCAGGGACGGAACCAGTGGGGCCAGAGTTCGGCCCAGAACGGCGCGCTCATCGACGCCTCCGCAGGCGCAGGCGTTTGAGCCGTTCGCGCCAGTCTGGCAAAGGTTGCAGAAAACGCTCGCGGGTGAAGAAGCGTTGCAGCGGATGGTCCGGCCAACGTTCGCGCACCACCAGCAGCATGCTCAACAGCAGCGCCGCGGCCAGCGGCCAGCTGTACAGCGCCTGTGCCGAACGGGCCTGGGTCGGCTGCTGGGTCACCGGTTCCAGTTGGTCGAGGGTGTCCTTGATCGCTTGCAGCTCCTGGCTGTCGCGGGCGCGGAAATAGCGCCCGCCAGTGGCTGCGGCGATGGCCTTGAGGGCCGGCTCGTCGAGGTCCAGGCTCGGGTTGAGGCCAAGCAAACCCAGGGTGCCGCTTTGCTCCGGGTCGGCGCCGATGCCGATCGGGTAGATCTTCACGCCTTCTTCGGCGGCCAGGCGGGCAGCGGTCAGCGGGTCGATTTCACCGCCGTTGTTGGC
This sequence comes from Pseudomonas sp. LAMO17WK12:I10, assembly GCF_900215185.1. Classification (NCBI taxonomy): domain Bacteria; kingdom Pseudomonadati; phylum Pseudomonadota; class Gammaproteobacteria; order Pseudomonadales; family Pseudomonadaceae; genus Pseudomonas; species Pseudomonas sp. LAMO17WK12:I10. Next base: position 78,782 of record NZ_OBDX01000015.1, on the reverse strand, counting down.
GCCGTCGGTGACCAGGATCAGCACCCGGCTCTGCGCCGGACGCTGGCGCAGGCGCTTGAGCGCCAGGCCGATAGCGTCACCGATGGCGGTGTTCTTGCCGGCGATGCCGATCTTCGCTTCGTCCAGCCAGACGCGCACGGTGTGCCGGTCGAAGGTCAGCGGCGCTTGCAGGTAGGCCTTGCTGCCGAACAGGATCAGGCCGACGCGGTCGCCTTCGCGGCTTTCCAGGAAGTCGCCGAGCAGGTGCTGGACCAGGTTCAGGCGGCTGACGTCTTCGTCCTGCCATTGCATGTCGGGGAAGTCCATGGAGCCGGAGACGTCCACCGCCACCAGCAGGTCGCGACCGCTGGCGGCCACGGGCAGCGGTTCGCCCAGCCATTGCGGGCGGGCGGCGGCCAGCAGCAGCAACAGCCACAGCAGGATAAAGGGGGCCTGCTGGCGCCAGGTCGGCAGGTTGGCTCGGGCGCGGCGCTTGGCCAGGCCTTCCAGGTCGCTGAGGAAGCTGACTTTTAGCGCCGGTTCGCCGCTGTCGGCCACCGGCAGCAGCACCCGCAGCAGCCAGGGCAGCGGCAGCAGGGCGAAGATCCACGGCCAGGCGAACTCAAACATGTTTGCGAATCCAGATTTCCACCGCCTGGGTCAGGCCGGCGATGGCCTTGTCGTCGAGCTTGCACTCGGGCTTGTAGGCGCCTTCCACCAGGACCATCCAGCGCGTGAGGCCGGCCGCCGGGCAGCGGTTGTCGAGGAACGCCAGCCACTTGCGGCCGTTGAGGGTGTGGCTCTGGCTGTAGGGGTAATGGTTGCGGCACAGACGCTTGAGCAAGCCATTGAGCTGTTGCAGCCAGGCGCCGGCGGGCGCGCCGTCGTAGGGCTTGGGCAACAGCGCCAGTTCGGCGAGGGCGGCCAGGCGCAGCGGGTCCAGCGGTTGTTCGGCGCGGGGCAGGGTATGTTGGCGCGGCCAGAAGCGCTTGAGCCGCCACAGGCCAAAGCCGAGCAGCGGCAGCAACACCAGCAACAGCCACCAGCCCGGTGCCGGAGGCCACAGGCCGATGGCGGGCGGGGCGATCAAGGGCTGCAGTTGCTCGAGGCTGCTCATCGGGTTTTCCCCGGGCGTTGCGGGTTCAGGTACTCGCGCAGTTGCTCGACCATTTCGCTCTGGGTGCTCAGGGGCATCAGCAGCACCCGCAGCTTCTGCGCCAGCAGTTCCCAGCGGGCGATGCGCGCTTCGCTCTGCGCCCGATAGGCCTGGCGCAGTTCGTAGTTGAGGGTGTCCAGCTCCAGCTGCGCGCCGCGTTCGGCGAAACGCAGCAGACCGGCGGCGGGCAGGGCGTGGTCCAGCGGGTCGGACAGCGGCATCAGCAGCAAATCGCAATGGCGCGACAGCAGGCTCAGTTGCTGTTCGGCGGCGTCGCTCAGGGCGCGTTCATCGCAGATCACGATCACCAGGCTGCCCGGGCGCAGCACTTCGCGGCCACGGCGCAGGGCGGTGCCGAGGGCGTCGCGTTCGGGTTCGGTTTCGCTGTGCAGCGACTGGTTGACCCGCACCAGGCGGTTGAGCAGTTGCAGCAGGCTCTGCTTACTGCGTCGCGGCTTGATTTCGTAGTGCTCGTCGTCGCCGAACACCAGGCCGCCGACCCGGTCGTTGTGGCCCAGGGCGGCCCAGCCGATCAGGCTCGCGGCCTGGGCGGCGAGCACCGACTTGAACATCAGCCCGGAACCGAAGAACAGCCGCCGGCTCTGCTCGACCATGATGAAGATCGGCCGTTCGCGTTCTTCGTGGAACAGCTTGGTGTGGGGTTCCTGGGTGCGCGCGGTGACGCGCCAGTCGATGCTGCGCACGTCGTCGCCGGCCTGGTAGACCCGCACCTGGTCGAAGTCGACGCCACGGCCGCGCAGCTTGGAGTGGTGCAGGCCGACCAGCGGGCTGCGCTGGCTCGGCGTGGAAAACAGCTGCACTTCGCGCACGCGATGGCGCATCTCGATCAGCTCGGCGAGGCTGACGCGGATGCCCGGGGCATCGACAGGGCTGGCGTTCATCGGGGTCAAGCGACGGCTACGACGTCGAGAATCCGCTGGACCACCCGGTCCTGGTCGATGCCGGCGGCTTCTGCTTCGAAGGACAGAATGATGCGGTGGCGCAACACGTCGAACAGCACCGCCTGGATGTCCTCGGGGCTGACGAAGTCGCGCCCGGCCAGCCAGGCGTGGGCCCGGGCGCAGCGGTCGAGGGCGATGGAGCCGCGCGGGCTGGCGCCATAGGCGATCCATTCGGCCATCTCCGGGTCGAACTTGGCCGGGGTGCGGGTGGCCATCACCAGTTGCACCAGGTATTCCTCCACGGCGTCGGCCATGTACAGGCCGAGGATTTCCTTGCGCGCGGCGAAGATCGCCTGCTGGCTGATGCGGCGCTCGGGCTTGGTTTCGCCGTTCAGCGCTTCGCCACGGGCCTGTTGCAGGATGCGCCGCTCGACAGCGGCGTCGGGGAAGCCGATCTTCACGTGCATCAGGAAACGGTCGAGCTGGGCTTCGGGCAGCGGGTAGGTGCCTTCCTGCTCGATGGGGTTCTGCGTGGCCATCACCAGGAACAGCGGCGACAGCTCATAAGTGCTGCGGCCGACGCTGACCTGGCGCTCGCCCATGGCTTCGAGCAAGGCCGACTGGACCTTGGCCGGGGCGCGGTTGATTTCGTCGGCCAGCACCAGGTTGTGGAAGATCGGCCCTTGCTGGAACACGAAGCTGCCGGTTTCCGGACGATAGATTTCGGTGCCGGTGATGTCGGCCGGCAACAGGTCGGGGGTGAACTGGATGCGATGGAACTGCGCTTCGATGCCTTCGGCCAACTCTTTGATGGCCTTGGTCTTGGCCAGGCCCGGGGCGCCCTCGACCAACATGTGGCCGTCGGCGAGCAGGGCGATGAGCAAGCGCTCGATGAGTTTTTCCTGGCCGAGAATCTGCGTTGAAAGAAAGGTTCGCAGCGCGAGTAGCGCTTCACGATGTTCCATCGATGACTGTTCCTGCAGAGGGTGACCGAGGGCGTTCGAATAACGCCAGGGCTGGGGGCGTTACTTTAATCCATCCGGGCCCCCGGCGACTAACGGCACCTGGCAAATTTCTGTAAATAACCGGTAATCGTCCGCAACGCTGGGACCTATTGTGAGGATCGACGCAAGGGGATGGCGGCGGGTGCCTGACGCGCCGCTCTCACGGCGCGTCAGTGGCGGGTGCTCAGTTCTTGAAGCTGGAGTGCTTGCGGCCCTGGTCGCACAGGGCGAAGACCACCACCATCACCGCCGAGACCGCCAGGATCAGCGCCACGCCGTCGGTCGAGTGAGTGGCCGAGTTGGCCACCAGGGCCAGCCCGCCCAGGGGCGCCAGGCCGCCGGCGATGGCGGTGCCAATTTCACGGCCGGTACCGAAGCCGGAGGAGCGGGTCTGGGTCGGGAACTGGCGGCTGAGGAACGAGCCCTGGGGCGCGAACATCATCGGCGCCAATACCCCGGTGCCGATGGCGATGGCCAGGTAGATCATCAGCGGCTCGCCGGTATTGAGCAGGCTCAGGAACGGATAGGCGAACAGCACCGAGCACAGGCCGCCGAGCATCAGCACCTTCTTGCTGCTCCACTTGTCGCAGAGCCAGCCGAAGCAGGGCACGGCGACTATCGCCACCAGGCTGGCGATGGTCACCGACAGCGAAGTGACATGGGCCTCGACGCCTTTGTACTGGGTCAGGTAGGCCAGGGAGAAGGTCTTGAAGATGTAGCTCAGGGCGTTGTAGCCGATGGCCACGAACAGCACCACGGCCAGGCCCTTGAGGTCGTTCTTGAACAGCAGCTTGAGGGGCGAGGCCTGGACCTTGGCACTGTCCTTTTCCTGCGCCTTGTCCAGCTTCTCGAACTGCGGGGTTTCCGGAATGCTACGCCGTACCCACAGGCCGACGCCGACCAGGGCGATGCTGCAAACGAACGGAATGCGCCAGCCGCCGGAGAGCAGGAACTCATTGCCGTTCATGGTCAGCAGGTAGACGGTCAGCGACGACAGCAGCAGGCCCAGGTTCAGGCCCAGCGCCGGCCAGGCCCCCTGGCTGCCGCGCTTGCCTTCGCTGGCGTGTTCATAGGAGGTCACCGCCGCCCCGGACAGTTCGGCACCGGCACCCAGGCCCTGGATGATCCGCACCAGCACCAGGATGATCGGCGCCCAGATGCCGATCGAGGCATAGCTGGGAATCAGGCCGATCAGCGTAGTGCACACACCCATCATGCAAAAGGTGATCACCAGCACTTGCTTGCGCCCGAACCGGTCGCCCAGGTAACCGAACAGGATGCCGCCGAAGGGCCGGGCGATAAAGCCGATGGCAAAAGTGGAGAACGCCAGCAGCGAGGCGACTTTCGGGTTGCCGGGGTCGAAGAAGATTTTCGAGAAGACGATGGCCGCCATGGTGGCGTACAGATAGAAGTCGTACCACTCCAGCATCGAGCCGAAGATGGTCGCCGCCGCGACCTTGCGCAGGCGTTTCTGTTTTTGTTGCGGCGTTTCGCATGCGGCCGGGGCCGCCTCATGGACTGACATCTGAGGATTCCTTGTTGTTTGTAGTTATTTTCAAGCGGGCGCCAGGCACCCGTGCAGCGGGGATCAACGGGCTTTGAGGATTCTCTCGGCAATCATCTGGCCGATGGGGATGGCCGAGGTCGCGGCCGGCGAGGGGGCATTGCAGACGTGGACCATGCGCGGGGTTTCGGCGAACAGGAAGTCGTGCACCAGGGTGCCGTCGCGCATCACCGCCTGGGCGCGAATCCCGGCCTCATACGGCAGCAGGTCGGCGACTTCCAGGGACGGGCAGTATTTGCGGCACTGCTCCAGGTAGCCGCGCTTGAACAGTGAGTTCTTCATTTCCGTGGTGCCGGAACCGAGGTTGTTCCAGATGGTTTTCCAGAAACCGGGGAAGGTTGCGTACTCGGCCACGTCGCGCCAGTTGACGGAGAACTTGCGATAGTTCTCCCGGCCCAGGCCGAGCACGGCGTTGGGGCCGACGGTGACGCTGCCGTCGATCATGCGGGTCAGGTGCACGCCGAGAAACGGCAGCTCCGGGTCGGGGATCGGGTAGATCAGGTGATTGACGATGGCGTTCTTCGTCGCTGGCAGGCGGAAGTACTCGCCGCGGAACGGGATGATCTGGTGGTCGATCCTGACCCCGGCCAGGGCCGCCAGGCGATCCGATTGCAGGCCGGCGCAGGCCACCAGCTGGCGGGCGCTCCAGACCTTGTCGTCGCTGCTGATGGTGACCTTGTCGGCGCTTTCGACGATGGCGCGCACGGTCGTTTGCAGTTGCACTTCGCCGCCGGCCTGCTGGATGACCCGGGCCATGGCTTCGCACACCTGCTTGTAGTCGACAATGCCGGTGGCATCGAGGAACAGGCCGCCGAGGCCGACGATGTTCGGTTCGCGCCGCTGCAGCTCTTGCGCATCCAGCCGTTCGACCTTCAGGCCGTTCTGCTGCGAGCGCTCGTACAAGGCATGCATGCGCTCGACTTCCAGCGGCGTGGAGGCCACCAGCAGCTTGCCGCAGACCTCGAACCTGATCCCGTGCTCGGTACAGAAATCCTTGGTCGCCTGGGCGCCGCGCTTGCACAGGTCGGCCTTGAGGCTGCCCGGGGCGTAGTAGATACCGGCGTGGATCACCCCGCTGTTGTGGCCGGTCTGGTGCCGGGCCAGGACGTTCTCCTTTTCCAGGATCAGCAGCGAGGCGCCGGGCTGGCGTTCGAGCAGCGCCATGGCGGTGGCGAGGCCAACGATGCCGCCGCCGATGATGCAGTAGTCGTAGATCATGCAGATGTCACCTTGGTTATTCTTGTTCGGGTCTGATCATCAGGTTGTCAGATAAATCTAAGCAAACAAAAGACGCCGCGCGGCAGCGTCCGCCAGACAGTGGTTACAGGGGGTTAATCGATACTCGGCAGGTCGATTTTCAAGCGTTTGGCCGCGGCTCGCAGGTGCGCTTCGGCGCAGGCGGCGGCCTGCTGCCGGTCACCGGCGGCGATGGCTTCGTACAGCGCCTGGTGTTCGCGGCCGGCATCGGCGGAACCGCCGACCGAATGGGCCGCCGAGTTTTCCCAGGCGGTGCGCCGCGCTTCGGCCAGCTGGCCACGAAGAAAATCATGGAAGGCGACGAAGTAGTGGTTCTTGCTGGCGTCGGCGATGGCCCGGTGGAACTCCACGTCGGCCAGGGCGGCCGCGGCCAGATCGCTGCGCTGGTCGTGCATCTCTTGCAGGGCGCTGCGCATGCGTTGCAGGTCGGCGTCGTCGCGGCGCTGGGCGGCGATGGAAGCGGCCTGGGTTTCGATCCACAGGCGCATTTCGAACATCTGCACCAGATCGGGCTTGCGGCCCTTCTGGCTGGGAAAACGGAACACACTGCCATTGGGATTCTGCGAAATGAACGAGCCCAGCCCGCGGCGGCTGACCAGGATGCCGTCGGCCTTGAGTTGCGCCACGGCCTCGCGCACCACCGAGCGGCTGACGTTCAGTTGCTCGGTCAATTGCTGTTCGGTCGGCAGGCGCGATTCGGCGGTCAGGCGGCCGGCATCGATTTCCTTGCGGATCGCGTTGACCACTCGTTCGACCAGGGTGTCGGGGCGCTGGAGCTGAAGCATGGAGGAGGGGGCTCGTAAGTCAGGTTGTCAGACAATGCCGGGGCGCCGGTTTCTTGTCAAGAAACCAGTCGCTTGCTCACAGTGGGTTGAATCAAAGCTCGTCGATCAGAGCTCGTAAATCAGAGCTCGTAAAATCGCAGAGCTCGTAAAATCAAAGCTCGCTGATATAGGTGCCGGTGCCCTTGAGGATGTTCTGCAGGGTTTGCTCGACTTCCGCCAGGTCCGCCGCCGCGGTGTTGTGCAGGATCTCCAGGTGATCGCTGCCATTGAGCGCGTCGGCGTCGGTCGCGGCGATTTCGATCAGCAGGCGGGTCGGGCCCAGGGTGACTTTCACCCCGTCCAAGGTCGAGGGCTCGCCGTCCAGGGTGATCTCCAGTTCGTCCTCGTCCGGGTAGCGGGTCATCAGGAACATCTCGCCCTGGTTGCTGTGGCAGCAGAGCATGGCCATGTTGTCTTCTTCGTCGTCGCACGGGTTGGCGATCAGGTGGGCGGTGGTCATTTGCATGGGGCGAGTCCTGGGTCTGGCTCCGCTGGGGGAGCGGGGCGAACAAAGTGCAATTCTGCCAGCCCGGGGGAATTTCTGCTGCTTTGTGTGTCAGAGAGTGGGTTCCCGACGCGGGCCGTTTCTGGCACGACAGTCCCGTAAAGCCTCGGCGCGACCGCCGTTTTGTCCGGCGGCTGCTAGTGTTGTTCAAGGCTTGGCCCGCCAGTTGCCTGCCAATGACCGAATATGTCGCAGCACCGCAAGCAGCGCTCTTGCCGCACTCGTTAAGCTGCGCAACGGATGAGCACCTGTAAAGGCATTGCCCGGCGCACCGCGGCAGTCGTTTTTGCAGATGCCCATCCGGGAACGGTGAATGTGACCTGAGCGTCTCATACAGCTTCACCACCCTGTCATCCTGCGACCTCTGCCCGAGATCCAGGAGCAGGATGACCGACACCCCCGCAAGGGGATTGCATGCGACGCTTTACTCAATAACAAGCCCAAGCGGAGTACCACAGATGGCGTTCTTCACCGCAGCCAGCAAGGCCGACTTCCAGCACCAACTGCAAGCGGCACTGGCGCAGCACATCAGTGAACAGGCACTGCCACAAGTGGCGCTGTTCGCTGAACAATTCTTCGGCATCATTTCTCTGGACGAACTCACCCAGCGTCGCTTGTCCGACCTGGCGGGCTGCACCCTTTCTGCCTGGCGCCTGCTTGAGCGCTTCGACCACGCGCAACCGCAAGTGCGCGTCTACAACCCCGATTACGAACGTCATGGCTGGCAGTCGACCCACACCGCGGTCGAAGTGCTGCACCATGACCTGCCGTTCCTGGTGGACTCGGTCCGCACCGAGCTGAACCGCCGCGGCTACAGCATCCACACCCTGCAGACCACCGTGCTGAGCGTGCGTCGCGGGAGCAAGAACGAGCTGCTGGAAATCCTGCCCAAGGGCACCCAGGGCGAAGGCATCCTGCAAGAATCGCTGATGTACCTGGAGATCGACCGCTGCGCCAACACCGCCGAGCTCAATGTCCTGAGCAAGGAACTGGAGCAGGTGCTCGGCGAAGTGCGCGTCGCCGTGGCCGATTTCGAGCCGATGAAAGCCAAGGTCCAGGAACTGATCGATGGCATCGGCAACAGCCAGTTCGAGATCGACGCCGATGAAAAGGGCGAGATCAAGAGCTTCCTGGAATGGCTGGTGGGCAACCACTTCACCTTCCTTGGCTACGAAGAGTTCGTGGTGCGCGAGGACCACCACGGTGGCCATATCGAGTACGACCAGGACTCCTTCCTCGGCCTGACCAAGCTGCTGCGCGCCGGCCTCACCGTCGACGACCTGCGCATCGAAGACTACGCCGTGAACTACCTGCGCGAACCGACGCCGCTGTCGTTCGCCAAGGCCGCCCACCCAAGCCGCGTGCACCGTCCGGCCTACCCGGACTACGTGTCGATCCGCCAGATCGATGCCGACGGCAATGTGCTCAAGGAATGCCGCTTCATGGGCCTGTACACCTCGTCGGTGTACGGCGAAAGCGTGCGGGTGATTCCTTATATCCGCCGCAAGGTGGAAATCATCGAGCAGCGCTCCGGCTTCCAGGCCAAGGCGCACCTGGGCAAGGAACTGGCCCAGGTCCTCGAAGTGCTGCCGCGCGACGACCTGTTCCAGACCCCGGTCGACGAGCTGTTCAACACCGTGATGTCGATCGTGCAGATCCAGGAACGCAACAAGATCCGCGTGTTCCTGCGCAAGGACCCGTACGGTCGCTTCTGCTACTGCCTGGCCTATGTGCCGCGCGACATCTATTCCACCGAAGTGCGGCAGAAGATCCAGCAGGTGCTGATGGATCGCCTGAAGGCCACCGACTGCGAATTCTGGACCTTCTTCTCCGAGTCCGTGCTGGCGCGCGTGCAACTGATCCTGCGGGTCGACCCGAAGAACCGCATCGATATCGACCCGCTGCTGCTGGAAAAAGAAGTGGTGCAGGCCTGCCGCAGCTGGCAGGACGACTACGCCGCGCTGACCGTCGAAAGCTTCGGCGAAGCCCACGGCACCAACGTCCTGGCCGACTTCCCGAAAGGCTTCCCGGCCGGCTACCGCGAGCGCTTCGCCGCGCATTCGGCGGTGGTCGACATGCAGCACCTGCTGAGCCTGACCGAGGCCAACCCGCTGGTGATGAGCTTCTACCAGCCGCTGACCCAGTCCACCAGCCAGCCGCTGCTGCACTGCAAGCTGTATCACGCCGATACCCCGCTGGCGCTGTCCGACGTGCTGCCGATCCTGGAAAACCTCGGCCTGCGCGTGCTCGGCGAGTTCCCGTATCGCCTGCGTCACGCCAGCGGCCGTGAGTTCTGGATCCACGACTTCGCCTTCACCGCGGCCGAAGGCCTGAACCTGGATATCCAGCAGCTCAACGACACCCTGCAGGACGCCTTCGTCCACATCGTGCGTGGCGATGCCGAGAACGATGCGTTCAACCGCCTGGTGCTGACCGCCGGCCTGCCATGGCGCGACGTCGCGCTGCTGCGTGCCTACGCCCGTTACCTGAAGCAGATCCGCCTGGGCTTCGACCTGGGCTACATCGCCAGCACCCTGAACAACCACACCGATATCGCCCGCGAGCTGACCCGGTTGTTCAAGACCCGCTTCTACCTGGCGCGCAAGCTCGGCAGCGATGACCTGGAAGACAAGCAGCAACGCCTGGAGCACGCGATCCTCAGCGCCCTGGACGATGTCCAGGTGCTCAACGAAGACCGCATCCTGCGTCGCTACCTGGACCTGATCAAGGCCACCCTGCGGACCAACTTCTACCAGACCGACGCCAACGGCCATAACAAGTCGTACTTCAGCTTCAAGTTCAACCCGCACCTGATTCCCGAGCTGCCCAAGCCGGTGCCGAAGTTCGAAATCTTCGTCTACTCGCCGCGGGTCGAAGGCGTGCACCTGCGCTTCGGCAACGTTGCCCGTGGCGGCCTGCGCTGGTCCGACCGCGAAGAAGACTTCCGTACCGAAGTCCTCGGCCTGGTAAAGGCCCAGCAAGTGAAGAACTCGGTGATCGTGCCGGTGGGCGCCAAGGGCGGCTTCCTGCCGCGTCGCCTGCCATTGGGCGGCAGCCGGGACGAGATCGCGGCCGAAGGCATCGCCTGCTACCGCATCTTCATCTCCGGCCTGCTGGACATCACCGACAACCTGAAGGACGGCGTCCTGGTGCCGCCGGCCAACGTGGTGCGTCACGACGACGATGACCCGTACCTGGTGGTGGCGGCGGACAAGGGCACCGCGACCTTCTCCGACATCGCCAACGGCATCGCCATCGACTACGGCTTCTGGCTGGGCGATGCGTTCGCTTCCGGCGGTTCCGCCGGTTACGACCACAAGAAAATGGGCATCACCGCCAAGGGCGCGTGGGTCGGCGTACAGCGCCACTTCCGCGAGCGCGGCATCAATGTCCAGCAAGACAGCATCACAGTTGTGGGCGTCGGTGACATGGCCGGCGACGTGTTCGGCAACGGCTTGCTGATGTCCGACAAGCTGCAGCTGGTCGCGGCCTTCAACCATATGCACATCTTCATCGACCCGAATCCGGATCCGGCCACCAGCTTCGCCGAGCGCCAGCGCATGTTCGACCTGCCGCGTTCGGCCTGGAGCGACTACGACACCAGCATCATGTCCGAAGGCGGCGGCATCTTCTCGCGCAGCGCGAAGAGCATCGCCATTTCGCCGCAGATGAAAGAACGCTTCGACATCCAGGCCGACAAGCTGACCCCGACCGAGCTGCTCAACGCCTTGCTCAAGGCGCCGGTGGACCTGTTGTGGAACGGCGGTATCGGTACCTACGTCAAGGCCAGCACCGAAAGCCACGCCGATGTCGGCGACAAGGCCAACGATGCGCTGCGGGTCAACGGCAACGAGCTGCGCTGCAAGGTGGTGGGCGAGGGCGGCAACCTCGGCATGACCCAGCTGGGTCGTGTGGAGTTCGGCCTCAATGGCGGTGGTTCCAACACCGACTTCATCGACAACGCCGGTGGCGTGGACTGCTCCGACCACGAAGTGAACATCAAGATCCTGCTCAACGAAGTGGTGCAGGCCGGCGACATGACCGACAAGCAGCGTAACCAGCTGCTGGCGAGCATGACCGACGAAGTCGGTGGCCTGGTGTTGGGCAACAACTACAAGCAGACCCAGGCCCTGTCCCTGGCGGCCCGTCGCGCCTTTGCCCGGATCGCCGAGTACAAGCGCCTGATGAGCGACCTGGAAGGCCGTGGCAAGCTGGACCGTGCCATCGAGTTCCTGCCGTCGGAAGAGCAGCTCAACGAACGCGTCAGCGCCGGCCACGGGCTGACCCGTCCGGAACTGTCGGTGCTGATCTCCTACAGCAAGATCGACCTCAAGGAACAGCTGCTGGGTTCCCTGGTACCGGACGACGACTACTTGACCCGCGACATGGAAACCGCGTTCCCGCCGACCCTGGTCAGCAAGTTCGCCGACGCCATGCGCCGTCACCGCCTCAAGCGCGAGATCGTCAGCACCCAGATCGCCAACGACCTGGTCAACCACATGGGCATCACCTTCGTGCAACGCCTGAAGGAGTCCACTGGCATGAGCCCGGCCAACGTGGCGGGCGCCTATGTGATCGTGCGTGACATCTTCCATCTCCCGCACTGGTTCCGCCAGATCGAAGCCCTGGACCACCAGGTCTCGGCCCAGGTGCAACTGGAGCTGATGGACGAGCTGATGCGCCTTGGCCGTCGCGCCACTCGCTGGTTCCTGCGCAGCCGTCGCAACGAGCAGGATGCCGCGCGTGACGTCGCGCACTTCGGTCCGCACCTGGCGGCGCTGGGCCTCAAGCTCGACGAACTGCTGGAAGGCCCGACCCGCGAAGGCTGGCAGACCCGCTACACCGCCTACGTCGAAGCCGGCGTGCCCGAGCTGTTGGCGCGCATGGTGGCAGGTACCACCCACCTGTACACCCTGTTGCCGATCATCGAGGCCGCGGATGTCACCGGGCACGACGCCGCCGATGTGGCCAAGGCCTACTTCGCCGTGGGCAGCGCGCTGGACCTGCCGTGGTACCTGCAGCAGATCAGCGATCTGCCGGTGGCCAACAACTGGCAGGCCCAGGCACGCGAAGCCTTCCGCGACGACGTGGACTGGCAGCAGCGGGCGATCACCATCTCGGTCCTGCAAATGGCCGACGCGCCGCAAGACATGGAAGCCCGCGTGGCCCTGTGGCTTGAGCAGAACCAGAGCATGGTCGAGCGCTGGCGCGCGATGCTGGTGGAAATCCGTGCCGCCAGCGGCACCGACTACGCCATGTACGCGGTGGCCAACCGCGAGTTGCTGGACCTGGCCATGAGCGGTCAATCGGGCCTTGTAGCGGCGGCCTGATCGAGCGGTAAATGAAAAAGCCCCGTATCGCGAGATACGGGGCTTTTTTCATGGCCTCAAGAAATGCTGTAGCCGCTGCCGTAGGCTGCGATCGAGCGGAACGCTCGCAAGGGGCTCAAGGTCCTGCGGCAGCGGCTACAAAAAACGCCGCTCCTACAGAAAAAAATAGCGGCCAAGCGCTTACTGCTTCAGCGGCGTCAGCACTTCGTCCTTGGCGTCCTTGAGCATGAACACCAGCAGCCTGGCGGGTTTGCTGGCGCTGGCGTTGGCCGACACCGGGTGCTGCGAGCCGGCAGGTTCGTACCAGGATTCGCCCGCCTTGTAGGTGATGGCCGGTTCGTCGTTGACCCGCGAGGTGATCTCGCCTTCGAGCACATAGGCCAGGGACGCGCCCTTGTGCATGTGCGGCACCGTGGCCTGGCCCGGTGCGTAGTCGACGGTGAGCATCAGCGCGGTCTTGCCCGGCAGGTTGCCCAGGGCATGTTCCTGCAGGATCTTGAGTTTCTCCTGGCCGTACTCCGGGTCATGGGCGGCAACGCCCAGAGAGGTGAGCAGGGTCAGGCCGGCGAGGGCGCAGGTCAGGGCAGCGAGGGGCTTCATGGTCGGTTTCTCCGGTGCGAAAGGGGCCGGCTCAAGGTAAGCCCGCTGGCGCGACCGGCCTATAACCAATCCCGGCAAAGAAGCGCAGACCAATGCCTCAGTGTTCGAAGTCGAGGGCGCAGGCCAGGCGGCGGTCCAGCAGGTCGATGAAACCCTGGGCCGCCGGCAGATGGAAATGCGCCTGCATCTCGGCCGCCGAGCGCCACTGGCCGCGCACGGTCCAGTGCTGCGAGTCCGCTGTGTTGCACTGGGCGCTGTACGCCAGGCAACCGGGAGCCTCGCGCAGGGCGGCGAGAAGCGTGGTCAACTGCTGGCCAAGCGCCTCCGAACGGCCCTGGGCGGCCCGGATCTGCACGATATTGATGGCTGGACTGGACATCTAGAACCCTCCGCGAGTCCTGTAGCCGCTGCCGCAGGCTGCGATCGGCTTGGGCGGCACTCCGACGGAGCAGGTGCGGGATCTCAAGATCGCAGTTGCAGTCACGGCGTTTGCTGGAGGCTCAGAATAGGGCCGCAAGATTGCAACAAAAATAACCAATCCCCGGGAAAAGCCCGGGGCCAATCAGGCGATCTGTTGCAGGATGTCGCGCACCTTGTCCAGGGCCGGGTCGATGTCCAGGGTCTCGATGGCGCCAAAGCCGATGAACAGCCCGTCTCTGGCCGGCTCCTGATAATAGAAACCGTGCAGCGGGTAGAGCCCGACCTCGACCTTCTTCGCCAGCTCCAGCAACAGCGGGATGTTCACCGGCACCTTGCACAGCGCCGCCATGTGGAAGCCGGCGGTGGACGGCACCGCCTGCAGCCAGGGCGAGAGGTCGCCGTTCAGGCGCTGCAGAATGCGCTCGCGGCGTCCGGCGTACACTGTGTGGCAGCGGCGGATGTGCTTGAGCAGGTAGCCCTCGTCGATGAACTTGGCCAGCGCCCATTGCGGCAAGGTCGAGGTGTGGCAGTCGGTGAGGCGTTTGGCCTTGATCACCGCGCCGAGAATCGCCGGCGGCAGCACCGCGTAGCCCAGGCGCAGCTGCGGCAGCATGGTCTTCGAAAAGGTCCCGACATAGGCCACCACGCCGCGCTTATCCAGGCTTTGCAGGGAATCGGTGGGCCGCCCCTCGTAGCGGAACTCGCTGTCGTAATCGTCCTCGATGACGATCGCCCCCAGCTCCCGCGCCCGCTCCAGCAGGGCCTCGCGGCGGGCCGGGCTCATGGGCATGCCCAGGAGGAACTGGTGGGACGGGGTGACGTAGATCAGGCGCACGCCGTCGGGAATCCGCTCGACCTGGAGGCCTTCATCATCCACCGGTACGCCGATCACTGTCGCGCCCTGGGCGCTGAACAGCAGGCGCGCCGGGGTGTAGCCGGGGTCTTCCATGGCCACCAGGCTGCCGGGTTCGAGCACCACCCGGGCGATCAGGTCCAGGGCCTGTTGCGCGCCGTTGCAGACCACGATGTCGGCGTCGCTGCAGACCACGCCGCGCGAGAACGAGACATGCCCGGCAATTGCATTGCGCAGCGCCGGCAGGCCTTCCGGCTGGCTGTAGAAACCGCCGCTCTGGGCGATCCGCCGCAGGGCGTCCTGGGTGCAGCGCCGCCACTCTTCCTGGGGGAACTGATTGCGGCTGGTGGCGCCGCCGATGAACTCGTAGCGCGAGGTGCCTTCCAGGGTCGGATGGCGCAGGGGCGAGGGCAGCTCCCGCCATTTTTCCAGGCTCTGCGCGCAGGCCAGGTCGGCGGCGCTCTGCTTGGGTTCGGCCTTCACCGGCCGGGCATTGACGAAGGTGCCGCGGCCGATCTGGCCGATCAGGAAATTCTCGTAGGCCAGCAGGCTGTAGGTGTCCGACACCGTCTTGCGCGAGATTCCCAGTTGCTCGGCCAGCAGGCGGCTCGGCGGCAACTGGGCGCCAGCCGCCAGCCGCCCGCACTCGATGGCGTCGCGCAGTTGCCGGTACAGCTGGTCGGCCAGGTCCTTGCGCCCGTTGATGACGACATGCAGTTCCATCGATGACATTCCAAAACGATCGGTGCCCGCCAGATTACCCGCAAGCCCGGGGTTCGTGTAGCGCCCCGGGATCGGCCTGCGGCCTTGGCGCGGACTGCGTCCGCGATCGCAGCCTGCGGCAGCGGCTACAGGGTACGACGCTGCTTTCGGACCGGGTGGTGTAGCCGCTGCCGCAGGCTCGGGCCGCGTTCGGACGATAAGCCAGTAGGGCTTCGACGGTATTGAATCCGACACGGGCCCCGATGGACTGCGGATAAACCCCCGGATTGGCTATAGGGGCAGGCCGACCCGGCCCTTAGGCTGGGGGGAACACAAACACACGCTCAGGGTGACTCCCGATGGAACCCCGCCTGGACTACTACAGCGCCTCGCCGGAAGCCCTCAAGGGCCTGTTGATGCTCGAGGCACAAAACTTCGGCCTGTCCATCGAGAAACCCCTGCTGGAGCTGGTCAAGATCCGCGTTTCGCAACTCAACCATTGCGCGTTCTGCGCCGACATGCACGCGGTGCAGGCGCGCCAGAACGGCGAGAGCGAGCGGCGCCTGTACGCCCTCGGCGTGTGGCGCGATTCGGCGTTGTTCAGCCCGCGGGAACGTTCGGCGCTGGCCTGGAGCGAGTCGGTGACCCTGTTGTCCGAGTCCGCGGTGCCGGATGCATTGTTCCAGGCCGTGCGCGGCCAGTTCAGCGAGCGTGAGCTGGTCGACCTGACGGTCGCGGTGGCGGCGATCAACTGCTGGAACCGCCTCGCCGTGGCGTTCCGCCAACAGCCCAGCGTCTAGCCCGGATTCCTTTTCCCTCCACGCCAGCCAATGCTCGGCAAACGGCTGCTGGCGACAGGGGCCGAACGGACAACCTCAAGGCCGCTGCGGCTTCACCGAAGTGCCGAAGGTATTGCCCATCCGCGTGCTGGTGGCGGCCGGGGTGGCCAGGCCCATCTGGTTCGGCGGGCGCTTGTGGATCGGCACCTGCAGGGCTTCCTGGTTCTTCTGTTCGGCCTTGGCGCCGTCGGGGTTGTTGCCCATCTGCTGGCTCAGGCAACCGTAGTCCGGGGCCTTGTAGCCGCCCACGCTGACGTCGATACACCCCTCTGTGGGCGTTTTACCGGGAGCGGCGGTGGGCGCTTCGCCAGGTGCGGCGGCGTGGCCGGCCAGCGGCAGGGCGCCGAGCATCAGGCTGGCGACAAGGGTGCGAAGCTGTTTCATCGGGAGCCTCCTGGCGGGCCCGGGAGGGGCCGTTGCGGTCCTTGAGTGTAAAGCAAGGCGGGTGGCGCGAAGGTGATGGTTTTTTTGCGGGCGCCGTCACATCAGGTTCATAAACTGGCCTCAGGATGACGGTTTTCAGGGACAGGTCAGCCGTGCAGCGACGCCGAGCAAAGGTCGGGTATCGGTCTTTCTTTCACGCGGTGTTCGCGCGCTGTGGTCTTGCGCTGCTGTTGGCGTTGGCCGCCTCGGGCGGGTTGCGGGCGGCGCAGCCCGCGCCGCCGATGGTGGATTCGCACCGGCTGCTGGACCTGGACATCGCCGCGCAAGACCTGGCCGAAGCGCTTGAACTGTTCAGCCGCTCGACCGGGATGGCGGTGCTGGTGGACCGCGAGCTGACCCGAGGGCGTCGCTCGGTACGGGTCCAGGGGCGCTACAGCGCCCGGGACGCCCTGAGTCGCCTGCTGACAGGAAGTGGTTTGATGGCCCGTTACGCCCGTTCCGATGCCTTTACCTTGCAAGTCGCCCAGCTCAGCGATGCACCTGCCCCCAAGGGGGCGGGCGGCAGTGCCGCGGCCTGGGCCAGCGACAGTTTCGCCAGTGCCCTGCAACGCGCGGTGGAGGCCGGCCTGTGCCGTTCGGAACTGACCCGGCCAGGGCGCTATCGCGCGGTGCTGCAACTGTGGATCGACCGCGGCGGGCATATCGAGCACAGCCGCCTGGTCACCACCACCGGCGATCTGCGGCGCGACGAGGCACTGGTGCAGAGCCTCAGTGAAACCTGGGTCGAACGACCCGCGCCAAGTTCGCTGCGCCAGCCAGTGACCTTGCTTCTGATACCCGACAGCGCAGGAAAACGCATGGATTGCAGACAACGCCAGGGAGCCTTTGGGGCATGAAGAATACCGGGCACAGTGCGATGGTCAGGTTGTTCCTGACCTCCTACGACGACTTCAAGGTGCGTCTGCGTCGGCGCCTGGGCTCGGAGGACCTGGCCAACGATGTGCTGCACGAAACCTACCTGCGGGTCGACCGCATGGAAGAGCCGCCGAACCTGGCCCAGCCCAATGCCTACCTCTATCGCATGGCCCTGAACATCGCCGCCGACCGCCGCGAGGCCGATGCCCGGCTGCTCACCGGCAGCGAGGTCGAGGAACTGCTGCAGGTCAGCGACGAGGCCCTGGACCCGTCGCGGGTGGTGGGCGGGCAGAAGGAAATCCAGTCGCTGCTCAAGGCGCTCTACGAACTGCCGGCGCGCCGCCGCAAGATCTTTATCGCCGCGCGCCTGGAGGAGGCGCCGCACCTGGAAATCTCCCAGCGCTTCGGCATTTCGACACGGATGGTCGAGAAGGAAATCAAGGCTGCCCTGGGCCACTGCGCCTCGCGCCTTGAAAGAAAAGTGATTCAGCGGTTCGGTCCCGGCGCCGGAAAACCGTCCTAGTCACTAAAGGCCCCGATTAATCCGTGAGTACCCGCACGCTTGAACATCTTTAGCATCTCCACTTCTCGGGCGACACCGGACCACCGGCTGCGCAACGAGGCCCAGGACTGGCTGCTCCTGCTGACCTCGGGGCGGGCCACCGCGGCCGACGCCCGGGCCTTGCAGCAGTGGTGCGCGCAGAGCCCGCAGCATGCCGAGGCCTTCGAGCAGGCCAAGTTGCTGTGGCACAGCCTGAAGCCGGCCGCCGAACACTGCCAGCAACAGGCCCAGCCGCGGCGCTTCGGCCGCCGGGCCTTTCTCGGTGGGGCGCTGGCGGCCTCGGTGGCCCTGGTGGCGGTGCGGGTCTCGGTGCCCGGCGGTTTTGCCGGGCTGAGCGCCGACTACCGCACCGAGGTCGGCGAGCAGCGCCGGGTCGAACTGGAGGACGGGCTGAGCCTGGAACTCAACACCCAGACTCGCATCAGCCGGCGCGAACTGGCCGACGGAGGGCAGGGCATCGAACTGCTCGAAGGCGAGGTCGAGGTGTTGAGCCAGAGCGCGCTGCCGGTGCGGGTCCAGGCCGGCAACGGCTGGCTGAGCGCCTCCCAGGCGCGCTTCAATGTGCGCAATACCAACCACAGTGTCTGCGTGACCTGCATCGATGGTGCGCTGCAGGTTGAGGTCGGCGGCCGGCTGATCCGCCTGGACAGCGGTCGCCAGCTGACCTACGACAGCCGCCAGGTCGGCGAGCCGACGGCGGTGGACCCGACGGCGGTGATTGCCTGGCGCGAGCAGGTGCTGGTGTTCGACAACGCCACCCTCAACACGGTGATCGACGAGATCAACCGCTACCGCCCGGGCATGCTGGTGCTGCTCAACGCCGAGCTGGGCAAGCGCAAGGTGCAGGCGCGTTTCAACCTCAACCAGCTGGCCGGCGTGGCCCTGCTGATCCGCGACGCCTACGGCGCCAAATGCACCGAATTGCCGGGCGGCGTGGTGTTGTTGAGTTGAGCTGAGACGTGGCACCTGGCATCTGTAGGAGCGAAGCTTGCTCGCGATAGCGTCCGCGCAGACAGCCCGCGTGGCCTGGATCGCGGGCAAGCCTCCATTTCGACGGGGCGCGAGTTTCTGTAGCCGCTGCCGAGCGCAGCGAGGCTGCGATCGACCGCGCAGCGGTCGTAAACCGGGCAATCCAGTTTTCCTGGAAAACCGCGTGCTCAGGTTTGGCGAGGACTTCGTCGGAATGCCGCCCACCTCGATCGCAGCCTCGCGGGCTCGGCAGCGGCTACAGGTGCGGTGTCCAGCTCGACGCGGCAATCATTCCAACGGCCCCAGTACCTGGCGATAACGCTCTTCGCCCTGGGGCGTCTGCCGCACCAGGCGGATCTCCAGGCCCGGCGGGTTTTCCTTGCGGTTGCCGCTGAGCTGGCGCCAGCCCTTGTCCCGATCCCAGACCCGCAGTTGCAAGTCGCTGACGTGCTCCAGCACCGCCACGCCGTTTTTCGGCGCGGGCAGCGGATAACGATCGCGGGCCGGCGCCGCCGCGCGGTACAGGGTGTCGCCCTTGAGCCACCAGCGCACCCGTTGCAGGCCCTCGCCGGGCGTCGCCGAACTGCGGATCACATCCAGGCGGAAGGTGCCGCTGTCGGCGCTGCGTACGGTGAGGGCCGCCGGCACATCGACGGCTTCGGCATCGGCCCCGGCCGGCACCGGTTCCATCAGTTCGACACTGGCCCGCAGCGCCACGTCCCGTTCCAGCTGGTGCAGGGTGCGCAGCAGCTCCTCGGTCTGCTCGCTGCTGGCCTGCAAATGGCTGTCGGCCCGGCTGACGCTGTCCAGCCCGCGCCAGGCGATCACGCTGACCACCGCCATCAGCAGGATCGCCACCATCACCTCGATCAGGGTAAAGCCGCCTTGGCGCTGGTTGGTCCGCGCCCTCATGGCTGCGCCCTCATGGCTGCGCCACCACCCGGACCTGGCCTGTGGCGGTGCGTTGCACCGTCAGGCTGTGCCGGCCGTCGGACAGTTGCACCTGCAGCGGCGCGTCTATCCATTCGGCGTTGAGCACCAGCCGCGGGCCGGGCTCGATGCGCACTTTGATCGTCGGGCTTTCCCAGGGCCGCGGGCGCAGTTGCGGGTCGTCCTTGAACTGATCGAGGCCGCGGCCGTCGTCGCTGGGCCGGCTGAAGGCGAAACCCTTGGCATCCGCCCGCCAGCTGATGGGCCGGCCATCCACGCGGACCTCGGCCTGGGCCACCTGGAGCAACTGCGCCAGGCGCTCGGCATCCTGGCGCAGGCCCTGCAGCGGGTCGGGGCGGATGCTCAGGCTGATGGCGGCGCTGGCGATCCCGATGATCACCAGCACCACCATCAGCTCGATCAGGGTGAAGCCCTGTTGTCGGGATGGGGTCATGGGGCGCGCTCCTGTGCGTCGGTTTTCATCCTGCCCGGCGAATGTGAAATAAAAACGTGACCATTGCGCGCTAGGCTGCGAAGACGGACAAACAGGAGGTCCTTGCCATGGCATTCGTCCATCGATTTTCCCCGCCGCAGCTGGTGCAATCCCTGGCCCTGCTGGCGATCGTGGCCGGGGTGGCGACCTGGTCGTCGCTGCTGCTGACCCCCGCCGAGTCGCGCACCCCGCAGGCGCCGCCGCAAGCCCTGGCCGCCCAGGCCCAGAGCCCGGCGCAGCAGTGGTTTTCCAACCAGCCGCTGGCGCTGGACATCAAGGTCACCGGGCTGATGGCCAGCCCCCGCGGCGCGGTGGCGATCCTCAGCCTCAACGACGCGCCGCCGCGCAGCTTCCTGGTGGGCGAGCGCCTGGCCCAGGGCGTGCAACTGGTGGCCATCGAGGGCGACGGGGTGGTGATCGAACGCGGCGGCGAGCGTTCGCGGCTGGATGTCAGCAAGTTGCCGGAAAGCCCGGCGTTGCCGGTGCTGACCCGGCAGTGATGGCTCTGTACGACAAGTGGCTGCACGCTGGAGCCTTCGGCGCTACGCAGGCGATGCCTAGCGGAGTCCCCTGTAGGAGCGAGCTTGCTCGCGATGGACGTTAACGATAATGCGTGTTGAATGGATGAACGCGGCGTTCTCGGGTCCATCGCGAGCAAGCTCGCTCCTACAGGGTTATTCCTTACCGATTGGGATTCTTCGGTGCGCGCGCGACTAGGGTGTCCAGGCGCGCCAGGGGCGGGGCCTCGCGGCTGCGGTCGAGGACCCGCACGCTGACCCGGGACAGACGTGGGTCGGGGCTGGGCGCGATGTTCTGTTCGCAACGCAGCTTGAGCCGGCCCTGGTCGCACTCGATGTTCTTGGTCCCGGGCGGCAGGCGGCCTTCCAGGCGCAACTCCGCCAGGCGCGATTGGGCCGCCAGCAGGGCGATGGATCTATCCCGCAGCAAACCATTGCTCTGGGTCATCAAGCCGGCCACGCGGATCGCCGCCGACATGGCCACGGCGATGATCGCCAGCGCCACCAGCACCTCGATCAGGGTGAAACCCCGCTGTTTAGCGGCTGGCGGTCCGGCGGGTGGTTTGAGTAGTGGCTGGCGGGCCCGCGGCATGGACGTCTCGTGGCGCAAATGGAGGCTTGCAGGCTACATGGCAAATTTGACCGATTGGCGACGGTCACTCCCGAGCAACGTCAATATCACTGACATATTTTCTTGCAACACTGCGCGACGAATCGAAATCAAGCCAAGGAACGTCGAGATGGATGTCGTGCGCTTCACGTCACACCCCGGATCCCGCTGTCAGCCCCGTCGCCAGCCCCGCCGCCCGCGCGGACAGGGCGGTTTCACCCTGATCGAGATCATGGTGGTGGTGGTCATTCTCGGGATCCTCGCCGCGATGGTGGTGCCCAAGGTACTCGACCGTCCGGACCAGGCCCGGGCCACCGCGGCCAAGCAGGACATCGGCGGGCTGATGCAGGCCCTCAAGCTCTATCGCCTCGACCACGGCACCTACCCGAGCATGAACCAGGGCCTGAAAGTGCTGGTGGAACGCCCGGCGGATGCCAAGAACAGCAACTGGCGTTCCTACCTGGAACGCCTGCCCAACGACCCCTGGGGCCGTCCTTACCATTACCTGAACCCGGGGGCCAACGGCGAAGTGGATGTGTTCTCCCTGGGGGCCGACGGCCAGCCAGACGGTGACGGCGTGAATGCCGATATCGGCTCCTGGCAGTTGTAAGCGCCGCCATGACAGCCCGTTCGCCGACAGCGGCGAAACAGCGTGGCATGGCCATTATCAGCGCCCTGTTGATCGCCGCCGTGGTGGCGGTGATCGCCGGCGGCATGCTGACCCGCCAGACCCTGTTCACCCGGGGGCTGGAAAGCGAGCAGCTGCGGGTCCAGGGCAGCTGGCAGCTGCAGGGCGGCATGGAAGTCAGCCGCCAGCGCCTGTGGGAAGACCGCCAACGCGACGTGCTGACCCGCCTCGACCAGAACTGGGCGCGGCCGATCCAGCTCGCGGCCCTGGGCCCGGGCGCCGGGCCGTTCGAGGGGCGGCTGGAGGACGAGCAGAGCAAGTTCAACCTGCGCAACCTGCTGGCCAACGACCGGCTCGACCCGTTGCAGATAGAGAATTTCCAGCGCCTGTGCGAGCTGCTCGGGGTCAACGCGACCCTGGGCCAGCGCATCAGTCAGCGGGTGATCGCTTCCTACCCACGGCAGTTGAGCCCGGAAGGCACGGCGGCGCCGGTCAATAGCGGTTTCCACAGCGGTCGCGACACTTCGCCCGAGGCCGCGCGCAAGCCGCTGTTGGCCAAGCAGCCGATGCTGCGCAGTCTCGACGACTTGCTGGGGGTGAACGGCGTCGATGAAAAGCTGCTGGCGCGCCTGGAGCCATTTGTCACCATCCTGCCGGCCAATACCTGGGTCAACGGCAACACCGCCAGCGCCGAAGTGCTCGCCGCGACCGTGCCGGGGCTGGCGCTGCCACGGGCCAAGGCGCTGATCGCCGAGCGCGACAGCGGCCAGTGGTTCATCAACCAGGGGGATTTCATCAACCGCCTGCGCATGCCGCACGTACCGGCGGACGCGGTGCGGGTCGGCATCACCAGCGAATGGTTCCGCCTGCAAGGCCAGGCCCGCGGCGAGCGGCGTCGGGTCAAGCTACTGGCCTTGTTGCACCGCAGCGAAGACAACATGCCCCGGGTGATCTGGTCGCGGGTGGGCGTATGAGCCGCTTGCGCGTCAGCCTGCCGCCCTTGCATACGCTGACGGCCGAGAGCCGGGTGAGCTTTGCCCGGCTCCAGGTCAAGGAAGGCCAGGTCAAGGAAGCCGGCGAAGCCAGCCTGATGCAACTGGGGCAGATGCCCAAGGCGCCGGCTGTGGAGTGTTTCCTGCACCCCGAGGACAGCCTGCTGGCGAGCATCGAGCTGCCGGCCCTGGCGCCGGCCAAGGTCAGCGCGGCGGTGGCCTGTGCCGCCCAGGCGCTGATTCTCGGCCACAGCGACAGCCTGTACGTGGCCCACAGCCCGCGCGACGGCGACGGCCAGGTGCACATCAGCTGGCTGCCGCGCGAGGCGCTGGCGCGGCTCGGCCAGGTGCTGGAGCAGGCCGGCCTGAAACTGCGCGGCCTGTACCCGGCGCCCTATGCCTTGCCGGTGCCGGCGGCGGGCCAGTTGACCGCCTGCCTGCAAGACCAGCACCTGTTGCTGCGCCACAGCCCGCGGCAGGGCAGTGTGCAACCGCTACCCGAAGACGCCTTGCAGGCCCTGCTGGCCAACGGCGCCGGGTTGCAATGGATAGGCGAGGCGGCCCCGCCAGCGGCCCTGGAGCAACTGCCGGACAGCTGTCGCTGGACCGGCCAGGCACCCGACTGGGGCCTGCACGGCGGAGTGCAGAACAACAGCGCTCGCCAGCAGGGCTGGGGCCGTGCCGCGGCGCTGTGCGCGGTGGCGCTGGTGGTCTGGACCCTGGGCCTGAACCTGTACGCCGCGCGCCAGGCGGCCCAGGGCCAGCAGCTCAAGGCGCAGATGAGCCAACGGGTGCAGCAGGTGTTCCCGGAATTGCCGGTGATCCTCAACCCCCTGCAACAGGCGCGTCAGCAACTGGCGGCGCGCCAGAGCGGGGCCAGCGGCGACGCTCCGCACAGCTTCAACAGCCTGGTGCTGCAGGCCAGCAATGCCATGCCTTTCGTGATCGGCGGGGTCGAGCGTTTGAACTATCAGAACGGCGAATTGCAACTGAGCCTGCTCAGCGACACCCGTGTCCCTGCGCCCGACAGTGGCTGGCAGGGCCTGCTGACCCAGGCCGGGCTCGAAGCCAGCCCCGGTGACCAGGGCTGGACCCTGCGCGCCGCCACAGGCATGGCGACCGGCGCGGTGCCGATGGAAGCCGACGACAGCGAGGAAGACGAGGATGAATAAGCTGAGCCTCAGCCATTACCGCCAGCGCTGGCAGCGCCAGGCCGCCCAGGCACAGCTGTACTGGAGCGGTCTGGCCCTGCGCGAGAAACGCCTGCTGGCCGGCGCGGCGGCGCTGCTGGGCGGCTCGCTGGTGTGGCTGCTGCTGATCGAGCCGGCGCTGAAGAAGATCGATTACTGGCAGGCCGAGATCCCCAAGCTGCGCTCCCAGTCCGAAGCCCTGGAACTGGTGCTGCACCAGGCCGGTGGGCCCCGTGGCGGCGAGCCGGGGCAGAGCCTGGAGCAGTCCTTGCGCCAGACCCTGGATGCCGCCGGCCTGCAGGGGCTGTACCAGTTGCAGGTGGTGGGCGAGGGCGAGTCCCAGGCCTGGCACTTGAGTTTTCAAGAGGCCCCGGCGGATGCCGTGGTCGGTTGGCTGCTGGGCAATCCCCGGCAGTTCTCCCTGGAAGTGATGGAGGCCCGCCTGCAACGCGCGGGGCCGGCCGACATCGATGGCACGGCAGGCAAACTGTCCGGAACCGTTCGCATGGATCAGGCGCTTGGCGCTAAGGAAGCTTCATGAAGTGGTCAGGTTCTTTCTATGTTCGCCAGTCGCGCAAGGCGCTGCCCTTGCTCCTGCTGGGGCCGCTGGCCCTGGCGCTGGCGGCGTGCAGTCACAACCAGGAGCCACAGCCACCGTTGCTGGTGGACAGCGAACTGGGACGGCCCCTGGGCGAGACCAATCGCAGTGGCGGCGATGTGGTGGCCGAGCGGGAGAGGGCCCAGGCGCAACAGACCCAGCGTCCCAAATTCCAGCATCCGATCAGCCGTGCGGGACGCGCGCCCGGTGCTCCCGCCGCCAGCGGCACCGTGGTGCGCAATCCCCTGGGCGACCAGCCGGTGCGCCTGAATTTCGTCGACGTCGATATCCAGGCTGTGGTCCGGGCGCTGGCGCGTTCCACCGGCCAGCAGTTCCTGGTGGACCCGCGGGTCAAGGGCAACCTGACCCTGGTCAGCGAAGGCGAAGTGCCGGCCCACCAGGCCTACGACATGCTGCTGGCGGCCCTGCGCATGCAGGGTTTCAGTGTGGTGGATGTCGGCGGCGTGGCCCAGGTGGTGCCGGAAGCCGACGCCAAGCTGCTCGGCGGGCCGATCTACAACGCCGGCAAGCCGTCGGCCAACGGCATGCTGACCCGCACCTTCCGCCTGCAATACGAAAACGCGGTGAACCTGATCCCGGTGCTGCGCCCGATCGTGTCGCCGAACAACCCGATCAACGCCTACCCGGGCAACAACAGCATCGTCATCACCGACTACGCCGAAAACCTCACCCGGGTGGCGCAGATCATCGAAGGCATCGACATCCCCAGCGCCCTGGACACCGACGTGGTGCCGGTGCAGAACGGCATCGCCGTGGACATCGCCGGCATGGTCTCCGAGCTGCTGGAAACCCAGGGCGCCGACCCGACCCAGAAGGTCAGCGTGGTCGGCGACCCGCGTTCCAACTCGATCATCATCCGCACCGGCAGCCCCGAGCGCACTGAGCTGGCGCGCAACCTGATCTACAAGCTGGACAACGCCCAGAGCAACCCGAGCAACCTGCACGTGGTGTACCTGCGCAACGCCCAGGCCGGCAAGCTGGCCCAGGCCCTGCGCGGCCTGCTCACCGGCGAGAGTGACAGCGGCACCGGCGACAACGCGCGGGCCATGCTCGGCAGCATGGGCGGCATGAGCCAGGGCGGCAGTTCCAGCAGCGGCCAGAGCGGCGGCAGCGGTTCCACCGGTGGCAGCTCCAGCCTCAGCAGCGGCAGCAGTTCCGGCAGCGGTTATGCCCAGGGCGGCAGTTCCAGCGGCAGCCAGGGCGGCACCCAGGCCTCCGAGCAGAACACCGCCTTCAGCGCCGGCGGCGTGACCATCCAGGCCGATGCCACCACCAACACCTTGCTGATTTCCGCGCCGGAACCGCTGTACCGCAACCTGCGCGAAGTCATCGACATGCTCGACCAGCGCCGCGCCCAGGTGGTGATCGAAAGCCTGATCGTCGAAGTCAACGAAGACGACGCCGCCGAATTCGGCGTGCAGTGGCAGACCGGCAATCTCGGTGGCAGCGGCGTCATCGGCGGCGCCAACCTCGGTGGCAGCGGCCTCAACCTCAACGGCAAGACCAGCCTCGACGTGCTGCCCCAAGGGCTCAACGTCGGCCTGGTCAACGGCACCGTGGACATCCCCGGGATCGGCAAGATCCTCGACCTCAAGGTGCTGGCCCGGGCCCTGAAGAGCAAGGGCGGGAACAACGTGCTGTCGACCCCGAACCTGCTGACCCTGGACAACGAAGCGGCGAGCATCTTCGTTGGCCAGACCATTCCCTTCGTCACCGGCAGCTACGTCACCGGCGGTGGCGGCAACAGCAACAACCCGTTCCAGACCGTGCAGCGCGAAGAAGTCGGCCTGAAGCTGAATGTGCGACCACAGATTTCCGAGGGCGGCACGGTCAAGCTCGACATCTATCAGGAGGTCAGCAGCGTCGACCAGCGCGCCTCGGTGCAGGCCGGCACCGTGACCAACAAGCGCGCGATCGACACCAGCATCCTGCTCGACGACGGCCAGATCATGGTCCTCGGCGGCCTGCTGCAGGACGGCTACAGCCAGAGCAACAACGCGGTGCCATGGCTGTCGACTATCCCCGGGATCGGCGCGCTGTTTCGCAACGAAAGCCGCTCGACCAACAAGACCAACCTGATGGTGTTCCTGCGGCCCTACATCATTCGCGACAGCGCCGCGGGGCGCAGCATCACCCTCAACCGCTACGACTTCATGCGCCGCGCCCAGGGCGGCCTGCAGCCGGACCGCAGCTGGGCCATGCCGGACATGCAGGCGCCGCAATTGCCGACGGCGGAGCAGGGGGTGCCGGGGGTTGTGCCGGTGTCGGCGCCTGCGCCGAACCCGGGGCAGGTGCCGAGGGCGAGGATCAGGGCGGTGCCAGTGCAATGAGTGCGCCTGTTGCGTTTACACGCTCGGCGTCTGGTGCGCTGGGTGATGGGGGGGATATCCGTTGCTGCGGTTATGGCGGCTTAGGGTTTCGCTTTTACAGCGGGGGCGGGGTACATATCCGTTACTGCGGTAATGGCTGTTGGCGGTTTCGCCCTTACGGCGACTCACTTTTTTCAAACGCCGGAGTGCCGGCCCAGCAAAAAGTAAGCAAAAACGCTTGCCCCTCCATTCGGTGCCTCGCTAGAGCTCGGCATGCCCTCACTCCGGCATTGCTCCGGGGGCCCGCCGCCACAGGCCATCCATGGCCTGGGGCGGCTAGCGCGGCATCCCTGCCGCGCTACCCCCTGCGCAACGCCTGCGTTCGGCCTCTGGGAAAGGGGCGGGTGGATCAAGATCAAAAGCCACAGCCAAAGCCAAGCGCGTTGTACGCGCTTCTTGTAGCCGCTGCCGCAGGCTGCGATCGGGCGCGCAGCGCACGCCAAACCAGACGACGCGATGTATCAGGCAGATCGAGGCGCATGGTTTTGCGTCTGCTTCGCAGCCGATCGCAGCCTGCGGCAGCGGCTACAGGGAACGTGTTCTCAGACAGGCCGACCGGCAGGTCGCCTCGCGTTGTTTTTGATTTTCTTGCCCCGTCGGGAGGCCGAGTGGAGGTTCTGCGCAGTGGGCAACCCGGCAGGGATGCCGGGTTAGCCGCCCCAGGCCATGGATGGCCTGTGGCGGCGGCCCACGGAGCAGGACCGGAGCGAGGGAATCCGAGCCCTAGCGAGGACCGGACGCTTGGGGCAAGAGCCTTTGGTTACTTTGGGCTCTTCAAAGTGACTCGCCGTAAGGGCGAAACCGCCAGCAGCCGTGACCGAAGTAACGGATATGTACCCCGACCCCGCTGTAAAAACGAACCCCTAAGCCGCCGTTACCGCAGCACCGGATCTGTACACAGCCCAGGCCAAGCCCCGGAGTTACTCCCATGAACCCCCAACTCCCTTACGCCTGGGCCAAATCCCAACGCATCCTCCTGCGCCATAGCGAGGAGGGCGCCGTACTCCTGGTCTGCCCCTCGACCCCCGGCTGGTCGATCAGCGAAGCGCGCCGCCAGTTCGGCCCGGCGCGGCTGGAGCGGGTGCGCGACGAGGAACTCGACGGCCTGCTGGCCAGCGCCTATTCCGACACCGGCAGCGCCGCCGCGGTGGTCGGCGCCGCCGAGAACGAGGTCGACCTCGACCGCCTGATGCAGGACATCCCGGAAATCACCGACCTGCTGGACACCCAGGACGGCGCGCCGGTGATCCGCATGATCAACGCCTTGCTGACCCAGGCCGCGCGGGACGAGGCCAGCGATATCCATATCGAGCCCTATGAAAGCCATTCGGTGGTGCGCTACCGGGTCGACGGCACGCTGCGCGACGTGGTCTCGCCGCGCAAGGCCTTGCACGGCGCGCTGGTGTCGCGGATCAAGATCATGGCCCAGCTCGACATCGCCGAAAAACGCCTGCCCCAGGATGGCCGCATCGCCTTGCGCGTGGCCGGGCGGCCCATCGATATCCGCGTGTCCACGGTGCCCACCGGGCACGGCGAGCGGGTGGTGATGCGCCTGCTGGATAAACAGGCCGGGCGCTTGCAACTGGAAACCTTAGGCATGGACCCGCAGGTGCTGGGCAAGCTCGACCACCTGATCCGCCAGCCCCACGGCATCGTGCTGGTCACCGGCCCCACCGGCAGCGGCAAGACCACCAGCCTCTATGCTGCCCTGGCGCGGCTGGACGCCAGCACCAGCAATATCCTCACCGTTGAGGACCCGGTGGAGTACGACCTGCCGGGGATCAGCCAGATCCAGGTCAACGCCAAGATCGACATGACCTTCGCCCTGGCCCTGCGCGCGATTCTGCGCCAGGACCCGGACATCATCATGATCGGCGAGATCCGCGACCTGGAAACCGCGCAGATCGCCGTGCAGGCTTCGCTCACCGGCCACCTGGTGCTGGCGACCCTGCACACCAACGACGCGGTATCGGCGGTCAACCGCCTGATCGACATGGGCGTCGAGCCGTTCCTGCTGGCCTCGTCGATGCTCGGCGTGCTGGCCCAGCGCCTGGTGCGGCGCCTGTGCCCGCACTGCAAGGAAGAAGACCCGACCGCCCCCGGCACCTGGCGCCCGGTGGGCTGCCCGGCCTGCAACCAGGTCGGCTACAGCGGACGCACCGGCATCCACGAGCTGTTCTGCATCGACGACGACATTCGCAGCCTGATCCACCAGGGCGCCGACGAGCAGGCGCTGCGCGCCGCCGCACGGCGCGCCGGGATGTTGAGCATGCGCGAGGACGGCGAGCGCTGGGTGCGCAGCGGCGCCACCGCCCCTGAAGAAATCCTGCGCGTAACCCGGGACGCCTGATGAACCGTTATCGCTACGAAGCCGCCGACGCCCTCGGCAAGATCGAGTCCGGGCACCTGGAAGCCGACAGCCAGAGCGCCGCTTTCGGCGTACTGCGCAGCCGCGGGCTGACGGCGCTGATGGTGCAGGTCGAGAGCAACACACCCAAGGCCGGTGGCGGCGGCCTGTTCAGCGCCAAGCTGTCGGACAACGACCTGGCCTGGGCCACCCGCCAACTGGCCAGCCTGCTGGGCGCCAGCCTGCCGCTGGAAGCGGCGCTGAGTGCCACGGTCGAGCAAGCGGAAAAAAAGCACATCGCCCACACCCTCAGCGCGGTGCGCGCCGATGTGCGCAGCGGCATGCGCCTGGCCGAAGCCCTGGCGGCACGGCCGCGGGATTTCCCGGATATCTACCGGGCGCTGATCGCCGCCGGCGAAGAGTCGGGCGACCTGGCCCAGGTCATGGAGCGCCTGGCCGACTACATCGAAGAACGCAACACCCTGCGCGGCAAGATCCTCACCGCCTTTATCTACCCCGGCGTGGTCGGGCTGGTCTCGGTGGGCATCGTGATCTTCCTGCTCAGCTACGTGGTGCCCCAGGTGGTCAGCGCCTTCTCCCAGGCGCGCCAGGACCTGCCGGGGCTGACCCTGGCGATGCTCAACGCCAGCGATTTCATCCGCGCCTGGGGCTGGTTGTGTTTCGGCGTGCTGGCCGGCGGCTTCTGGAGCTGGCGCCTGTACCTGCGCAATCCCCAGGCCCGCTTGAGTTGGCACAGCCGGGTGCTGCGCCTGCCGCTGATCGGGCGCTTCGTGCTGGGCCTGAACACCGCGCGCTTCGCCTCGACCCTGGCGATCCTCGGCGGCGCCGGGGTGCCGCTGCTGCGCGCCCTGGAAGCGGCGCGCCAGACCCTGTCCAACGACCGCCTGAGCCAAAGCGTCAGCGACGCCACCGCCAAGGTCCGCGAAGGCGTCAACCTCGCCGCCGCGCTGCGGGTGGAAAAAGTCTTCCCGCCGGTGCTGATCCACCTGATCGCCAGCGGCGAAAAAACCGGCGCCCTGCCACCCATGCTCGAACGCGCCGCGCAAACCCTGTCCCGCGACATCGAACGCCGCGCCATGGGCATGACCGCCTTGCTCGAACCACTGATGATCGTGGTCATGGGCGGGGTGGTGCTGGTGATCGTCATGGCGGTGCTGCTGCCGATCATCGAGATCAACCAGTTGGTGCAATAAAAGGAGGGCTTCTGTAGGAGCGAAGCTTGCTCGCGATAGCGTCCATCCAGACGATTCGCGTCGCCTGGATCGCGGGCAAGCCTCGCTCCTACGGATCGTGATTTTCCTCGACGGGCGTCTGTAGCCGCTGCCGAGCGCAGCGAGGCTGCGATCGAGGACGCAGTCCTCGCCAAACCTGAGCACGCGGTTCGCCAGGATCAACGGCAGGGCTTGCCGCAACTTTTTTCTCGACCACGCGACGCCACCCGAGCGGCAATCCCGACGAACTCGGGTTCCTCGTTCTGTCATGCACGACCACCCCCAGCGCCCCCAGCCCAAGACCTGTGCCGCGTGCCGCCAGGAACTGGCAAAAGGCCTGACGCAACCTCGCTGTCACCTGCGCTGAAAAGCCCGTGCCAGGGCCCTCGAACACCCGAGAAAGTTTTTCAGAATCAAGCGCTTTCTCCCGAGGTTTTTTCCTTTATCTGTCACCGGAAACTGCGAACTTCTTCCCCATGGCCTCACCCGCACAACGCTCTCAGAGCAGGGCAGAGGAGCTGAGCGCCATGGCGTCATGCAAGAACCATTGACCTCCGTATACACACGACGAAAGGAGATTCTTCATGTTTAAGCGCACTATGATCGCAGCTTCCCTGGCCGTAGCGGCTCTGGCTTCGGCCCAATCGATGGCGGCTGTTGTGGGTGGCGGTGCCACTCTGCCAGAGCAGCTGTACAACACCCCGGGCGTACTGACTCCTGGTTTCGGCACCTACTACGGCGTGGGCAGCGGTGGCGGCAAGACTGCCGTGCTGACCAACAACATCGGTTCGCTGACCACCACCCTGCCAGCCGGTACCACTGTGGACTACGCAGGCAGCGACTCGATTCTCAACGCCACTGAAATCAGCAACTACAAAACCGCCCACCAAGACGTACCGGCTACCGATCCTGCCAACTGGGGCCCACTGCTGCAATTCCCATCGGCCGCCACCTCGGTGACCATTCCTTACAACAAGGCCGGCACCACCAACCTGAACCTGACCAGCGAGCAACTGTGCCTGGCCCTGTCGGCCAACAACGGCGCCGCCCGTACCTGGGGTGAAGTACTCGGCACCTCCGATACCACTCCGGTTCGCGTGGTATACCGCTCCGGCAGCAGCGGTACCTCGGAAATCCTCACTCGCCACCTGAACAACCGTTGCCCATCGGTGTTCACCTCCGTCAGCAGTACTTTCGCCAATGCCCACCCAGGCGCGGAACCAGCTTCCTGGATCGGCGTCAGCGGCAGCGCCGCCGTGGCCAGCACCGTGGCTTCCACCGCCGGCGCCATCGGTTATGTCGGCCCTGAAGATGTCGACGCCACCAACAACGCTGTAGTGGCTCGCATCAACGGCCTGCTGCCAACCGTGGGCAACGTGCAGACCGCCCTGAGCACCATCGCGCCTCCGTCCACCGCCGCCGATCGTGCCGACCTGACCAAGTGGGCACCGGTATTGCCTAACCCGGCCACCGGCTATTCGATCGTCGGCTACACCAACTTCATCTTCGGCCAGTGCTACAAGGACACCGCGGATGTCAGCTCGATCCGCAGCTTCCTGACCAAGCACTACAACGCCACCTTCGCCAGCAGCAACGATCAGGCAATCATCGACAAGAAACTGATCCCGCTGACCTCAACCTGGAAGACCGCCATTCGCAATGCCTTCATTCCACCAACCAGCGCCCAGGGCGTGAACAACGCCAGCGTGTGCAACGGTATCGGCCGTCCAGCCTGATCCAGGCCGGGGTTGACTACCCGTAACACCGATCGGCAACGGCGCCAGCCGTTGCCGATTTTTTCTTCGCGCGAATTTCATGTTGCCATGGGGCATCCCGGGCAACAGAGGGAGTTGCCATGTCCAGATATCGGTTGGCTGCCCTGGCTGGGGCCTTGACCGGCCTTTGTACTGCTCCGGCCTCGGCGGCTCTGGACGGCGGCGGTTCGTACCTGATGCAGGGTTTCTACAACACCTCGGGCGTATTGCCGCCGACAGCTGGGGTCTATCGAGCCGCAGGCAGCGGGGCCGGCAAGAAGGCGCTGCTGATCAATGACAGCCAGGCACTGACCCCGGGCTCCTCTGTGCCGTTTTCCGTGGACTACGCCATCAGCGAATCACGGCTGACCGTCAACGAGCTTGCGCAATACCGCAGCAACCACCAGGTACCGGGGGCCATTGCCGGCTCGGCGGCAGACTGGGGCCCGCTGATCCAGGTCCCGGTGGCGATCACCTCGGTGGCGATTCCTTATCGGGTACGCTTGGCCAGCGGCCAGCCGGTGACCGACCTGGACCTGAACGGCGGCATGCTCTGTGGCCTGTTTTCCGGAGCTATCAGTACCTGGGACCAGATCAACCCGGCCTATTCGCGCACGCCGGTGACGGTGATCTACCGCGCCGACCGCAGTGGTTCCAGCGAGCTGCTTGCGCGCCACCTCAACAGCCTCTGTCCCCAGGCCTTCAACGTCAGCAACCTGTTCGTTTCGGCCCACCGGGGGCCGCTGCCCGGGCACTGGCAGGCGGTACGCAGCGATCAGGCGCTGCTGGCCGGGGTCGCCGCCAGCGAAGGCGCCATCGGTTACACGGGGCCCGCGTCTGTGGATATCAGCAGCAACGCCCAGGTGGCGCGGATCAACGGCCTGTTGCCGCCCTCTGCGCTGAACCAGGTCAGTCTGGCGCAGTTCACGCCACCGAGCACCGTCAGCGATCGTGCCGACCCGCAGAAGTGGGCAGCGGATATCGCCAATCCGGCCTATGGCTATGCCCTGGTTGGCTACAGCTACCTGATCTTCGGCCAGTGCTATCGCGACCCGCGGGACGTTACGGCGATGCGAAGCCTGCTGATGCGCCACTTCGGTCCGAACCCCCAGATCAACACCGATGCCCGGTTGAACGCCCAGCACCTGATCCCTGTGGACGCGCTCTGGAAAAAGGCCGTGCGCGACAATTTCCTGCTGACTGCCAACCCCCTGAGCCTGAACTACCCCAGCGTGTGCAACGGCATTGGCCGTCCGCTCTGAACCCACACGCGGATGAAGTTTTCATGACAAAGGTTCGGTGCCGGCCGGCGCCAACCGCCTACTACCTGAGCGCTCCGTCCGTGACAGCGGGTGGGCCGCCGACCTATTTCGCGACTGTGTAAAAGGATAAGTGAGCGATGCGCCTCGGTAAGCCCAACCCTGTTCTGAAGTCAGTAACCCGCTGCGAGGCGTTGCCTGTCCTGCGTCTCAATCCGCTGGCCCACGCCATTGCCCTGTTGCTGGTGGCGAGCAGTGCCCAGGCCGAGACGGCGTTCAGCGCCGGCTGGTTCGCCAGCAAGGGCGCGGCGCAGCAGACGGCGGGCGTCGGCGGGGTAGCGGGGAGCCTGCCCAAGCCGGGTTCGCCACCGCCCCTGGCCCAGCAGTTGAAGGCCAACCAGCAGTTGCAGCAGTCCTTGAGCAACGTCAATAACACGGTGGCGGCCATCGCCGCGCAGCAGGCGGCCCAGGCGGCCGGGCGGCGTTCGGCGCTGGTGGCGGCCTCGAGTATTCCCGATGGCTTGGGCGAGGGCGGGCTCAAGGTCGACGAGAATACCCTGACCAAAGGCTGGACCAATGCCAGCAACCCGGTGCAGACCCAGGCCGACGGCAAGACCACGGTGAGCATCGGCCAGACCGCGGACAAGGCCATTCTCAATTGGGAAACCTTCAACGTCGGGCGCAACACCACGGTGGATTTCCAGCAGCAGGCCGACTGGGCGGTGCTCAACCGGGTCAACGACCCGCAGGCGCGGCCGAGCGAGATCCAGGGTCAGAT
Source organism: Pseudomonas sp. LAMO17WK12:I10 (assembly GCF_900215185.1). NCBI lineage: Bacteria > Pseudomonadati > Pseudomonadota > Gammaproteobacteria > Pseudomonadales > Pseudomonadaceae > Pseudomonas > Pseudomonas sp. LAMO17WK12:I10. The sequence goes on along the minus strand of NZ_OBDX01000015.1, from coordinate 44,298 downwards.
CAAGGCGGCCGGCACGGTGATGCTAGTCAACCGCAACGGGGTGATTTTCAGCGGCAGCAGCCAGGTCGATACCCGCAACCTGGTGGCCGCCGCCGCGACCATCAGCGACAGCCAGTTCCGCGAGCGCGGGCTGTATGTCGACAGCATCGGCTCGCAGCCGACCTTCACCGACGCCGCTGGCAAGGTCCAGGTGCAACAAGGCGCGCTGATCCAGACCCGAGCGCCGGGCGTGTCCACCGAGTCCGGCGGTTATGTCCTGCTGCTGGGCAGCGAGGTGGACAACGCCGGCAGCCTGGTCACGCCCAAGGGCCAGGCGACCCTGGCCGCCGGCGACAGCTTCTATATCCGCAAGGGCGCCGGCACCGCCGGCAATACCACCTCGACCACCCGCGGCAATGAGGTGGCCAGCACCCGCAAGGCCGGCAGCCAGGCCGGCAAGGTCAGCAATAACGGCCTGATCCAGGCCTCCACCGGCGATATCACCCTGACCGGCCACCAGGTGCAGCAGAACGGCCTGGTCCTGGCCACCACCTCGGTGGACAGCCGCGGCACTGTGCACCTGCTCAACTCGGCCAGCGACAGCAGTTCCAGCGTGACCCTGGGCCAGGGCAGCCATACGGCGATCCTGCTGGACGCCGCCAGTGGCACGGCCCTGGACAGCCAGCGCAACGCGGGCCTGGCCGGGCTGGGCGGCCTTGGTAACAGCATCGGTGGCGCCTTCGACAACCTCAGCAGCGTGGCCGACCGTACCGACCAGTCGCGGGTAGAGATCGTCAGCGGCGGCACCGTGGACTTCCAGTCCGGCTCCATTACCCTGGCCACCGGTGGCCAGGTGGCGGTCAGCGCCGGCCAGCGCAGCCTGGTGCGCGACGGCGCGCTGATCGATGTGGCGGGTGCGGTCGGGGTCAAGGTGGCCATGGAGGCCAACAGCGTCAAGGTCAATATCCAGGGCAACGAGCAGCGCGATGCCGCCGGCAACCGCGACCAGGGCAGCCTGAACAACAACGATGTGTGGGTCGATGTGCGCGAGCTGGTCTATGTGCCGGCCGGGACCAATGGCTACGCCACGGACCGCTGGTACACCGCCGGCGGCTTGCTGGAGGTCGGTGGCTACCTGGGGACCCAGGCCCACGGGGTGGGCGAGTGGATGGCCCAGGGCGGTACCCTGACCTTCACCGGGCGTGATGTGGTGACCCAGGCCGGTTCGAGCATCAACCTGTCCGGCGGCACCCTCGATGTCCAGGGTGGCCTGGTGCGCCAGACCTGGCTCAAGGGCCCGGACGGGCGCCTCTACGAGTTGTCCCGGGCGCCGGGCGACATTCTCTACAGCGGTATTTACAAGGGTTATGAGGACAGCAGCCCGCGCTGGGGCCAGACCGATTACTACTACAGCCCGCTGATTGCGCCGCAGCAGCGCTACGAAGACGGCTATAGCGTTGGCCGCGATGCCGGCAAGCTGGTGGTCGGCACCGGCAGCGCGGTGCTCGAAGGCCAGTTGCTCGGCAACACCTACCAGGGCGAACGCCAGGCCCTGGCCCCCCAGGCCGGGCTCGATGGCTACGACCAGGCACAGAATGCCGTGGCCCGTGGCGCGCAGTTGCTCGTCGGCAGCTATACACCGTTCTGGCACAAGGACAGCGGCACCCTGCAAAACATCTTGCAGGCCACCGACCGCACCCTCAAGCAGGTGGTCCTGGCCCCGGGGCAGGTCCCCCAGGCCCTGGACATTGGGCTGGACTCGGTCCTGGGCGAGCGCCAGGGGCGGCTGCAACTGGATACCGGGCTACTCAACGGTTTCGACCTGGGCGCGGTGCGGGTCGCCGCCTACGAGAGCGTCACGGTCGACGGTGACCTGCAGGTCGGGCCGGCGGGGGAGATCGCCTTGCACGGTCCGCAGGTCCAGGTGAATGCCGGGCTGACCAGCCATGGCGGGCGCATTGCCCTGGGCAACGTGCTGCGGCAAAGGCCATCGTCGGCAGCTGACCTGATGGACACCCTGATCGGTTCCACCGCATCCCGGGCCAGCCTGGTCTTGAGCGAGGGGGCACGCCTGGACACCAGCGGCCTGTGGAGCAACCTGTTGCTGGCGCCGCAGGACAACAGTGGCCTGGCCTTTGTCAATGGCGGCAGTGTGTCCCTGCGCAGCCGTGGCGACCTGACCCTGGCCGCCGGCAGCCAGGTGGATGTCAGCAGCGGCGCGGTGCTGCTGCTGAACGGCAGCCTGCGTGGTGGCAAGGGCGGTGACCTGACCCTGGCGGCCAATGCCGGCACCAGCATCGGCAATGGCGTCCTGACCCTGGCTGGCCAGCTCAAGGGCCATGGGGTGAACGGCGGCGGCACCCTGAGCCTGCAGGCAGGCAAGGTGCAGATCGGCGGCGGAACGTCGCCCGACGCCGCGACCCTGGTCCTGGCCAGCGACTTTTTCGACAAGGGCTTCGGCGCCTACGACATCACCGGCAACCAGGGGTTGAAAGTCGCCGAGGGCGCCCAGGTGGATGTGCGGGTGCCGGTCTACGCCCAGTCCGCCGGGACGACCCGTGTCGCCACCGGCGAGCCGGCCGCCAGCGCGCTGCAGCCGTGGCTGCCGCAGCCCTACCAGGAGGACCCGGCCAAGGGCCGCCTGAGCCAGCGCGCCGGTACCAGCCTGACCCTGCAGACCGGGGGGCTCGATTCCACTACTGCCGATATCGCCAGCGTGGCCCTGGATATCGGACAGGGCGCCACCGTGAGGGTGGACGATGGCCAGTCCATCGCCTTGCGCGGGATCGGCCAGATCAACATCGACGGTCATCTGATCGCCCATGGCGGCAAGGTCTCGATCAGCGCCACGCGGATGCCGCAGGTGGACACCGACGCCCTGAGCACCCTTCATCAGCGCTCGATCCTGTTGGGGAGCAATGCCCTGGTGGATGTTTCCGGGCGCGCGGTCACTGCCCTGGACGCCCAGGGCCGGCGCTACGGCAAGGTCAGCGACGGTGGCAGCATTGTCATCGGCGGTACCCTGGACCCGGCCACTGGCCGTGCGGCGGCGCCGGATCTGTTCGTGCAGCTCAAGGCCGGTTCGCGCCTCGAGGCTTCCGGCGCCCAGGCCGCCCTGGATATCAGGGGCGCCGGTTCGACGACCGTAGCCAGCAATGGCGGCAGTATCAGCCTCAGTTCGCTCAATGGCCTGTACCTGGACGGTGACCTGCGCGCCGCCGCTGGCGGGCAGGGGGCGGCGGGCGGCAGCCTGGCGGTGGCCTTGGAGACCGCTGCCTATGATCGTGCCCTGCTGGGCAGCGATGCGCCCCTGGCCCCGCGGGAACTGCTGATCAGCCAGCGCCGCTGGTCCCTCGACGAGACGGCTTCCGGGACGTTGGCCTATGGACAAGGCAATCTCAGCGTGGAGCAGGTCGACGCTGGCGGTTTTGGCAACCTGGCCCTGCTGAGCAACGGCCAGATCAGTTTCGACGGCGATGTCGATCTGGCCCTGGGCCAGGGCCTGCAGCTGTATTCGGCTTCCCTGGGGCTGGCCCAGGGCGCGGAGGCCGATACCCGGGTCAGGCTCAGTGCGCCTTACGTGCGGCTGGCGGAGGCTGCTCGGAACAATAACGGCTCCCCAGGGTTGACGGTGCCCGTGGTGCGCGGTGGCAGTTCGACCCAGGCGACCCAGGCGCAGTTGACCGTGACCAGCCAACTGCTGGATATCCGCGATGAGGTCAACCTCGGTGCCCATGGCGACATCAACCTGGGCAGTGGCCAGTTGCCGTTGGACCAGCGCGGCTTTGCCACGATGGAGGTGCGCAGCGCTGGAGACATGCGCATGCTGCGCCCCACGGGCAATATTTCCTTCACCCGCCTGAACACCCCGGGTGACCTGGACCTGACGGTGGCGCAGCTCTACCCGGAGACCCTGGCCCGTGCCGAGATCCGCGCCCGCCACCTGAGTATCGGCCGCAGCAGCGCCCAGGACCCCGGCGTGCCTTATTCGGCCTATGGCAGCCTGCTGCTGTCCGCCCAGAGCATCGACCAGGGCGGGGTGGTTCGCGCGCCCCAGGGCAGCCTGGTGCTGGGCTTCAACGGCGGCCCGCAAGATCACAGCTCGATCGTGCGCTTGCTGCCCGGCAGCCTGACCTCCCTGAGTGCGGCGGGGCTGGTGATGCCCTTTGGCGGCACGGTGGACGGCCAGACCTGGACCCAGGACGGCAAGCCGCTGGGCGAGAGCGTACTCAATCCCATCCTGGGGCCCGAGTGGCTGACCCTGACGCTGTTGGGGCAGTCGATCGATGTCCAGAGCGGTGCCGTGGTGGACTTGTCGGGCGGCGGCGAACTGACCGGCGCCGGCTTTATTTCCGGGCGTGGCGGTTCCACCGATGCGCGTTTCAACCCCTTGGTGCGGATCGGCGCCGACGGTCGTTTCAGCCTGCCGGGGCGGGCCAGCAATCCGGTCTACGCCATCGTGCCCGGCAACCAGGCAGGTTATGCCCCTGGCGCCGGACAGAGCGGTGCCCTGGACCCGGTGATCGGCCAGCAGATCACTTTGGAGGCCGGGGTGCCGGGACTGGCGCCGGGGGTCTATACCCTGTTGCCGGCGACCTATGCGCTGCTGCCGGGGGCGTTCCGGGTCGAGCTCAACGGTGGCGCCGGCCTGGCCGCCCAGCAGCCGGGCCTGGCCATGGCCAATGGCTCCTGGAGTACCTCGGGGCGCTTGTCGGTCCTCGGCACCGGGATCCAGGACAGCCTCTCGCGCCAGGTGATCCTGACCTCGGCCGATGTGCTGCGCCGCTATTCCCAATACAACGAAACCTCCCTGACTCAATTCCTCGTCAGCGACGCGGCGCGCCTGGGCATTCCGCGCGCTGCCCTGACCGCCGACGCCAAGGGTCTGACCCTGAATCTGTTGCAGAACCAGACCGGGCAACCGTCCTTCACCTATGCCGGCACCAGTCGCTTCAGTCCGGACAAGGGCGGCTACGGCACCGTCGCCAGCGTGCTGAGCCAGAGCCAAAGTTCCCAGATGGAGATCGTCGCGGGCGGTCCCAGCGCGGGCTTTACCGGCACCTCGATCGATGCCGCGCAACTCAATGCCCTGGGCGCGGCCAGCCTGCGGATCGGCGGCACCGGTACCCGCCAATATGGCCAGGGCGGCAATTACATCACCTTCAGCTCCAACCTGAGCGACCTGACCTTGCGCTCGGGGGCCCTGTTGTCGGCCCCCGAAGTGATGCTCCTCAGTGGCATGACCACGGGTGGCATCGTGGTGGAACAGGGCGCCGGGATCGATACCCTGGGGCGTGGCGCCAGTGCCTACGATTCCCGCGATGGCTTTATCTACGATCCCGGCAGGACCAGCCTGCTAGCGGTGTCCAACGGCTGGCTCGACCTGCTGCCGCCGACCCCGGCGCAGAACGGCCAGGTGGGGCCGGGCAGTATTCGCATCGGCAGCTGTGCCGGTAGCTGCAGCGGTGTGACCCAGTTGTATTCCGAAGGCACCCTGGCCGCGGCCACCGATAACCTGTTCGAACTGGGGGACGAGGTGCGTTATGGCACCCGCAACCTGACCCTGGCGGTGGGTGGGGTCAATGTCGGCAGCGGCCAGAGCCTGGCCGCAGCCGCCGCGGGCCATACCCTGGCACCGGGCCTGACCCTCAACCAGCAGGTGCTCGACCGCCTGCTGCGCGGCGACCGCGAGCGCGGCGCGCCGGCCCTGGAAACCCTGACCCTGAATGCCCGGGATTCGTTGAACTTCTATGGCTCGACGCAGTTGAGCACCCTGGACCCGGTCACCGGCCAATCCAGCCTGAGCCACCTGATCCTGGGTACCCCGGCGATCTACGGTCATGGCGACGCCGAGGACGTGGCCAGCATTCGCACCGCGAACCTGATCTGGAACGGCACGGCCGGGCTGCCAGGCACGGTGATCAACCAGGGCGCCGGTACCGGCAGCGGCCGCCTGGAGTTGGCCGCCGAGCGCATCGAGTTCGGTTACGGTGCGCAATCGCAGCCCGATAGCCTGGCCTCCTTCGATCGCCTGGCCCTGGGTTTTGCCACGGTCGACCTGCGCGCCAGCCAGCGCCTGACCGCCAACCACAAGGGCAGCCTGGCGGTCTACCAGAGCCAGGGCGCCTACGAGAGCGGCAAGGGCTACAGCTACAGCGGCGGCGAGCTGAATATCGTTACCCCGTTGCTGACGGGCGAAGCCGGCTCGGTGAGCCGGATCAAGGCCGGCGGCGATATCCGTATTTCCGGTGGCGGTGCCGTGCCGGGGTCGATCAACACCCTGGGCGGCGAACTGGCGCTGCAGGGGCGCAGCATCAGCCTGGACACCGCGGTGGTGCTGCCCAGCGGCAAGCTGAGCCTGCTGGCCGAGCGCGACCTGGTGCTGGCGGGCAATGCCCGGCTAGACCTGGCCGGGCGCACCGTGCCCTTCAATGACCTGAACAAATACAGCTGGGGCGGCGATGTGCTGCTGGAAAGCCGTGGCGGCGATATTCGCCAGGCGGCCGGCGCGCGGATCGACCTGTCGGCGCAGAACAACAAGGCCGGGGCGCTGAGCGCCATCGCCCTGGACCCGGGAGCGGGCCAGGTAGAACTTTTGGGGGCGATCCTCGGCGGCAGTTCCGGTCATTACGATGCCGGCGGCACCCGGGTGCCGTACAAGGCCGGCGGGGTGGATATCCGTGCCCAGGGCGTGGGCGATTTCGCGGCCCTCAACCAACGCCTCAACGAAGGCCAGGTCTATGGTTCGCGTAGCTTCCAGCTCAAGCAGGGCGACCTGCAACTTGGCAACGAACTCAAGGCGGGGGAGATCAACCTGTCCCTGGACAATGGCCACCTGACGGTACTTGGCACCGTGGATGCCAGCGGCGAGCAGGTCGGCAGCATCCGCCTGGCGGCGCGCAACGGGCTGACCCTGGGCGCGGCGGCGCTGCTCGATGCCCATGGCACGCAATTGCGGGTCGACAGCTACGGCAAGATCATCGATGCGCCGAACCGCGCGGTGGTCGACCTCACGTCGGGCGAGGGCCGGTTGGTCCTGGCCGAGGGCAGCCGCATCGACCTGCGCCACGGCACCGCCGCGACCCTGGGCAGCCAGCCCGGGCAGTATGACGGCCAGGCCCGAGGCACCCTGGAACTCAATGCGCCACGGCTGGGCGGGGTCAGTGGCGGCGATATCGATATCGATGCCAGCGGCCGCCAGCAGATCAGCGGGGCCAGGTCGATCGCGGTCAATGGCATCTGGCGTTATGACGACAGCGACAGTGACGCCTTGCTCAAGGACGGCAGCGACGCCGCCAGCGGCAGGCCGTACCGGGTGATCGACCAGGCCTACATGAACCGCAAGCACGACCAGAGCACGGCCTTCATCGACGCGGCGCTGGCCAACACCGCGTTGCTCGACGGCAAGCTGGCCGGCCTGACCGCCGGCGGTTATGCCGATGCCTTGCACCTGCGCCCCGGGGTGCAGATCAGCAGCGAGCGGGACGTGGTGATCCAGGGTGACCTGGACCTGTCCGGCTACCGCTATGCCAGCCTCAATCCGCACTTTGCCAGGACCGCGGTCTACGGCTCCGGCGAGACCGGTAGCCTGGCGATCCGCGCCGCCGGCAACCTCGAAGTGCGCGGCAGCGTCACCGATGGCTTTACCCCGCCGCCCGCCACCCCGGACGATGCCGGCTGGGTATTGTTGCCCGGCATGCAGCCGTTCGGCGGCGAGCTGGTGGTGCCGGGGATGGGCGTGACCCTGGCCGATGGCTCGCTGTTCCTGGGCGGCAAGACCCTCAACTACGACTTGCCGATCAAGGCCACCACCTTCGCCAGTGGCGTGGTGCTGCCCACCGAGGGCCGCCTGGCGCAGGCGCTGACCCTGGATGCTGGCAGCGTCGTGCGCGGTGATGTGCGCGCCGCCGACGGCAGCCTGCTGTACGCCGCCGGCACCTTGCTGGAGCAGGCGGTGACCCTGCCTGTGGGCACCCGGCTCGGCGCCGGGACTCTGTTGACCACGCGCACCGCCTTGCAGGCCATGCTCTGGCCCAAGGGCGTGGCGCTGCCAGCGACCCTCGATCCGAGTAGCGGCCAGCAGGACACTTATGCCCTCAATGGCGATCTGGCGCTGAAAGCCGGTGCGCTGATCCCGTCCCAAACCGACGTCAAGCTGCCCAACGGTGCCTTGTCGGTGGCCTTGCGTCCGGCCGATGGCGAAAGCCAGGGGCGCAACTGGGCGATCGCGGGGTTGCTGCCCGAGGGCTCGCAATCCTGGTCGCTACGCCTGGTCAGCGGTGCCGACACCGAGGCGGCCGACACCCGCAGCGTCAAGCCCCGAGTGGTCGATGGCCAGTTGATCCTGGCCGATACCCATTACTCGCTGTTCAGGGACCGCGAGATCGTTCCTGGCAAGCCGGGGGGCAACTGGGTCTGGGGGGCTGAGGTAGAGAGTCCGGATTGGAGCTGGTTGGGCGGCGTGGTGGGGCAGCCGCTGTCGCCGGAAGATCTAGCTAACGGTTATTGCGATTGGGCGCCGGGACTGTGTGAATTCAAGCCCAGTGTCGATAGCTGGGTTTGGGGGCCTGAGGTGGAAAGCCCGGATTGGAGCTGGTTGGGTGGCGTAGTGGGGCAGCCGCTGTCACCGGAAGATGTGGCTAATGGTTATTGCGACTGGGCACCGGGACTGTGCGTCTTCAAGCCCGGAGAGCCAGGCGAACCCGACAAGCCCGGAGAGGTGATCGCGGTGCGCGCCATGGCGCCGATCTTCAGCGTGCTGCGCACCGGCACCGGCGACCTGGACCTGGTTTCCGGCGGCGACCTGAGCATGCAATCGGTATTCGGCGTCTACACCGCCGGCACCCAGTCCGAGGCCATGGGCGCAGGTTATGCGGCAACCCGCGGCGTGGGCAGTAAAGGCACGGTACTGGGCGCTTACGACAACCTCGATCTGTACAGAGACGCCAATTACAAAGCTGGTTTCGACGAGCAGGTGGCGGCCTACGAAAAACTAGTGGAAGGCGATAGCCTCTACCAGGCCTGGTACCCGGAGCAGGGCGGCAACCTGCTGCTGTCGACGGCGGGCAGCCTGCGTGGCGATGCCTTGGGCAGTACCTTCGACCAGGGCCAGAGCACAGGCAGCAGTGCCCTATCGAGTGTCGGCATAGGCAACTGGCTATGGCGCCAAGGTAGTGGCTCTGCGGCGGTGGACCAGACGGTTCCAACTGCCTGGTGGATCAACTTCGGGACCTATGTCACCCCGACCATTGGCACGCCCATGCCGCAGGTTACCGGCTTTACCGGAGTCGGTACTTTGGGTGGCGGCAATCTCGAGGTACGGGTCGGCGCCGATGCCGGCACCCTGCTGCGCCGTGGCGACCGTACAACCCTGGCCGCGCCGCGCAGCGAGGCGCTGATCCTGGCGGTGGGCAGCACCGGGCGGGTGGGCGCCGATGGCGGCTTGACCCTGACCGGGGGGGGCGACCTCAAGCTGAATATCGGTGGCGGCCTCAATCCTTCCCTGGACGCCCGGGCTTCTAGTGTTCGCAGTGGGCCCGCGCAAGGGCAGAACCATGACTTGAACGGCGCCCTGATCAATCTACGGGGCAATGTGCAGGCCAATGCCGGGGCCATGGGCGGTATCAAGCAGAATTTCGGCCGCTTCAGCTTTAACCAGGATGCCCGCGAAGTGCGGGCCTATGATCCGTATTCGTCCTCGGTGGCCAGTGCCACCGGCGGCCTGGTGATCGTCCCCGGCGATGCCACGGTCAGCCTCGCCACCCGCGGCGATCTGGTGCTGGGTGGCGCGGTCGACCCGGGTCGCACGCGGCAGCACAATACGTCGGCGTTCAGCCTGGACGGCACTACCTACCTGGGCGGCGGTAGTAGCTGGTTTTCGCTCTGGACCGAGCATACCGCCATCGACCTGTTCTCGGCGGGGGGCAATCTGACGCCTTCGACACAGACCGGAGAACTGGCTGTGGGCAGCAATGACACCCCCCGGAGCCAACTCAATACCTCGCCGACCGACGGGCGCTTTATCTATCCCTCGATCCTGCGGGCCGTCGCCCCGGGCGGCAACCTGTACTATGGCTCTTCGGCGCTCTCTACCGACAGTGGCCAGAAAAACTCGCCTTATTCCCTGGTACTGGCACCTTCGCCCAACGGCCAGTTGCAGATGCTGGCCGGCGGCTCGATCTTCGCCGGCGGTTATGCGCTCAATCAGTCCGGAGCCGATAGCCGCCTGCTGCCGACGCCGTTCATGCCGGCCTTCGAAGGGCGCGAGCAGGGCGGTGGCGAGCGCCTGCTGGTGAACAATCTCAGCCCCGATGGTTTGTCTTCTCTGCAAGGCATGGGCGGCTTCCCGCTCTTCGCCTTTGGCGGCGACACCCTGACCACTTTCGGCGGCCGGCGTGAGCCGGCGCGCTTCTATGCCATGGCCGGCGATCTGGTGGGCATACGCTCGGGTGAGCAACTGAACTTCAGCGCTTCCGGCTCGCGCCCGGCCCAGACCTGGTACGACGCGGCCGCGCCGGTCTGGATGCTGGCCGGTCGGGATATCGTCAACAGCGGCACCCCGTTGGGGCAGGCGACAGTCATCGTGCCTTTGCTGGGTAGTGGTTCGAGCAGCGGCAACCTGTTCGTGCATAACGATCCGCTGGATATCTCCCTGGTCTCGGCCGGGCGCGACATTCTCTACAGCAGCTTCAATATCGCGGGGCCCGGCCTGCTGCAAATCAACGCCGGGCGCGATATCCGCATGGAAGACAAGGCGTCGATCACCAGCCTCGGTGCCTTGGTGCCGGGTGACAACCGACCGGGGGCGAGCATCGTCCTGCAGGCGGGGGCCGGGGCCAGTGGGCCGAACTACACGGCCTTTGCCGCGCGCTACCTGGACCCGGCCAACCTGGCCAGCGACAGCGCTTCCCTGGCCGCGCAACCGGGCAAGGTGGCCAAGACCTACGAAACGGAACTGGCCAGCTGGCTGAAGCTGCGCTACGGCTTCAGCGGCAGCGACGAGCAGGCCCGGGCCTACTTCGCCGGCTTGCCGGCGGTGGAGCAGGGATTGTTCGCGCGCCAGGTGTATTTTGCCGAGCTGCGCGCCGGCGGCCTGGAGTACAACCAAGTCGATGGTCCGCGCCAGGGCAGCTACTTGCGCGGGCGCAACGCCATTGCCGCGCTGTTCCCGGACACCGATGTGGCCGGCAACCCGATCGTCTACCAGGGCAATATCACCCTGTATGGCGGCGCCGGGGTGCACACCAATGTCGGCGGCGATATCCAGATGCTCACCCCGGGCGGGCAGCAGGTGTTTGGCATCGAGGGCGAGGCGCCACCGTCCACGGCGGGGGTGATCACCCAGGGCCAGGGCAATATCCAGCTGTACTCCCAGGGCAGCATCCTGCTGGGCCAGAGCCGCATCATGACCACCTTCGGCGGTTCGATCCTCGGCTGGTCGGCCGAGGGCGATATCAACGCCGGGCGTGGCTCGAAAACCACCGTGGTCTACACCCCGCCCAGAAGGGTCTACGACAACTGGGGCAATGTGACCCTGTCGCCGTCGGTGCCGAGCACCGGGGCCGGTATCGCCACGCTGAACCCGATTGCCGAGGTGGCGCCGGGGGATATCGACCTGATTGCGCCTCTGGGCACCATCGACGCCGGCGAGGCCGGGATCCGGGTCTCGGGCAACGTCAACATCGCGGCCTTGCAAGTGGTCAACGCCGCGAACATCCAGACCCAGGGCAAGTCCTCGGGGATTCCGGTGGTGGCGTCGGTCAATACCGGGGCCCTGACGTCGGCCAGCTCGGCGGCGTCTTCGGCGACCCAGGCGGCCGAGGATGTGGCGCGCCAGCAGCAGGCGGCGGCGCGGCAGAACATGCCGTCGGTGTTTAGCGTGCAGGTGCTGAGTTTCGGCCAGGAACGCCTGGCGCCGACCCGGGATGGCGCCAGCCGGGCCAACCCCGGCTACAACCCGGACAGCCCGGTGCAGGTGCTGGGCGCCGGGCCGCTGAGCGATCAGGCGCGGCAGCAGTTGACCGAGGAGGAGCGGCGGCAACTGACTTTATAGGTTCTCTCGTGGCAACACAGTTCGGGGCGATCGTTGATCGCCCCTTTTTTTGCAGACCTGCCACACAGGTGCCCATCCCCCCTTGAAACCTAGGCGAAGGCTCTAGTCCGCTGGTTTGCCATTTTCTGCCCGGATCCATGGAGAAGACCGGCGCCTATCGGCCGGCCCGGCGGATGATTGACGGCAAAATAATGGCAAATTAACATCGCGCCACTATTTTGATATCAGTTGTTTCGAGGGACCGAACATGTACTCACCCGCCCTCGCGGGGAGGTTGTGCCTGGCTTTGCTGTGCCTGACTCCACTGCACCTCGTTCATGCCGCTCCCACCCCCGGTGACACCGACCTGATCCGCGAACGCCAGGACCGCCTGCTCGAAGAGCAGCGTCGGCGCCTGGAAGAACTCAAGGACCTGCCCGGTAAAGAGGCGGCCCCCACGGCGCCGACCGCACCTGCCGACACCCGCTGTTTCCCGATCAAGGACATCGAGCTCAAGGGCGCCGACAGCCTGTCTGCCGCCGAGCAGGCGCGCCTGCTCAAGCCCTATATCGGTCAGTGCCTGGGTGTCAGCCAGCTCAACGAGCTGCTCAAGGTCATCACCGATCACTACCTCGAGAAGGGCCTGGTGACCAGCCGCGCCTACCTGCCGCAGCAGGACCTGTCCGGCGGCCACTTGAAGGTGCTGGTGGTCGAGGGCCGGCTCGAAGGCTTGAAGGGCGCGGCCGACAGCCAGCTGTCCGAGCGCGAGCTGGCCATGGCTTTTCCCGGGAAGGTCGGCGAGCGGGTCAACCTGCGGGAAATCGAACAACTGGTGGACCAGCTCAACCGCCTGCCGTCGAACCAGGCGCAAATGGAGCTGGCGCCCGGCAAGGAGGTCGGTGGCAGCGAAGTGCTGGTCAAGAACACCGCGCAAAAGCCCTGGCGGGCCGGGTTGTCACGCAGCAACGACGGTCAGCGCAGCACCGGTGAGCAGCAGTGGGGCACCACCTTTGACTGGGACAGCCCGCTGGGGCTGGCCGACCAACTGATGTTGCGCGGTGGCCACGATGCCATGAGCGATCACCAGCACACCTCCAATAACGCCATGCTCTATTACAACCTGCCCTGGGGCTGGTGGAACTTCAGTTACACCTACAGCCAGAGCGAGTACCGCTCCCAGGCCCAGGCCAATGGTTTCAGCTTCAAGCAGACCGGCGACAGCCAGAACCACCAGCTGCGCGCCGAGCGGGTGATCCTGCGTGACGCGGTGAGCAAGACCTCGCTGAATGCCGGCCTGGCCTACCTGCGCACCAACAACTTCATCGAAGACAGCAAGCTGGCCTTGAGCAGCAATCGCCTCAGCGAAGCCCAGTTCGGCATCAACCACGGCCGGCGCATCGGCGGTGCCTTCGTCAACCTCGACCTGGGCATGCAGAACGGCATTGGCGCTTTCGACGCCCAGGACAATGGCCACCCGGGACCCGGCGAGCCGAATGCGCGCTACCGCAAATACAGCGCCACCCTCAGTTACCTGCAGCCGTTCAAGCTGTGGGGCGAGTCGTTCAGCTTCAGCAGCCTGATGACCGGCCAGCGCAGCGAAGACGTGCTGTTCAGCCCGCAGCGCACCAGCCTGGGCGGGCAGTCGTCGATTCGCGGGTACAAGGATCAGTCGCTGTCCGGCGACAGCGGCGGCTACTGGCGCAACGACCTGCGCTGGAGCCGTCCGGTGACCTGGGCCTGGCTCCAGCCACTGTTCACTGAGTACGGCAGCAGCCTGGGCTACGACCAGGGCGTCATCCGGGGCGATCGCTACAACGGCGAGCAGCACGGGCGCCTGTCGAGCAACTCCCTGGAGCTGTTCGCCCGCGGCCGGCACCTGGCGACCAGCGTGACCTTCGCCCATTCCCTTGAACGCCCGGATGTCCTGAGCGAGCGCGAAGCGCCGATCTACTTCCGCGTGGATTTTTTCCTCTAACAACGCTTTTTCGAGATTTTCGACATGGACGTTCGCCAATTCGCTTTCCTGGCTCGCCAACCTTCTGCGCGTGTGAAAGACCGCGAGCATTTCTGCGGCCTGCCCAAGCGCAGCCTGGCGTTCCTGCTGGCCAACGCCATGTTCTGGCAACCGTTGTGGGCCCAGGCGGAGGGCATCGTGGTCAGCGCGCCGGGCACCAGCCTGGGCCAGGCGGGCAACGGCGTGCCGATCGTCAACATCGCCACGCCCAATGGCAGCGGCCTGTCGCATAACCAGTTCCACGACTACAACGTCGGCCAGCAGGGGCTGATCCTCAACAACGCCACCGACCGCACGCAGAACACCCAACTGGGCGGGATCATCGTCGGCAACCCGAACCTCAAGGGCGTCGCGGCGCAAACCATCCTCAACGAAGTCAACGGCGGCAGCCCGAGCCAGCTGCGCGGCTACACCGAAGTGGCAGGGCAGTCGGCCCATGTGATTGTCGCCAACCCTTATGGCATCAGTTGCAACGGCTGCGGCTTCATCAACACCCCGAAAGCCACCCTGACCACCGGCAAGCCGGTGATCGAAAACGGCCAGCTCAGCCGTTACCAGGTCGATCAGGGGCAGGTGACCATCGACGGCGCGCAGCTCAACGCCAGCAACGTCGACAGCTTCGAGATCATCACCCGCAGCGCCAAGATCAACGCCGAGATCCAGGCGAAAAACCTGACCATCGTCACCGGCCGCAACGACGTCGACGCCCGCACCCTGAACGCCACGGCGCGCGCCGACGACGGCAGCGCCAAGCCGGAACTGGCGATCGACTCTTCGGCCCTGGGCGGGATGTATGCCGGGGCGATCAGGCTGGTGGGCACCGAAGCCGGGGTCGGGGTAAAACTCGACGGCAAACTGATCGCCAGCGGCGGCGATATCCAGCTCGATGCCAATGGCCATCTGCGCATGGTCGACGCTGCGGCTGCCAATGGCGCGGTCAAGGTCACGGCGGCGAGTCTGGATGCCCAAGGATCGGTCCATGCCGGCAGCGCACTCACTGTGCAAACCCAGGGCGACTTGAACAACCGACAAAACCTGACCGCGCGCGACAGCATCACCCTGAGCGCCGGCGGCCGCCTGACCAACAGCGGCATCATCGAAGCCGGGGTCAATGCCGACAACAGCCGCAATGCCAATGGCGATGTCAGCCTGAGCGCGCAGCACCTCGACAACAGCGGCAAGAGCGTGATCGCCAGCCGCAATCTGAGGGTGAACGCGGCACAAGCCCTGAACAATCAGGGCGGGACCTTGAGCGCGGGGCAGAGCGCCAATGTCAGCGCCGCGACCCTGGATAACCAGAACAAGGGCCGGGTGCTGAGCAGCGGTAGCCTGAATCTGAATGCCAACCAGTTGCTCAATAGCCAGGGTGGACTGGTGAGCAGCAATGGTGAACTGGTCGCCAATGTGGCGGCGCTGGGTAATGCTGGCGCTGAAATATCCAGCCTCGCCGGGGTGAGCTTGAATGTTGCCTCCCTGGATAACGTCGCCGGTCTGATAGCGGCCGGCGGTGCTTTGAATGTCAACGCCAGCGGTACCTTCAACAACCAGGGCGGCCGGGTCCAGAGCACCGGCGCTGCGCTGGTCAACAGCGCCAGCCTCGATAACAGCCAAGGCACGCTGCTGAGCAGTTCGAGCCTGAGAGCGAAAATTGCCGGGCACTTGCTGAACCAGGCCGGCCTGTTGTCAGCGAACGATTGGCTGGCCCTCGACAGTGCCAGTCTCGACAACCAGCTCAAGGGACGAGTCGTCAGCAAGGGCGGCCTCGACCTGAACACGGCGGGCGTTCTGGATAACCGCAGCGGCAGTGTCAGCGCCGGTGGCGTCCTGACGCTCAATGCCAACCGAGTGGATAACCGTCAGGGCGGTTCGCTGGGCGCCGTCCAGGGAATGAACCTGGGGGGTGGCAGTCTCGACAATCAGGGCGGCAGCGTCTCCAGCCAGGGCTATCTGAAACTGACGGGGACCACGCTGAATAACAGCAATGGCGGCAAACTGCTCGCCAATGGCGACATCAACCTGAACCTCGAACAACTCGACAACCAACTCGATGGCCAGTTGTCCGGGCAGGCGGCTGTGCAGGTCAAGGCTGCGCGGTTGAACAACGGCCAGGGTGGCAATCTCTACGCCAAAGGCAATCTGGACCTTGCAGCGAGCGAGCAATTGCTCAACGCGCGAGGCACGCTCAAGGGTGATGGCGCCGTTCTGCTCAAGGTCGGCAGCCTGAACAACGACGGCAGCAACCTCTCCAGCGTCAAGGATTTGAAGCTCACCAGCCCGGGCACCGTCAGCAACCTGGGCGGCACTCTGGTCAGCGGCGATACGCTCGACCTCAGCAGCGGCCAGCTCAACAACGGCGCCCAAGGCAGCATCTCCAGCACCAAGGCCCTGACGGCCAGCGTCAGCGGCCTCGATCAACAAGGCGGCAAACTGTTCAGCAGCACGGGGCTGAGCCTCGACCTGAACAACGGCCAACTGAATAACCAGGGCGGCTTGATCAACGCCCCAGGCCAGTTATTGCTGAAGAACCTCAAGGGTGTCGCGAACCAGAAGGGCGAGATTTCCAGCGACCAGGGCTTCACCCTGGCCGCGCAAACGCTGGACAACACCGACGGCAAGGTGATCAGTCAGAACGCATTGGTCCTGCGCATCGACCAAGCCTTGAACAACGTCAGGGGACTGGTGTCGGCCGATGGCCTGGATGTCCGGGCCGCTAGCATCGACAACACGGCCGGCAAGATGGGCAGCGACTCAGGCCTGGCCTTGCACGTCGAAGGTGCGGTGATCAACGTTAATGGCTCCGTTTCCAGTGCCGGGTTATCGACCTTCAAGGCGATGAGTCTGGACAATACCCAAGGCCAGCTGACGGCCGACCTTGGTCTTGGCGTCGAGTTGAGCGGGGCATTGAACAACCAAGGCGGCAAGGTCGGCTCCGGCAAGGCGTTGAACCTGGCCGCCGGCAGCCTCGACAACCGCGCGGCGGGAACGCTGCTGGCCGTCGATGGCAGCCTGACGGCAACAGTTGCTGGAGCCTTCGACAATCGGGAGTTGGGGAAACTCAGGGCCGGCGGCGGCATCGAGCTGACCACCGGCCGTCTGGATAACCGTGGCGGCAGCCTGTCCGGCAAGGATCGGCTGACCTTGCGCAGCGACCTGGCGGATAACCGGGGAGGGCTGATCCAGGCCGATAAGGACCTGAAGTTACTGGTCGGACAGTTGGATAACCGCGATAAGGGCGTGGTGACCGGCAAGGCGGCGATGGGCTATGAAGGCTCACGACTGGACAACAGCGGCGGCCTGCTCAGTGCAGTCGGTCCGTTGACGCTCAAGGCCCTGGACGTCACCAACAGCAAAGGCCGGATCGCCAGTCAGGGCGATCTGGTCGCAACCCTCGACACCCTGAACCAGCAGGGGGGTGAGTTGGTCGCCAAAGGCAGTTTGCTGCTGACTGGCAAGACCCTCGACAATCGCGGCGGCCTGGTGGGCAGCACCCACGCATTGACCCTCAATGTCGACCAGGCGGACAACCGGGCGGGGGAGATCTCCAGTACCGAAAGCAGCCTGAGCCACACGGGCCAGCGTCTGGACAACAGCGACGGTGGCAAGCTGCTGTCCGCTAGCGACCTGCAGCTGACCGTGGCGCAACTGATCAACCAGACCAAGGGCAAGCTGTTTGCCCAGGGCGCGGCTCACCTGACCGGCACCACACTCGATAACGCCGGTGGTAGTTTCTCTGGTCTCAAGGGCCTGGATATCCGCCTGGACGGGGCCCTGCTCAACAACACCGGATTGCTCAGCAGCGAAGAGGCACTGACCCTCAATGTCGCCACGCTGGACAACACCGCGGGCAAGCTCAGCGGCGCCCGCGCCCTGTCGCTTGCCAGCCTGGGGGCAGTGCTCAACCAGGGTGGCTCGATCATCACCGACCAAGGGTTGATCCTGTCCAGCGCCAGCCTCGATAACAGCCACAACGGCGTGATCAACGGCAAGGGCGCAACCGATGTCACCACCGGTGTCTTGGACAACAGCCAGGGCGGCCACCTCACCAGTGACGGTACGCTGGAGCTGACTGCCACCCAGGTCAGCAACGGCGCCGCCGGCCGCATTGCCAGTGAAAAGGATCTGACCGCCAGCGTCACGGGCCTGGATCAGCAAGGCGGCGAGTTCTTCAGCAAGACCCGTCTGGAGCTGGACCTGAACAACGGCCAGCTCGACAACCGCAACGGCCTGATCAACGGGCCCGTGCTGGTACTCAAGAACCTCAAGGACGTCGCCAACCAGAAAGGCGAAATTTCCAGTGCCCAGGCCTTCACCGTCACCGCGCAAAACGTCGACAACAGCGGTGGCAAGCTGCTGAGCGACCAGGGCCTGACCCTGCGCATCGGGCAGCTCCTGAACAACCTCGACGGGCTGGTTTCCGCTGCGTCCCTCGATAGCCGCAGCGCCTCTCTGGACAACAGCCGCGGCATGATCAGCAGCCGTGGCGCTGTCGATCTGGGCGTGGCCCAGACCTTCAACAACCGCAATGGCACGCTGATCGGCGACGGGGCAGTGCTGTTGGCGGCCAACCGTCTCGACAACCGCGATGGTTCGGTGGCCGGCAAGGCCGATGTGTCGGCCAGCCTCGGCACCCTCGACAACCAGAACGGTCAATTGATCGCCAGCGGTGCGCTGAATCTGACCGCCAGCACGCTCGACAACCGCCAGGATGGCCTGGTGGCGGCTACAAAAGCGCTGAAACTCGAGGTCGGCGAGATCGACAACCGGGGCGGCGAACTCTCCGGCAGCGCCGGTATCAGCCTGACCGGCAACCGCCTGGACAACAGCGACAGTGGTCAAATCATCGCGGCCATGGGCTTGACCATGACCCTCGGCCAGGTGTTCAACCGCAATCAGGGCTTGATTGACGGCAAGGCGGGTTTGACCCTGGATGGCCAGACCCTGGATAACACCGCAGGTCACTTGCTCAGCGGGCAGGACCTGCGGCTGGGCCTGGGCAGCGACCTGACGAACGATCAGGGCCAGATCAGCAGCGAAGGCACACTCGATGTCACCGGCGCCAACCTGAGCAACGCCGGCGGCAGCCTGTCGAGCGCAGGTGCCTTGAAGGTCAAGGTCAGCGCTGCACTCGGTAACCAGGGCGGGAAATTGGTCAGCGACGGCAGCGTCGACCTGCACAGCGCCAGCCTCGACAATCGCCAGCAAGGCGTGATCAGCGGCAAGGGAGTGGTCGGCGTGACCACTGGCGCCTTCGACAACAGCCAGAAGGGTAGCCTGAACAGTGGCGACAGCCTGACCCTCAGTGCGGGCCAGGTCACCAATCGGGACGGCGGCAGCATCGGCAGCGTCAAGGCCCTCATGGCCAGCGTTACCGGCCTCGACCAGATGGGCGGCAAGCTCTTCAGCGAAACGAGTCTCACCCTCGACCTGCACCAGGGGCAACTGAATAACCGCAACGGCCTGATCAATGCGCCGTCGCTGGTGCTCGACAACCTCAAGGGCGTTGACAACCAGGGCGGTGAAATCTCCAGTGCCCAGGCCTTTGCGCTTGTCGCCGACAGCCTCGACAACAGCAACGGCAAGCTTCTCGGCAACCAGGCCGTGACCCTGCGCGTCAATCAGGCCTTGAGCAACCTCAAAGGCCAGATTGCCGCGGCGGCCCTCGATGTACGCGCCGCCAGCCTGGACAACGCCGAGGGAACCGTTAACAGCCGTGGCGATTTGAACCTGAATATTGCCGGCCTGTTGAGCAACCGAGACAAAGGCCTGATCAACGCGAAGCAGAACCTGATACTCGGCAGCGCTGACCTGAATAACCAGGGGGGAACCCTGCTCGCTGGCAGCGCCGTGACCCTCAATGCAATGGCACTGAACAACAGCGCCAACGGCTTGATTAACAGCCAGGGCGGTTTGAGCCTGACCGCCCACAGCCTGAACTCCAATGACGGCGGGGAAGTGTCGGCCAAAGGCGACATGGCCTTGACCCTGGGGGCATTGACCCAGAATGGCGGTCGCCTGCTGGGCGACAGCGGTGTGCGTCTCGAGTTGTCGGGCAGTGACCTCGACAACCGCAATGGCTTGCTGATCGCCAAAGGCCCGCTGAGCATCAACCGCTTGCGCGACCTGAATAACCAGAATGGGGAGATTTCCAGCAGCCAGAGTTTCAACCTTATCGGTCGTACGCTGAACAGCAGCGGTGGCAAGTTGATCAGCCAGAACCAACTGGGGCTGACAGGCGACACCTTGCTCAACCAGGGCGGCCTGATCTCTGGCTGGCAGGGGCTGGCAGTCAATGGCGGCAGCCTCGACAACCGCAACAACGGCACGCTGTCCAGCCGCAGTGGCGACCTGGATGTGAGCGTCAGCGGTGCCTTGCTCAACAGCAACGCCGGCGCGCTGGTCAGCCAGAAGACCCTGACCGTCAAGGCGGCCAGCCTGGATAACAGCGCAGGCATTCTGTCCAGCGGCGGGGCCCAGTTACTGACCGTTGGCGGGCTGTTGAACAATACGCTGGGTGGTTCGATCGACAGCGGCGCGGCCCTGACGTTGCAAGCCATGGCCTTGAACAACGGCGGCAACATCAATGCCCAGCAGTCGCTGGGCTTTACCGGCACGACCCTGGATAACTCCGGCGGCAGCCTGGCCAGCAATGGCGCGGTGAACCTCGACCTGCTGGGCAACCTGACGAACACCAATGGCAAACTGGCCAGTGGCGGTCCGCTGGTGATCAGCCGTAGCAGCCAGATCAACAACCAGGGCGGCCAATTGGTCAGCCAGGGGTTGCTGAGCGTGCTCAGCGGTGGCCTGGATAACCGCAATCGCGGCACTGTCGCGAGCAATGACACCCTGGTCATCAATAGCTCCGGTGCTGTCCAGAACAGCGGCGACGGCCTGATCTACAGCCAGAACGGCAACCTGCAACTCACTGCCGCCAGCCTGGGCAACGCCAAGGGCACCGTGCAAAGCCAGGGCGCGTTGAACCTGGCCGTGACCGGCGATATCGACAACCAGAGCGGCCGGCTCCTGGCCCAGAACGGCGATCTCAAGGTCAGCGCCACCAATCTCGATAACCGCGGCGGTACCCTCGCCAGCCTCAAGGGCGCTCTCGAAGCCCGTGTCGTCGGCGTGTTGAAAAATGGCTACGACCTGACCAACAACCGCCAGGGCGGCATCACTCAGGCTCAGCGCCTGAACCTCAGTGTATTGGGCGGCATCGATAACTATGGCGGGCGCATTTCGGCCCAGGGCGGCGATGCACTGATCACCACCGCCAACTTCGACAACCGTAACGGCGGCCTGTATGCCAAAGGCCTGGTCTACATCAGCGGCAATAATTTCGACAACAGCGGCGACAACGACGGCCAGATCGCCGGTAACCGGATCGACCTCAGCCTCAACGGTCACTTGAACAACCGCATGGGCATCATCGAGAGCGACAGCACCCTCAGCGTGCGTGCCGCCAGCCTCGATAACCAGACCGGCCAGCTTCGGGCCCTGGGCACCGGCGGCAAGACCGACTTCCAGATCGGCGGCCTGTTCGACAACCGCAACGGCAAACTGGAAAGCGCCAACAGTGACCTGACCCTGAATGCCGCAAGCTTCCAGAACCAGGGCGGCAGCTTGTTGCATGTGGGCAACGGCACCTTCGATATCGCCACGGCCAACGTCACCAATGCCGGCGGCAGTCTCGTCACCCGAGGCGGGCTGACGCTCGCTGCCGACAGCTGGACCAACAGCAGCGTGATCCAGGCCGGGCGCCTGACCATCAACGTCAACAACCTGACCCAGACCGGCAGCGGGCAATTGCTGGCCTCCACCAGCCTGGTGGGCAACGGCGGTAACTGGGCCAACGATGGCCTGATTGCCAGCGACGGTACGGCCAGCCTGAACCTGGGCGGCAGTTATGGCGGCAACGGGCGTTATACCAGCCTGGGCGACCTGGGGCTGACGGCCGCGTCGGTGAGCCTGGGCAGTGCGGGCAGCGTCGCCAGCGGCGGCAATGCCACGATCAATATCGGCGGGCAGCTCAACAACTATGGGCGCATGACTTCTGCTTCCGGGATGAACGTCAATGCCGGCTCGATCAACAACTTCGGGACCCTGGGCAGCAGCGGCAACCTGCAATTGGGTACGTCCAGCCTGCTGAACCAGAAAGGTTTGATCTTCAGTGGCGGCGACATGACCTTGAGCGTCGCCAACCTGACCAACCAGAACGGCGACCTGTACGGGCTCGGCAACGTGGCGATCGGCGGCTATGGCGGCGCTGCCCGGGCCGCGGGGGTCTACAACGTCTCCGGTTCGATGGAGAGCGGCGGGGTATTCGCGCTGAACGCCGATGTGTTCCAGAACCGGACCGATGGCGCGGTGGCGTCGGGCAGTCGCAAGCTGCTGTCGGGCTTTATCGCCAACATCTGTAACGACTGCAAAGGGAGCCTTTACACCTTCACTCTGGCGGCCCGCGAGGTCTACGAGAGCATCGACAACGACACCAGTGCCTCGGCGGTGCTGACCGCCGGCAGGGATCTGGTGTTCCAGGGCGGCAGCTTTCTCAATAGCAAAAGCACGGTGAGCGCGGGCGGCAATATCAATATCACCGCCGACAGCCTGCAGAACATCGGCGCGCAGAACGGGACCATCGAGCGCACGCGCCTGTACAAGGTCTACGATATGGGCTCGGGTGCTACCTGGCAGTATTTCGACGATGTCCTGACGCCCTACAACCAGCGCAACAATCCTGATTTCCCGTATGTGTACTACCTCGATCTGGCAGATAACATCCACAAGGGCATACCTGAATCGACCAGTTACAGCGATGGTGGGCCAGACCCTCAAACGTATGATGGGGTGTCTCTCATAGACGCCGATACGGGGGCGGGCGTCAACACGGAAGGTGTCTATAACATTGTCTTTCCTGGGTTGAAATACGGCTTCGAAAAGACGACGTTTTCCCAGTACGACCCGAACAACCTGCTTGAACTGCCGAGCCAGCTGGCGCAACACACGCTGCTCAGCGATGTTGAAATCGCCAAGGACAGTAGCGGTGCCGTTAGCACCGCAGGCAGCCGTAATGCGGTCATCCAGGCAGGCGGCAATGTTTCGATCACCGCCGCCAAGGACCTGCAGAACAGCGTCATCCATCAGGACTACAGCGTCGGCGGTGGTACGAATAAAGTCGCCGACACCCAGGTGAATGCCAGCGGCACCACCGTTGTGCGGATCAATAGCCAACTGCCTCCCGATCTGGCCCAGCAACAAGTCAACCCGCTGAGCCTGCCCGGCTTCACATTACCAACAGGGCAAAACGGCCTGTTCCGCTTGAGTGGGCAGGGCGCAGCGGTGCAGCAGGCGACCCAGGCCAATAGCGGGCCGCAAGACTGGAGCATGGGCAGCGCCTCGGTCAGCACCGCCCAGCGTCAACAGAACCTGCCGGATATTCAGGCGCGTAGCTTCCAGATTGCCGATGTTGCCCCAGTGGCCTCCAGCGATCGGCAACTGACCCGGGTTACTCGCCAGGTCACCGACAGCAACGTGGGTGCCAGTGCGCTCGATGTCAGTGCCCCGACCGACAATGGCGGCAACCTGCTGTTGCCAGGCTATGAGGGCCATGCTGGCGCGATCACTCAGGTGGGAGCCGTGCAGGTCGAAGGCGCCAGCCATAGCGCAGTTGCCACGGGGCCGGACCTGAGCGTGCCAACGCTGCCGCTGGCCCCCTCGACCGGCGTGACCACGCCTGGGAACAGCCAAACCCCCGGTGCAATGGTCGCGACACCTGTGGCCAGCCAAACCCTGGCCCGGGTGCAGGGCCTGCCGGATAGCAGTTTCAAGCCCAATCCGCAGAAGTACCTGATTGAAACCAATCCGGTGCTCACTGACCTGAAACAGTTCATGAGCTCGGACTATCTGCTCGCCAACCTGGGCTATAACCCCGACGAGAGCCAGAAGCGCCTGGGCGATGGTTTCTATGAGCAGAAGCTGATCCAGCAGGCGGTCGTCGCCCGCACTGGCCAGCGTTTTATCGACGGCCAGACCTCGGACGAAAAACTCTTCAAGTACCTGATGGACAACGCCATTACCAGCAAGCAGCAGCTCGGCTTGTCGGTGGGTGTGACGCTGACCTCACAGCAGGTCGCGGCGCTGACCCACGACATCGTCTGGCTCGAAGAGCACGCAGTGAATGGGGAAAAAGTCCTGGTGCCGGTGTTGTACCTGGCCCAGGCCGAAGGCCGCCTCGGCCCGACCGGTGCCTTGATTGCCGGTAACGATGTCAGCCTGATCGCCGGGCAGAACCTCGACAACGTCGGCACCCTGCGTGCCACCAACAACCTGTCGGCCACCGCAGGCAACAACCTGGTCAACAGCGGCCTGATCGAGGCCGGCAAACGCCTGGACCTGCTGGCGGGCAACGACATCGTCAACAAGGCCGGAGGCATCATCGCCGGGCGCGACGTGAACATGACGGCGATCGGCGGCGATGTGCTCAACGAGCGCAGCGTCACCTCGGCGGACAGCGTGGCACGGGGCTATTCGCACAAGGATTACGCCAACAGCGCCGCGCGTGTCGAAGCCGCCAACGACATGAGCATTTCCGCCGGTCGTGACCTCAGCACCCCTGGCGGCGTGCTGCAAAGCGGCCGGGACATGAACCTGAGCGCGGGGCGCGACGCCAATCTGGTGTCCACTGAGCTCAGCAACAGCCTGGTGCTGGGTAAAAAACACTACAGCAGCGATATCACCCAGATCGGCGCCGAGGTCAGCGCCGGCCGCGACCTGACGGTCAAGGCCGGTCGCGACATCAACGCCATCGCCAGCGAAATCGAGGCCAAGCGCAACATCGCCATGGCGGCCACCGAGAACCTGACCCTGTCCTCGGCGGCCGACGAACAGCACTCCTACGAAAAAACCAAAAAAGTCACCCGCCAGGAAGACCACGTCAGCCAGGTCGCCACCACCCTCAACGCCGGCGGCGATGTCTCGCTCAGTGCCGGCAAGGACATGGCGCTGATCTCCAGCCGTATCACTGCCGGCGACGAAGCCTACCTGGTAGCTGGCAACAACCTCGAATTGCTGGCGGCGCAAGACAGTGACTATTCGCTGTACGACAAAAAGAAAAAGGGCAGTTTTGGCAGCAAGCAGACCAAGCGCGACGAAGTCACCGATGTGAAAAACATCGGCAGCGAAATCACCACCGGCGGCGACCTGACCCTGGTCAGCGGCGGCGACCAGAAGTATCAGGCCGCCAAGCTGGAAAGCGGCAATGACCTGACGGTGCAGAGCGGTGGGGAGATCACCTTTGAGGGGGTGAAGGATCTGCATCAGGAGAGTCACGAAAAGACCAACAACAACGCGGCCTGGGTTTCCTCCAAAGGCAAGGGCAATACCGACGAAACCCTGCGCCAGACGCAGATGCTGGCCGCCGGCGACATCGTGATCAAAGCCGTTGACGGCTTGAAGATCGACGTCAAACAGGTGGACCAGCAAACCGTCAGCCAGAGCATCGATGCGATGGTGAAGGCCGATCCGCAATTGGCCTGGCTGAAACAGGCCGAAGCACGGGGCGATGTGGATTGGCGCCAAGTGAAGGAGATTCACGAATCCTTCAAATACAGCAACTCCGGGCTCGGGCCGGCTTCGCAGATCATTATTGCGATCGTGATGGCGGCGGTCGTCGGGCCTGCCGCTGCCGCCATGGCTGGCGGTGGTACCACGGGCGCTATGGTCGGTGCTGTTGCAGCAAACGCTTCGACCAATGCAACGGTCAGCGCTGTCAATAATCGCGGCAACCTTGGCGCGGTATTCAAGGACGTGACCTCTTCCGATGCGATGAAGGGGTATGCGGTTTCAGGTATTTCCGCTGGTTTGACGGCTGCCTATTTCGATGGGTGGACAGGAACCGAAACCAACACGGCGACGGGCAAGATCGCTCCTCCCTCTCTGAGCACATGGAAAGGTATCGGCCAGTTTGCAGCCAATCAGAGTTTGCAGAATGGCACGTCGCTAGTACTGAACAAGGCCTTGGGCCAAGGCGGTAGCGCCAACGAAACCCTGAAAAATGTCTTGTTCAACACCCTGGCGGCGGCGAGCTTCAACGCAGTGGGTGATTACACCCAAGGTGTCTTGGCGAATGGCTCTCTGCCAAAAATAGCGGTCCACGCGATGGTAGGTGGCTTGCTGTCCAAGGCAACTGGAGGCGACTTCAAGACCGGTGCGTTGGCGGCGGGGGCGAACGAGGCGCTGGTGGTGCAGCTGGACACATTGGTCAAGGGGAATGGGAACCTGTTGACCATGAGTTCACAGATCGTTGGGGTGCTGGCGGCTGCGGCACAAAGCGATGCTGATGCGGCCAAGATGGAGAAGGGGAGTTGGGTTGCGAAGAATGCAACGCAGTACAACTGGCTCCTGCATCATGAGTCGGAGGAGATGCTGCGTGAAATTGATGAGCAAAAGACCGAAGAGGACAAAAATAAGGTTCGGGAGCGGTATGCAGAGCTAGACGAGGCAAGGAACAAGGAGCTTCCAGAGCTTTGTCGGAACTCACCTGGTTTTTGTGATCGCCTGTCACAAAAGCTACTTCAGGACGATCCGAAACTGCTGGCGCTGGCAAAGACATTGTCAGCTAGTGGAAAATATGATGAAGCGACAGTCATCGGGCTGATTATCACCAACAGTAACCTTGCTGCTGGGAGCATTATTGCTACAGAGTTGGCGACCCTTGATGAGGGAGAGAGCACTCGATTTAAGAATGCGTTGGGTGGGGTGGCGCTTGGTGCCATACTGGGAGGAAGCAACCCTGGACGTGGTGATGCAAAAGGGACTAGTGGTTCTGCAAAAGAGATCCCTGCAACCTCTGCAAATGCACGGGTAGGCTTGCGAGAAGATCTAGCTGTACAGGCTGGCATCCCAAGAAGTTTGGATAAGGTTTGGGGGGCGTCAATAGATGATCTTGTCCGATCTTATAAGATGGATGGTGCAACGCTGACCCCAAGTGTTCGCTCAGGGACCTCAGGAAGGGCCCAAGCATATACAGTTGAAGGGCATCCAACAATTTCGGAGATTCAGTATCATCCAGGTGGTGGAAGACACGAGGCTGGCGAGTATTATAAATTCACTTATAAAGATGGTTTGGAGGTTAGAATTATTGATCCGGCTTCGGGGTTTAAGTCTGGGACTATTACTAATTATCAGAAGTACTATGACCCTAGAGGTAATAGGTTGAAGTATGAGGCGGGCAAGTGGAGCGCTTGGGAGTAAAGTTATGGGATTGATAACTCCAGACGTATGTGCGGATTTGGTTCCTGGTTATTCTGGGGCTGGGTTTAGACTCGGAGAGTCTTTAGAAAGCATAGAGAAAAGACTCGGCGTGGTTCAATGGTTTGAAAACGACTGCAATCTGCAAGATGTACTTTCTAGGAACTCTGGTTGGGTCGGGGTAATATCAAAAATAGGGCAGGCAGCTGGGCTTAACCTAAAAGAAGTTTCTTTCTCATATATGAATGATGTTGTTTCTTTGTTTTTTGAAGAGAAGAAAGTTCTTTATAGGATTCTAGTGGGTAAAGGGTATCTTGGAAGTTTTCGGGGTGTTAAGCCTGGGGGCAGTATCTCGGAGTTAAGCCGATTTTATAGGATCGATTTTAACTGTGAGGATGATGAGTTTCTTGTTGTTGGGGACGATGGGGTTGTAGGTGGGGTAAGTTTTATTACGGACTATAGGGCGTCTTTAGAATGTGTGCCAGAGCAAGAAGTCCAATATATATCTATCCATGATTGGGCTCTTCGATAAATAGAATGCAAGAGCCCCAGCTCGTAAGCTGGGGCTCTAGATAAAGAGTGGACGAGCCAACACCGCCCACTACTCATTTACACCGAAGGCCTTTCTTGTAACTTCCGTCCCGCCACATCCATCAAATCACAGCCATCGCGCAGCATGATGCTGCAAACCAAGGTCAGTTCCTGCAGGAGAACAGGTTCATGCCGAGGGGTATCCGCTACCGAAAAACTTTCCAGCAGTTGGGTGACCGCACGTATGCGATAAGCCGCTGCATCGTGCAGTACGTCGATGGGAGCTTGGGTATCTATAAGCAAGGAAGGGATGTTGCAGCCGTTGCCGGTAATCGGCATGTAACGGTTCATACGTTCACCTCTGGTTGATTGCCTGAGCCATCATCCCTCTGGTGTCAGGTCGCCAAACCCGGTCGCCATTTGGGCGACTGGCCGACTGTAAGCCGTGCTGGGCTGGGCGGGAATAAGGGGAGTTCACCGCTGGTTGTAAGGCCTTTCTGATTATCAATGCAGCAGGCAGATCTGCTTGAACTCGTCCTTATCAATAGGGCATGACGACGTCGCGGCCGTTCCGGCCGATCGCAGCCTGCGGCAGCGGCTACAGGGATTGCATCGGTCCGGCGTCTTTTTGTCGGGCATGGGGGCTTTCGGGCTTGGCCGCTCAACGGCCGATAGCTGGCGAGAAAAATGCCTTGAAGCTCACCACCTTTCGACACAGCCGGTCGTCGCTCAGCCGTGGAATGCCGATCTCACCGACACGGTCCCTATAAAAACTGTCCATCTGGAAGGTCGAGATCGATGGTCCCTCTGGTCAATACAGAGGCTGCCGCGATTGCCTTGGGTGAAAACAGGCGCAACAGAACGACTTTGCCCAGCGTATCGCTGCGTAACGCCATTTCGTTCTGATTGCCGATCAGCACTACGTCGGGCGCAATGGGCCAGCCGCCTGCCCGGGCATAGAAACGTGCCAGCGGTGGGTCGCAGGTGAAGACGCCGATATCGAGGTTGCTGTGTTCCATGCAGCGCGTGGCCGCGGCGACGGTCCTCAGGCCCAGGCCTTGTCCCTGGCAAGCGGGATCGGTCATGACGCAGCTGAGCCCGGCGATGTCGAATGTGTGGCCGGCATGCTCGATCGTCTTCATGGCGACAGCGGCGTAGCTGAGCACCCGGTCGGGTGCGCAGATGTAGAACGAGAAGGTGTCGAACACGGGATCGTGCAGCGGGGCGGCTTCGGCGTCTTCAGGCACGTCCGGCTCGGGATAGACGCGCCGCTGCAGCAAGGCAAATGCTCGCTGCAAGGCCGAGGAGGCCCGCTGGTAGGCGATGGCGTCGACAGTCCCGGGTTCCGAGGGCCTGAGGTCTGTCATGGGTGTGTCCTTGTCTGAAATAGCCTGGTTGAGGGATCGACATTCTCGCATGCCGGCCGTGTGGCGTTCACCGCGCCACCACCCGCCACCTTTCCACCCCGTCTTTCCGAGCCAGGCACCCTGGCGCCCTCAGGCCTGTCCTGGCCGAACCTTCCTGGGGTGAATGAAGCTTTTATGACAAAAGTTCGGTAGCACTTCGCCAGTCCCGTCATGGATATGTGACGCGCTTGAGGGGGCCTTCTGGCCACTGTTCTGAGCCGAGGCGGGACGCCGGGAGTGAGGTGATGGGGACTATGGAACGCTACGCGAAAGTGGGCATGCAGGAGCTGGACCAGCGGTTGTCGAAGATCGTCGAGGCCGCGCGCAAGAAGCCGGTGTCGGTCTATCGCTACGGTGCGCCGTGGGTCTGGATCGTTTCCCAGGATGACTGGCAGGGCGCCTTGAAGGAGGTGTCGAGCTATATCCCGCCGGGCCATTCGCTGGTGTTGCTGCGTCCGCAGATCGACGCCTTGCTCGACCAGCACCGCGACATTCTCCAGGGCCTGGATGCCGAGCCCGGCATGCTTATCGCCCCACGCACGGTGATGCACATCCTGCTGTTGCAGCTGCTGTATTCGGTGCCCGGCGAGCAGCAGTTGTACGAACAACTCAATTACAACCTGCTGTTTCGCTGGTTCGTCGGCCTGGACCTGAACCAGAAGGTCTGGAGCCTCGGCGTGCTGAGCCGCGATATCGCCACGCTGTTGAACGACGCGCGGGCGGTTCTGCTGATCCAGAAAATCATCGGTGAAGTGTTCTGTGGCGCCTTGCTGCAAATGCCCGAGTTCTCGTTGAACTTCGCGCTGTTGCACAGCTGGCTGGCCAAGCACGCCACGACATCGACCTTGAGCAATTGAGGCGGCCAAACGCCGTACAGACGGCGACGGCGGTTTCGACGCGGTTGGACATTCTTGGAAATCTAGGGGGCGGTGTGGAGCATCTGTTCAAGAGATGGCGGCCGGGGCCGACCAGGCGCTGGCTGCCGGTGTGCGGCTGGCTGGCGCTGGTCGCGCTGGGCCAGCCGCTGCAGGCCGAGGAGGGCGGCCCGGTGGCAGGCGAGCCGGTGCAAGGCGGCGCGGCGCAGGGCGAGGCCGCGCCCGCGCGGCTGGTGGATGTGAATGAGTACTTCGTGCGCGGCAACACCGTGCTCGATGCCCGGGCCATCGAAGAAGCGGTGTATCCCTTCCTCGGCCCGCAGAAAGCCCTGAGCGATATCGAGGGCGCCCGCGACGCCTTGCAGAAGGTCTACCAGGCCCGCAGCTACCAGTCGGTGTTCGTCGAGCTGCCGGAGCAGAAGGTCGAGGACGGCATCGTCTACCTGCAGGTCAGCGAGACCAAGGTCGGGCGGGTGCGGGTGGTGGGGGCCAAGCATTACTCGCCGGTGGAAATCCGCGACGAGGTGCCGGCGTTGCAGGAAGGCGAGGTGCCGGACTTCGCCAAGGTCCAGGGCCAGCTGGCGAGCCTGAACAAGACCCCCGGGCGCCAGGTCATGCCGCTGGTCCGCGAAGGCCAGCGCCCCGGCACCATGGACGTCGACCTGCAGGTGGAAGACCAGAACCCGTGGCAGGCCAGCGTCGGCCTGAACAACGACTACAGCGCCGACACCAAGCACCTGCGGGCGGTCACCAGTCTGGGCTACAAAAACCTCTGGCAGCTGGGCCACAGCATTTCCCTAACCTATTTCACCGCGCCCGAGGACCAGGACAACGCCAAGGTCTGGTCCGGTTCCTACACCGCGCCGCTGAACGAGCGCTGGAGCCTGCAGTTCGCCGGCTACCAGTCCGACAGCAACGTCGCCACCATCGGCGGCAGCAACGTGCTGGGCAAAGGGCATTCCTACGGCCTGTCGCTGATCTACAGCCTGCCGGCCAGCGGCAGTTGGGCCAATTCGTTCTCGGTCGGGGTGGATTTCAAGGACTTCGAGGAGGAGCTGAGCCTGGGCGGCGACAGCGACAAGGTGCCGCTCAAGTACGCGCCGTTCACCTTCGCCTACAACGGTTTCCGCTACACCGAGACCTCCCAGCTGGGCCTCGGCCTGAGCCTGGTGGCCGGTACCCGCAGCCTGTTCGGCTATGGCAGCTCGGACGAAGACTTCGACTACAAGCGCTACCGCGCCAACCCCAGTTTCGCCGTGCTCAAGGGCGACCTGAATTACACCTACACCTTCGCCAACGACTGGCAGACCGGGTCCAAGGCGGCGTTCCAGCTGGCCTCGGGGCCGCTGGTGTCCAACGAGCAGTTCTCCGCCGGCGGCGCCACCTCGGTGCGCGGCTACCTGGCGGCCGAGCGCACCAGTGACGACGGCTACCTGTTTTCCCAGGAGCTGCGCACGCCGTCCCTGGCCAAGTACCTGGGCGGTTATGTCAACGAATGGCGCTTCTATGCCTTCGCCGAAGGCGCGCGGATGTACCTGCGCGACGAGCTTCCCGACCAGGAGGCCGACTACAGCCTGGCCAGCGTCGGCCTGGGCACCCGCGCCAGCTTGAGCAAATGGCTTTCCGGCAGCCTGGACTGGGGTTACCCGCTGCTTGATGGACCGAACACCCAGAAACAGGACTCGCGCGTGCACTTCAGTGTGCAGGCGACGTTTTGATCTTTCACGGAGTAACTTTCATGCAGCGCTTACTGATTTCCCTGTTGATCTGCCTGGGCTTCGTGCTCCCGGCGACCGCCCAGGCGTGGTGGCAGGACGACTGGCACTACCGCAAGCAAATCTCGATCGACACCACGCCGCAAGGCGCGGCCATCAACCAGGCCCTGGGCCGCACCGCGCTGCTGGTGCGCCTGCACACCGGCAATTTCAGCTTCGACGGGGTCAAGGAAGACGGCTCCGACCTGCGCTTCGTCAGCGCCGACGACAAGACCGTGTTCAACCACCAGATCGAAAGCTTCGACCCGCTGATGGGCATGGCCCTGGTCTGGGTCGACGTGCCGAACGTGGAGGGTGGCCAGCGCCAGGACATCTGGATGTACTACGGCAACCAGAAGGCCCCGGCGACCGCCAACGGCCAGCTGACCTTCGACCCGAACTACGTCGCCCTCTATCACTTCGACGGCGCCAACGGCACCCCGGCCAAGGACACCACGGCCTACGGCAACCATGCGCAGAACGCCACCGGCGCGAGCATCGATGGGGTGATCGGCCGGGCCTTGCAGTTCAACGGCCAGCCGCTGCTGTTGCCGGCCAGCCCGTCGCTGCAACACAGCGCCGACGGCGCCTTTACCTTCAGTGCCTGGCTGCGCCTGGACCAGGCCAGCGGCGAACAGTTGCTGCTGGCCCGGCGTGAAGGGGCCAGCAGCCTGCTGATCGGGGTCAACCAGGGCGTGCCTTTTGTCGAGGTCGACGGCCAGCGCGCGGTGTCGACCCAGCCGCTCAATCCCGGGCAGTGGCAGCACCTGGCCCTGACCGCCCAGGGCAGCCAGCTGGCATTGTTGGTCAATGGCCGCGAAAGCGCCCGCCTGGCGGTGGCGCTGCCGGCGTTCAACTCGCCGCTGGCCATCGGCGCCGATTTGCCGCCGGCATCAACGCCAGGGGCAACGGCCGAGGCCAGTGCCTTCCTGCCGTTCAATGGCGCCATCGACGAGTTGCGCCTGTCCAAGGTGGCCCGTCCCGCCGGCCTGCTGCTGGCCGATGCCGCGGCCCAGGGCGCCGAGTCGAAACTGGTGGTGTACGGCGTCGATGAAGAACAGTCGGGCTTCGGTTTCGGCAGCCTGGGCTTTTTGCTCAAGGCCGTGCCGGTGGACGCCTGGGTGATCATCGCGGTGCTGGTGCTGATGATGTTCCAGTCGTGGATCATCATGATCCGCAAGAACCGCATGGTCGGCCGCGTCAGCAGTGCCAACCAGATCTTCCGCGAGCAGTTCGCCCGGGTCGGCACCCGCCTGGAAATGTTCGCCGACGACCGCAATCTGGCCCAGCGCCTGGAGCATTCCTCGCTGTGGCGCCTGTACCAGGTGGCGGTCCAGGAGATCCGCACCCGTCGCGAGCAGGGCGCCGACACCTCGTCGGTCTCGGCGGCGACCATCGAGGCCATCCGCTGCTCCATGGACGGCGTGCGCACCCGCGAGAACCAGCAGCTCGGTTCCAAGCTCTCGACCCTGTCCAACGCCATCGCCGGCGGGC
Organism: Pseudomonas sp. LAMO17WK12:I10; assembly: GCF_900215185.1. Classification (NCBI taxonomy): domain Bacteria; kingdom Pseudomonadati; phylum Pseudomonadota; class Gammaproteobacteria; order Pseudomonadales; family Pseudomonadaceae; genus Pseudomonas; species Pseudomonas sp. LAMO17WK12:I10. The sequence continues at coordinate 10,972 of NZ_OBDX01000015.1, read as the reverse complement.
CCTACATCGGCCTGCTGGGTACGGTGCTGGGGATCATGGTGGTGTTCCTCGGCACGGCCATGGCCGGCGACGTGAACATCAACGCCATCGCCCCGGGCATGGCCGCGGCCCTGCTGGCCACCGCCATGGGCCTGTTCGTCGCGATCCCGGCGCTGTTTGGCTACAACCGGCTGATCACCCGCAACAAGGAAGTCAGCGCCGACATGCGGGTGTTCGTCGACGAGTTCATCACCCGCCTGGCCGAGTTGCATGGCGCCAGCCAGTCCAGTGAAGCCGCGCCCGCGCGGGCTCATAACGCCAGCGTGCCGGCCTGAGGAGAAACGTCATGGCTTCTGTGAACGCCTCCCACGACGACGATGACGACGCGCCAGTGGACAGCATCAACATCACGCCCCTGGTGGACGTGCTGATGGTGGTGCTGGTGATGTTCATCCTCACCGCCACCGCCCAGGTCTCCGGGATCCAGATCAACCTGCCCAAGGCCAGCGCTTCGGTGTCGCTGTCCGAGGCCAAGACCAAGGCGATCTCGGTCAACGACGGCGGCCAGGTGTTCCTCGACGCCTACCCGGTGACGCTGCCGGAGCTGGAAGAACGCCTGCGCATGGAAAAGGCCCTGAACCCGGACTTCCCGGTGATCGTGCGCGGCGACGCCACGGTGCAGTACCAGAAGGTCATCGAGGTCCTGGACCTGCTGCGCCGGCTGGAGCTGTCCCAGGTCGGGCTGGTCACCGGCAAACCGAGCCAGGGCTGAGCCATGACCGCACAACCATCGATCACACCACCACCGATCACACCACCACCGATCCAGCTGCCGCCGGTGAAGAACCGCACGGCGCCGCGCCTGCTCAAGTGGGGCGTGGGGCTGCTGCTCGGGGCCATTGCCGCCTGGCTGCTCTGGCAGTGGGCCAACGACATGAGCGGGGTGCGCCGGGAGGCGCCCAAGGTGCCGACCATTATCCCGCTGCCGCCACCACCGCCACCGCCGCCGGAAAAACCCAAGGAGCCGGAGCCGCCGGTCGAGGAGAAGGTGCCCGAGCCGGAACCGACCCCGGAGCCGGAACAGGTCAAGCCCGAGGAAGAAGCGCCGCCGTCGCCGGTGGACGATCTGGCTAATCCCATGCAGATGGATGGCGATGCCCAGGCCGGCAGCGACGCTTTCAACATCGGCGCCGGCAAGGGCGGCGGCATGGCCGGTTCCGGCGGTGGGCGCCTGGGCAACGGCACCTACAGCCAGTTCCTGGCCTTCACCTTCCAGCGCGTGCTGCGGGAAAACCCGGACCTGCGCAACCAGGCCTTTTCGCTGCAAACCGACGTCTGGCTGAGCGCCGTCGGCGAGATCACCCGGGTCGAGCTGGTCAAGTCCAGCGGCAACCCGCAAATCGACACCCAGGTGCTGGCCGCCTTGCGCGGCGCGGCGCATTTGACGGAGCGGCCACCGGCCTCCCTGACCCTGCCTGTACGCCTGTCCCTGCAGGGGCGGCGTCCGGGTTAACCGAACGACTGATGCAAGTTTTGCCAAAAGGAGCTGTGTGCAAATGATTTCCAACGTGAATCGATTGTCCCTGGCGATCGGCATGGTCATCGCGACCCTGGTGGGACCGGTAGCGGCCGCGCCCGCTGCGCCCTCGGAAAACGCCACGATCAATCTGATCCGTTTGCTGGTGCAGCAGGGCGTGCTGAAACAGGAACAGGCCGACGGCCTGATCGCCCAGGCCGAGCGCGAAGCGCAGCAAGCGCGCCAGGCCAGCACCGCGGTGGCGGCGGGGCCGGCGGCGACGCCGGGGGATGTGCGGGTGCAATACCTGCCGGCCATCGTCCGCGACCAGATCCGCGACCAGGTCAAGGCCGAGGTCATGGCCACCGCCAAGCAGGAAAACTGGGCCCAGCCCAACACCTTCCCGGACTGGGTGTCGCGCATCAGTTTCGACGGCGACATTCGCCTGCGCGACGAGTCGCGCTACTACTCGGGCAGCAACAGCAACGAAATCGTCGACTTCGCCAAGCTCAACGACAAGGGCCCGTACGACGTCAACCCCAACAGCAGCTCCAACCTGCCGCCCTTGCTCAACACCCGCGAGGACCGCGAGAACCTGTTCCGCCTGCGCGCCCGACTGGGCATGAAGGCACAGGTCGCCGAGGACTGGACCGCCGGCATCCGCATCGGCACCGGCTCGGACAACAACCCGGTGTCCACCACCCAGACCCTGGGCGGCGGGTTCGGCAAGAAGGACATCTGGCTCGACCAGGGCTACCTGACCTGGAAGGCCACCGACGCGCTGACCCTGACCGGCGGGCGGATCGCCAACCCGTTCTTCTCCACCGACCTGCTGTATTCCAACGACCTGAACTTCGACGGCGTGGCGGCGATCTTCAACCACAAGCTCAATCGCGACTGGGGCCTGTTCGGTACGGTCGGCGCGTTCCCGGTGGAGTACACCAACGACACCTCCACCAGCAACGGCTTCGACAAGGAAGAGAGCGACAACAAATGGCTGTACGGCGCGCAGATCGGCGCCAACTGGGCGATCAACGGCAACCACCGGCTCAAGGGCGCATTGGCCTACTACCGCTTCGACGATATCGAGGGCCAGCGCTCCGGTGCCTGCGAACCCTGGGCCGGGGCGCCGGGCTGCGACAGCGACGGCAGCCGCGTGGCCTTCATGCAGAAGGGCAACAGCGTGTTCCTGCTGCGCGACATCACGCCCAACCCGCTCAACCCGGCCGCCACCGCGCAGCCGCAGTTCGTCGGCCTGGCCTCGGAGTTCAACCTGCTGGACCTGAACCTGGTATGGGACGCCGACCTGCCGGAGAACTTCAAGCTGCGCAGCCAGGCCAACTACATCCACAACCTGGGTTACGACGAAGGCGAGATGCGCAAGCGCTCTGAAGGCCAGATCGTCAACAACCTGGACAGCAACGGCGAGCTGGAAAGCGGCGCCAACGCCTGGATGGTGCAGTTCACCCTGGGCAACAGCCTGGAGCTGGCCAGGCAGGGCGACTGGAACCTGTTCGCCGGCTACAAGTACATCCAGCCCGATGCGCTGCCTGACGGTTTCAACGATTCCTCGTTCCACCTCGGCGGCACCAACGCCAAGGGTTATTTCCTCGGCGGCAACTACGGCCTGGCCAAGAACGTCTTCGCCACCGGCCGCTGGCTGAGTTCCGAGGCGGTGTACGGCGCGCCGTTCGACATCGATGTCTTGCAGCTTGAAATCAACACGCGCTTCTAGGGCGCAAGGGGCATTGTCATGACCAGTCTTGCTATGAACAGCACGGCGATGAACACGCAAGCCAGGGCGGGGCGCTGCCTGCTGTTGGCCCTGGGCGTGCTGATGGCCAGCGGGGCCAGCGCCGAAGGCATGGAGGAGCGCTTGCGCACCCAGTTGCGCAGCACCACCCAGCAGTTGCAGGCCCTGCAGAGCGAACAGGCCCAGGCCAGCGCGGCCCGGGTCGCCGCCGAAAACCAGGCCAAACAGGCACAGGCGCAGATCAAGCAACTGACCGCCGACCTGGCCAAGGCCCGCGGCGTCGCCGAGCAACTGGCCGGCCAGCAGCAGAACCTGCACAGCCAGGCCCAGGCGCAGATGGCCGCCAGCAGCGAGCAGATCGGCAAGTTCAAGAAGGCCTATGACGAGTTGCTGGTCATGGCCCGGGCTAAAGAGGCCGAGCGGGCCAGGCTGCAGGCGCAATTGAGCGAACGTGACACACAAGTGCAGCAATGTTCGGTCAAGAATCAGCAAATGTATGGCGTGGCCAAAGAGATCCTCGCGGCCTACGAGAAGATCGACGTGGCGCAGGTGATGAAAATCCGCCAACCCTTCGCCGGCGGCGCCCGGGTCAAGTTCGAGGAACTGGCCCAGGGCTTTGGCGACGAGCTGTACAAAACCCAGTTCGATGCCCCGCGGGCAGCGAGCACCCACTGAATATCAGGGAAGAATCGAGCATGACTGAACAAGCGCAATTGATCGCCAGCGTCACCCCGCAGAGCCTCACCGAACTGCTGCAAGGCGCCGGCTACCGGGTCAACCAGACCGACCAGAACGGCATCGTGCAACTGCTCAGCGCCAGCCAGGGCATCGGCTACGCCGTGCGCTTCGGCAACGCGGCGGCGGCTGAACCGCGCAGCTATGTGGACTTCACCTTCAGCTGCGCGCTGCGGGTCCAGGGCGAGTTGCCGGCGGGCCTGGCCGAACTGTGGAACGCCTCGCGACGCTTTGCCCGGCTGTCGGTGCAGGGCGAGTTCCTGGTGATGGAAATGGACGTGGTGGTGTCCGGGGTTGGCCACGATCACCTGCGCAGCCAGCTGGAACTCTGGGACCGGCTGTTGCAGGAGTTCATCGTCTACCTGCGCGACTACAGCCAGCACGCCGCGCGCCTGCAGGCCCAGCCTGAAGCCACGCCAGAAACCATGCCTGAAGCAGCGCCCGAGGCCGTCGCCGAGGCTGTCGCCGAGGCTGTCGTTGAGGTGCCTGGGCAGTGAAGAAGCCAAGCCTGGTGGTCGGTGTCGGCGCCCTGGCCCTGGTGGCGCTGGCGGTGTGGCTGGGCGTGCGTCCGGGCAGCGACCCGGTGGCGGCGCAACAGCCCAGGGTGGCGCTAGCCAGCCCGGTCGACGACGGTCCGGCGGTGGCGCGCCTGGGCAACCAGCGGGTGGCGCCGGAGGAGCTCAAGGCGCTGTTCGCGGCCTTGCCCGAGGCGTCCCGCGAGCAGCTGCGGGGCAATCGCCCGGCCCTGGAAAACTGGATTCGCACGCGCCTGGCGGAAAAGGCCGTGCTCGAACAGGCCGATGCCCAGGGCTGGCGCCAGCGTCCGGAGGTGGCCTTGCAGACCAAGGTGGCCACGGAACAGATCGTCTTTCGCGACTACTTGCGCTCGGTCAGCCAGGTACCGGCCGGCTACCCGAGCGAGGCCGAATTGCAGCAGGCCTACGACGCCGGCAAGGCGCAGTGGCAAACCCCGGCCTTGTACCGGGTCAGCCAGATCTTCCTCGCGGTGAATGAGCCGCAGGCGCTGGAGGCGACGCGCAAGCAGGCCCAGGAACTGAGCAAGAAGGCCCAGGCCGCCCCCGGCGAATTCGCCGCCCTGGCCAGCCAGTATTCCCAGGACCCCGACAGCGTCCGGCGCGGCGGCGACTCTGGGTTGCAACCGTTGCAGCAACTGCTGCCCGAGGTCCGCGGTGCCGTGGCGCGCTTGAAGGTTGGTGCGGTGTCCGATGCGGTGCAGAGCGCGGCGGGTTTTCATGTGCTCAAGCTGACCGAGCAGCAACCGGCCCGCACGGCGACCCTGGACGAGTTGCGCGAACGCCTGACCCAGGCCCTGCGGGCGCAGCGCCAGGAACAGATCGCCAAGGCCTACCTGGAAGGCATGCTCGACACCGCGACCCTGAGTATCGACGGCGCGCAGTTGAGCAAGGTGCTGGAGGAGAAGCTATAGGGGGGCGGTGTGGCCGATACCGCTATCGCCTGAACAACGTGCAATGGATGCCATCACTCACACGACAGGGAGTCACTCATGTCCTTTCTCGAACCCGTCCCGATCTCGGGCATCACCCCCTACATCGCCCAGGCCGAACCCCGGGAAGCCTGGCTGGCCCTGGCCGCCGGGATCGAGCCGGAGCTGGCCCAGTATTTTCTGGTCACCGCCCGATGCGGCTGCTTCATGCAGGCGGCGCGCAGCCTGAACATCAAGTCGACGCTGCTGCGCAAACAGCTGGCGCACCTGGAGGAACAGTTGCGCCGCCCCTTGTTCAGCTTCCAGGGCAGTGCCCTGAGCCTCAGCCGCGAAGGCCAGCAGCTCAAGGCGCAACTGATCGCCCTGGCCCACGAACGCACGCTGCCGGTGCTCGAACAGCCGCTGCTGCGCCTGGCGGTGGCCGAGTCGATCCTGCACGACATCCTCGGTCGCGACCTGATTGCCCTGTTGCGGCGCAACGCCAGCGTGCGCCTGGAGATCATCTCCATCGACAGCGAGCTGTCGCTGCGGGCCCTGAGCGCGGACGTGGTGGTGTGGCTGGGCGGGGTGGATTCACCCAGGCCGGGGCCGAGTTTCGTCACCAGCGCGCCGCAGCCGCTGGTGCGTCTGGACTACCTGCCGCATATCGCCAAGCGTTATTCGCGGGTCGCGGCGCGCCCCGACAGCCTGGACGACCTGGCCGACTACATGCTGGTGCAATGGCAGCAGGACCGGCAGGTCGAGCCGCTGCGGCCGTGGAACCAGCTGGTGGAGCAGCGCCTGGCGGGGGTGGTGCAGGTGCATTCCTACGAGCTGATGCTGGAGATGATCCGCTGCGGCGCCTGCATCGGCCTGCTGCCTCATTACATGAGCCGCTTCGACCGCGGCCTGACGGCACTGCCCGGGTTGTTCGACGAGGCCATGGCGCGCCAGGTGTGGATGGCGGTGAACGCCGAAGTGGAGCACGACGCCGAGGTGCGGATGCTGGTGGAACTGGTCCTCAATACCTTCCGCGAACGTGGCGAATGGTTTGACTCAGTCAATCCGCTGTAGGAGCAGCCGGTCGACGCTCGATTGCTGGCGATGGCGTCCTGCCTGATACACCGCGGCGCAGGCATCGCCAGCCAGGCTCCTACACCGGGAATGGGCTCGCCTGGCCCCTGTGTCCGACACTCGCCATCCGCGGCGCTGGCGCTCTACACTCGACGGCCGTCTCGCATGAACCAAGGAAGACTTATGCCCGCCGAAATCCCCAGCATCGTCATCGAACGTTTCAGTGAAGCCCATGTGCAGGGCATTACCGCGCTGTACAACGACCCCACGGTCGCCCGCCAGGTGCTGCAGATGCCGTTTCAGTCCGCCGAGGTCTGGCGCAATCGCCTGGCGCCGGACAACGAACGGCGGGTGGCCCTGGTGGCGCTGCACCAGGGTGCGGTGATCGGCAGTTGCAGCATCGAGCAATACTCGCGCATCCGCCGCGCCCACTGCGGCAGCGTCGGCATGGGCGTTGCGGTGGAATGGCAGGGCCAGGGCGTCGGCAGCCGGCTGTTGGCGGCGGTGCTGGACGTGGCGGACAACTGGATGAACCTGCAACGGGTGGAACTGACGGTGTTTGCCGACAACGAAGCCGCCCTGGGCCTGTACCGCAAGTTCGGCTTCGAAAGCGAAGGCCGGCTGCGCGACTACGCGGTGCGCGACGGCCAGTACGTCGACGTCTTGAGCATGGCGCGCCTGCGCCGCGCCCTCGCTACCTGAACGTTTACCTAACCTCCACCGCCCCCTGTAGCCGCTGCCGAGCGCCAGCGAGGCTGCGACAGGTCCGCAGGACCTCAGCGATCTCGAGAGCGCCGCGCCCGTTCCGGGCGATCGCAGCCTCGCCAGGGCTCGGCAGCGGCTACAGGCTTGCGGATGGCCGATGATCCGCGGTCAGCCATGCCGCGCTCCATCCAAGGCAAACGCCACCGCCGCCCGCGCATGCAGCTCGGTGGTGTCCAGCAGCGGCAGGGGGCTGTGTTCAGGCTTGAGCAGCAGGCCGATCTCGGTGCAGCCGAGGATGATGGCCTGGGCGCCGCGCTCCATCAGGGCCTGGATCACCTGCTGGTAGCGCTGGCGCGAGGCCTCGCTGATGACGCCCACGCACAGCTCGTCGTAGATGATCCGGTGCACGGCCTGACGGTCCACGGCGTCCGGCACCAGTACCTTGAGGCCGCGATCGAGCAGGCGTTGCTTGAGGAAATCCTGTTCCATGGTGAAGGCCGTGCCCAGCAGGCCCACGCTGAGGGTGCCGGCCTCGAGGGCGGCCTCGGCGGCCGGGTCGGCGATGTGCAGGAAGGGCACCGAGAGCACGGCCTGAATCTCGTCGGCGACCTTGTGCATGGTGTTGGTACAGAGCACCACGCATTCGGCGCCACCGGCCTCCAGGCGGCGCGCCGCATCCACCAGGATCCCGGCCGCGAGGTCCCAGCGTCCGGCGTGCTGGGCCTGTTCGACAGGCCCGAAGTCGACGCTGTACATTAGCAACCGCGCCGAGCGCAGCGGCCCGAGACAGTCCCGTACCTGTTGGTTGATAAGGCGGTAATACTCGGCGCTGGACTCCCAGCTCATGCCGCCGATAAGGCCGATGGTGCGCATACACAGCTCCTGTTGCTGACAAACCTGAGTGTCGAGAGTGTCCCGTGATGCAGCCCCGCGATCTATCAAGAAATTTCACATGCCCGGCGCGCTGAGCAGCAAAGTCCAGGATCACGAGCCGCTGCGCCGCGAATTGCTGGGCGGCACGCTCGACCTGCAATTGCTGCCGCGCGCGGCCTACAGCGCGCGCGATCCGCTGCAGTGGCAAAGCCTCGGCCTGAGCCTGGAGCGCCAGCGGGGCGTGCACGCCATCGGCAGCGACCGGCGCGAGGATTTCGACAGCTGGCCGGGGACCCTGGCCTTGACCCCGGCCGGGGTCGAGGTGTTTTCCGAGTCGCCCCAGGGCGGTGAATACCTGCTGCTGCGCTGGCTGGCCGACCCCCAGGCCCTGGGCATCGCCCGCGGTTCGCGACGCTTGCAACGGCCCGGACACGCCCGGGCCCTGGCGCTGGGACGCCAGGCGCGGCGGCTGTTGCTGGAACCCGCCGGCGATCCGTTGGCCCTGGAACAATGTGCCCTGCAGTTCGCCGGCCTCGCCGCCCTCGACCCAGCACCGGCCAAGGCCGCCAGGCGCACCGAGTTCAGCCGGGTGCTGACGCTGATCGAGCAGCAGTACGCCGAGCCCCTGTCGCTCGGTGAACTGGCGGCCTGCACCGGGCGCAACGAACTGCGTTTCCTGCGGGATTTCACCCGCGCCATCGGCATGACGCCCCATGCCTGGCTGGTCGAAGTCCGGGTGCAGGCGGCGCGTCGGCTGATCGAACGCAGCGACCTGCCGCTCGCCGCCATCGCCCTGGAAACCGGCTTCGCCCACCAGTCCCATATGGGCAGCGCCTTTCGCAAGGTCCTCGGCCTGACCCCCAGCCAGTACCGCGCAGGTTTTTAGTCGTACGCCGACACCCCCCATCTGCCATGCTCAAGGTCCGCAACCGCGGTTTCTCGAAGAGGCATGAACATGGACGACGTACGGCAACTGGGCGAGATGCTTCGGCGCTATGCAGAAAGCGAAGCCCACAAGAAACAGCTGTTCGAAAGCCAGAAGGTGGTCTGGGCGAGCCGCATCACCGAGCTGTTCGAGCATATCCAGCAGTGGCTGGCGCCGGTGCTGATGCCGGACCTGCTGGCCTTGAGCCGGGAACCCTACTTGGCCTTCAGCGCCAGCGTCCCGGTGAAAACCTCGACCTTCAAGACCGAGAAGCTGACCATCGTCATCGCCGGCAAACCGGTGGAGTTCGTGCCCGATGTGATGGGCGCCGCCGGGCAGATTTCCCTGGCGGTCATGGGCCTGACCGCCGCGCGTTACGGCAGCGTGTCCCTGGTGGGCTTGGCCGACGGCAGCTGGCAATGGCGCCAGGCCAACGGCCTGAAGGAGTCCGACGTCTTTACCTTCGACGGCAACTTCCTGGCGTCGCAGCTGCAGGCGCTGATTCCCCGGGAGCGTGGGTAAGGCAGTAGCTGTCTGGTGGCCTGGGCGTCTACCAGACCCATCAAGGGCATTCTTCAGATCTCTACATTGCCCCAGCCGGGCCTGGCGGTTTGCGGTTCCGGCGCTACGGCGTCGATTTTCTTGCCGGTGGCCAGTTCCACCCGGCGTGCCACGTCCGGGTCGTCGGCGAAGGGGATCAGGCTGGCGTCGTCGAGGCTCTTGGCCGATTGATGGCGCAGGCAGTAGCCGATGCTGAGGTAGAGGAAGGTCACGCCGAGCAGGTCAAGGGCGAATTCGATCATCGGGGGCTCGCTGTGCTGCAGGAGGGATGAGCGACGCGGGCCGGGTGTGGCCCGCGTCGTGGTCGTGGTCGTGGCTTGGGCGATCAGGCGATCAGGCGATCAGGCGATCTGGGCGTCGCTGAGGGCCAGGCGCGGGTCGGCCACGCGCACGGTGCGCCAGGTGTTGTAGGCCATCAGCAGCATGCCGCTGAGGAAGAACACGCCCCCGGCGAAGCGCACGATAAAGCCCGGGTGGCTGGCCTGCAGGGCCTCGACGAAGGAGTAGGTGAGGGTGCCGTTGTCGTTGACCGCGCGCCACATCAGGCCCTGGGTGATGCCGTTGACCCACATCGAGGCGATGTACAGCACTGTGCCGATGGTCGCCAGCCAGAAGTGCAGGTTGATCAGTGGGATGCTGTGCATTTGCTCACGGCCGAAGACCTTGGGCACCATGTGGTAGATCGCGCCGAAGGTGATCATTGCCACCCAGCCCAGGGCCCCGGCGTGGACGTGGCCGATGGTCCAGTCGGTGTAGGCGCCGAAGAACCAGTTGCCGACGTAGATGTGTTTGGTCTTGCGCTGCACCACGGTGGTGAAGAACACGATGGCGTAGGCCACCCAGCAGTGGCTAAAAAGCCAGGAATAAGTGAGTGATCTGAGCGTTTGGATCGGCTCACTACTTTCAAAATCGGCGGTGACCGAAGTCAGTCAGAAACACATGGCTACTTCAGACCATCCCTTACGTTTGTCGGCGTATTCGAAGTCGGAAAAGCTCATCTGGCTCATGAAGGGCTCGGGTCAAGTGATGAGGCTGTATTTCAGCAAATAAGGCTCCTGGGCGTCGCCCCTGAAAGACAGAACTCCGTTCATCTTGAAAGCAGACTGTGGCATTACCTTGGGATGGTCTGAAGTAGCCCAATATTTTCTGGCTAATTCTTCATCCTCGATGCCAAAAGGGCAGCAGGTCAAGATGCGATCAGATCTGCTGTCTATTTCATATTTTTTCGCCGCTGCGAGCACCTCGTAGCAACCATTTCGCGTACTACAGATGCACCTCTCCTGTCTTCGATAGCAAATGCCGACGAGCCATCCACAGGTTCGATAGCGCGAACAGCATCACCATCTGCGCGGTGTTCTTGACCAAGCCTCGGAACCGCACCTTGGTAGAACCAAACTCGCGCTTGAT